>JBEKVR010000106.1:0-17369 GCA_049513815.1 Roseiarcus sp. | reverse complement strand
GATGGTGCGCGTCGACATGTCCGAGTACATGGAGAAGCATTCGGTGTCGCGGTTGATCGGCGCCCCGCCCGGCTACGTCGGCTACGAGGAAGGCGGCGCGCTGACCGAGGCGGTCAGAAGGCGCCCCTACCAGGTCGTGCTGTTCGACGAGATCGAGAAGGCGCATCCGGATGTGTTCAACGTCCTGCTGCAGGTGCTCGACGACGGACGGCTGACCGACGGCCAGGGCCGAACCGTCGACTTCCGCAACGTGCTGATCGTCATGACCTCGAACCTCGGTTCGGAGTTTCTCTCCAGCCAGCCGGAGGGCGAGGACGTCAAGGCGGTCGAGAAAGAGGTGATGACGGCGGTGCGCGGGCATTTCCGGCCCGAGTTCCTCAACCGCGTCGACGAGATCATCCTTTTCCATCGGCTCAGGCGCGAGGACATGGGCGCGATCGTCGACATCCAGTTCAAGCGGCTCGCCAAGCTGCTCGAGGATCGCAAGATCGTCATCGAACTCGACGCCAAGGCGCGCCACTGGCTCGCCGAGCGGGGCTACGACCCGGCCTATGGCGCGCGCCCGCTCAAGCGCACGATCCAGAAGACGGTGCAGGACCCACTGGCGCAGATGCTGCTCGCCGGCGAGATCCGCGACGGCGAGACGATCAAGATCGGCGTGTCGCACGGCGCGCTGACCTTCAACGGCAAGCCGGCGGCCGGCTCGCCCGAGGAGTCGGCGCCAGCCAAGCCGGCCACCGTGGTGAACTTCCCCAAAGGCGCGTAAATCGCGCTTAGGCCCGGCGCGACGCCCCGCGGAGCGCCGGGCCCGTCCGTTTGGCCAGATATTGACGTGCGGCGGCGGCTTCGCCGCGCGTCGATAGCCCAATCGCAACGTTCGCCGCTTCGGCGTGCGCCAGACCAGCACGCCCAAAGGCAGCAGCAACACGGAGAGCGCGATCGACCAAAGGAGACCTTCGCTGCGGGTGATTTCGGCGTCGCCGACGAAGGCCTGGTAGCCGAGCGCCATCGCCGTCAGATCGACCGCCCGCTCGTCGTGCCGTAGGCGATGGGCGATCGCCGACGACACCACGTGAGCAAGCTCGTGGGCGAAGCCGGCGACCACCCAGACGAACGATCGTTCGGCGAGGTCGGCCGCGCGAGCGTTCACCACCACGCGTGTGGCGCGAAACTCGGGGCTGCCGTAGGCCAGCATCGGAACCGGCAGCTCGACCCACATCGGGCTGGACGCTGCGGGAAGGTCGACAATCCTGAGACCGACGCGCAGGTCGAGGCGCATCGAACTCTTGTGATCCAGCCGAGCATCGCGGCATAGTCGCGGCGGTCGTAGAGCCGTTTCAGCACGCTGGAATCGACCGGCGGCCTCGCTCCTCCCAGCGAATTTGAGAATTCGTCGAGATAGTCGCAGATGAGCTGGCTCGTTGCGCGCCCTGAGCCCGGATTCTTCCAGACTTCGACGGAAGTCGGCGCCACTGCGTTCGCGGGGAGTCATGCCGCCGGCGACGCCGCGGCGTTACGCCGGCGCCGCGTCTGGCGTTTCTGCGCCGTCGGCGTTATCAGGCATGCGGGCGCGAACGGTCAGGAAGCGACGTCATGAACAACCTCTCGGCATTTCTTGGCGGTTCGCCGGCGACGGTGGCGCTCAGGCTCATCGTCGTGTCGTTCATCGTCGGCATCGTGCTCGTCACCTTCGGCTTCGATCCGAGCAACATCATCGACAGCTTCGTCAGCCTGGTGCGTCGCCTGATCGAATACGGCCTGACCGACTTCCGCGAGATCGGCCGCGTGTTGGCGACAGGCGCGCTGGTGGTGCTGCCGGTGTGGCTGGTGCTGCGGCTGCTCGGCGCCCGCCGCGCGCCCTGAGGCGTCAGCCTTCGCCCGCCGCCCATTCGCGCGCGCGCGTTCCGGTGAGCGCGGCGAGGGGGCCGCGGCGTTCGACCGCCGCCGCCAAGCCGTCGAGGATCTCGCCGATCAGCGCCGGGCCGCGATAGACGAGGCCGGTATAGACCTGCGCCAGCGTCGCGCCTGCCTCGATCTTGGCCAGCGCCGTTTCGGCGCTGTCGACGCCGCCGCAGCCGATCAGCGTCAGCGTGCCGCCGCAGCGCAGATAGGCGCGCGCCAGCATTCGGGTCGAGGATTCGAACAGCGGCCGACCCGAGAGGCCGCCCGCTTCGCCCTGGTCGCGCCCCTCGAGCGAAGCTGGCCGCGCGATCGTCGTGTTGGCGACGATAAGCCCGTCGACGCCGCGCCGCACGCACACTTCAACGACGTCGTCGAGCCCGCGCAGATCGAGGTCGGGCGCGATCTTAACCAGCAGCGGCCGCCCCGGCGCCGCCTGCTCGCGCGCCTCGACGACGCGCGCCACGAGTTCGTCGAACGCGGCGCGCTGCTGCAGATCGCGCAGGCCGGGCGTGTTGGGCGAGGAGACGTTGACGGCGAAATAGCTGGCGTAGGGGGCGAAGGTCTTCACCCCGAGCGCGATGTCCGCGACGCGGTCGACGGCGTCGCGGTTGGGGCCGATGTTGACGCCGACGATTCCGCGCGCCGGCCGCGCCGCCAGCCGCACGCGCGCCGCTTCGTAGCCATCGTTGTTGAATCCCATGCGATTGATCAGCGCGCCGTCACGCGGCAGCCGAAACAGGCGCGGCTGCGGATTGCCGTTTTGCGGCCGCGGCGTCAGCGTGCCGACCTCGACGAAGCCGAAGCCGAGCGCGAGCAGCGCGCCAGCGACTTCGGCGTTCTTGTCGAAGCCCGCCGCCATGCCGATCGGATTGGCGAAATCGAGGCCGAAGGCGCTGACCGCAAGCCCAGGGGGCGAAGCGGTCTTCGGCAGGAACGGCGCGTATTTCAGCGCCGCGATCGTCGCGCGGTGCGCCGCCTCGGGCGGCAGGCTGAGCAGCAGCGGCATTGTCAGCGCGCCCATCGCCCTCGTCAGCACGCGAGTTCTCCAAAGTCGTGGCGGCCGTCGGCCTTCAGCGGCAGCGGCCGCGCCCAGGCGACCGCGGCGAGCGGCAGCGCGCCATAGAGGTGAGGAAAGAGCGCGCCGCCGCGCGACGGATCCCAGCGCAACGCCGGCCCCAACGCGTCAGCCTCGACCGCGACCAGCGTGAGGTCGGCGCGGCCGGCGAACCATTTCGCCGCCGTCTCAGGCGCCTGGGCGGCGGTCGAGAAATGGATGTAGCCGTCCGTTCGATCGACCTCGGCGCCGAGGAAGACGCCCGCCGCCGTCGCGGCGCGCCATGCCTCGGCGGCGACGATCTTGAAGATCAGCGCCATTGCGCGCAGCTAATCCTGCAGCATCCGTTTCAGCAGCTCGAGCTCTTCGCGCAAGGCGGTGTCGGTGGCGCTGAGGCCCTCGATCTTGCGCACCGCGTGCAGCACCGTCGTGTGGTCGCGTCCGCCGAAGCGGCGGCCGATCTCCGGCAGCGAGCGCAAGGTCAGCGCCTTCGAGAGATACATCGCCACCTGCCGCGGCTTCACCACCGTCGCCGTGCGGCGCGCCGAGAGAATGTCGGAGCGGCTGACGCTGTAGTGGCTGGCGACCAGCTTCTGGATGTCCTCGATCTTGACCCGTCGCGGCTCGCGCGCGCGGACAAGATCGCGGATCGCCGCCTCCGCCGCTTCGACAGTCAGCGGCGAGCCGACGATCGAATGGGCGATCAGGCGATTGACCGCGCCTTCGAGATCGCGCCCGTTTGAGACGACCGAGCGCGCGACATAGGCGACCACCGCCGACGACACGGAGAACTGCTGATTCTGGGCGCGCGCCGCGGCGATGCGCGCTTCGAGGATTTTCATCCGCAACGGTTCGTCGAGCGGCATCATCTCGACGCAGAGGCCGCCGGCGAGCCGCGAGCGCACGCGCTCGTCGAGCGCCTCGAGATCGCCCGGCGGGCGATCGGCGGCGACCACGACCTGGCGTTCGGAATCGAGCAGCGCGTTGAGCGCGTGGCCGAACTCGTTCTGGAACGCCTTGCCTTGCAGGAACTGCACGTCGTCGATGATCAGCAGATCGATCGACCGCATCGCCTCCTTGAAGGCGATCGCGGTGTGCGACTGCAGCGCCGCGACGAAGCCGTACATGAAGCGCTCGGCGGTCAGATAGATGACGCTGCGCCCCTGCGCCGCCGTGGCGTGCGCGGTCGCCTGGAGAAGATGGGTCTTGCCGAGGCCGACCGCCGAATGGACGTAGAGCGGGCTGAAGGCGGGCGTCTGTCCGGCGCGGTCTTCGACCACACGCTGCGCGGCGGAATGGGCGAGTTGATTGGAGCGGCCGACCAGGAACGAAGCGAACGTCAGCCGACGATCGAGCGGCGAACTGGCGAGCGCTTCCCCATACACGGCGGCCTCCTCGCGCAACGCGCCGCCACGCGGCGCCGAGACGGAAGCGACGCGCGCCGTCGCTTGGCGCGCAGGGTCGATCGCCTTGGGCTGATGGGGAGCGACTGTCGCCGCATGCGACGCGACCGACGCGCCCATCGACGAGCGCAACCCGATCGCGACGGACGCGACGCCGCCGATCTCGGCTTCGAGCGCGGCGAGAATGCGGTCGCTGTAATGGGCTTCGATCCAGCTCTTGAGGAAGCGCGTCGGCACCGAGAATTGCGCGCGGCCCGCCTCGATCGAGTCGAGCTTGAGGCATCCGAACCACGAGGTGAAGACGTTCTCGCCGAGCTCGGCGCGCAGGCGCCGGCAGCAGCGTCGCCAGCTTTCGTCGGTGTCGCGCAAGGATGGAATGGCGCGAGCGTCGGCCGCAGCCGCGCTCAGTTCAGCGCTCTCGTTCATCGGAGTCTCTTCTGAAGATCGGTCGATTGGGGAAGGGTGAGAAGGCTCGCGTGGACCGCTTACGTCTGGGTCCACGGCATGCCTCCCGCCCTCCATCCGCCGAGCGCGCCGCGTCTATGCGACGCGGCGTCTAGGCCTCCTTCGAAACCTTCGCTGACGTTGTAGCAACGCCGCCATCCGGCCGAAGTGAGCGCGCGCGCCGCAGCGAGCGAACGAGCGCCGGAACGACAGAGGAAGAGAACGGGCGTCTCCTGATCGGCGCCGCGCGCAGCCAATTCCGCGATCACGCGTTGGGCGAAGTCGGCAGCTGGCCGCATCCCCGGATAGCTCGCCCACTCGACGAAGATCGCCGTTTTGCCAAGGTCGCTCAAGTCGGGAACGCCGACCCAGGTCCATTCTGCCTGGGTCCGCACGTCGACCAGTTCCGCTTTCTGGTCTTCTTTCAGCAGCGCATAAGCGCCGCCGACCGACAATTCCCCCGCATAATCCGCAGGTCGTTGAAACGACATGGCCTCTCCTCCCACAGCCCGCACTGTGGTGTGTCATTCCCAGCTTATGTTTCGAAGATCCGCCGAAACGCAAGAACAATTCGGTAGACATCAACATCAACTAAATGACGCCAACATTCCGATAAATAGACAACTTATTCTATTTAACGCCCCCCAGCGTTTATACTTAAGTGAGCCCCCGCGATCTTCAATTTGACCGCTTATTCCTCACCCGCGACCGCATTTATGCTTGGACGGCCGACTATCGCATGGGGCATGGCGCAGGGCAACTCGTTTGTCGGCGACAAACCGACGCCCCTGCCCCCGACGCCCCGTTCCCGCGCGCCAGCCCTTCTGGGCTGGCGGACAAATGATTGATAAACGGACAGACTTCACGCCGGCGGGCGCGCCGGAGGGCGTCTTGCCGGTGCGTTATAGACGCCACACTGTTGGAACAATTCCGCCATACGTTCGCCGCCACTTCCCCGCCGCTCGCCATGCTTAGCGATTAACGTTCTGGTAGGGCTGGCGTTTTCATGATCGGTGGATTTCCCCTGCGGAGCCCCACGGAGCGTCGACGAAATGTTGCAATTTTGTCTCATGACGGAAAAATGCATGTGAAGAATTCCGCCTCGTCGAAAGCTGCACCCGTAGCGGATTGGCGCGCCGACGCCTACCGCCGCTTGGAGGCAGAACCCGCCCGGCGGCCGACCTTCTCGCGCGCGTCCCTCCGGACGCGCGCCGAAGGATTGTCGATCTCGGCTGCGGGCCAGGCAATTCTACCGCGCTCCTAGCCGAACGCCACCCACAAGCGGCGATCCTCGGCCTCGATTCATCCCCTAACATGTTAGAGACGGCGCGCGCGCGTCTGCCAGACGTGGATTTCCGGCAGGGCGACATCGCCGAATGGAGCGACCCGTCGGCCGACCTGGTTTTCGCCAACGCCGCGCTGCAATGGGTTCCCGACCATATCGGCGTGATGCGGCGCCTCGTCGCCGAACTGCCGGCGCGCGGATGTCTGGCGGTGCAGATGCCCGACAACGAGGACGAGCCCAGCCACGCGCTGATGCGCGAGATCGCCGCGGCGGCGCGCTTCCGCGACAAGCTCGCCGACGCCGCGGCGGCGCGCGAGCCGATCGGCGCCTTCGCCGACTACGACGACGCGCTGTCGACGAGCTGCGACGAGATCGACATTTGGCGCACGACCTACGTCCATCGCCTCGCCGGGCCGGACGCGATCGTCGCCTGGCTCGAGAGCACGGGACTGCGGCCGTTCCTCAATCCGCTCGACGCCGACGAGCTCGCCGACTTCCTCGCGCTCTACCGCACCGGAATCGCCCGCGCCTATCCGGCGCGCGCCGGCGGCGGCGCGCTGCCGCCGTTTCCGCGTCTCTTCGTTGTTGCGACGCGGCGCGAATGGGATTGACGACGCGCCGCGCCGCGGCCGAAACAGGAGCGCGGGCGGCAAAACGGGGACTGGCGATGCGGCGGATGGTCATCGCGATGGCGATTGCGGCGGGCGCGCTCACGGGCGCGGCGGCGCAAGACAAGGGCGCGCTCGCGCCGGCGCCGCTGCCGCCGCTCGCCAATCCCAACGATCCCAAGCTCGCCGCCAAGGAAGTGTTCGGCCGCGCCATGACGCCGGCCGAAGCGCAGGCGCGCTCGATCGGCTTTTATTCGCGCGGCTGCCTGGCCGGCGCGGTCGCGCTGCCGGTCGACGGCGACGCCTGGCAGGTGATGCGCCTTTCGCGCAACCGCGCCTGGGGCCACCCGGCGATGATCGCCTTCCTCGAGCGCTTCTCGCGCAAGGCGGCGCACGAAGGCGTCTGGCCGGGCATTCTGGTCGGCGACATTTCGCAGCCGCGCGGCGGGCCGATGTTGACCGGCCACGCCTCGCATCAGATCGGCCTCGACGCCGACGTGTGGCTGACGCCGATGCCCGACCATCGGCTCGACCGCGCCGAGCGCGAAGAGATGTCCGCCGTCGACATGGTGCGGCCCGACGGCCTCGCGGTCGATCCCGCGCATTGGAGCGAGCGGCAGGCCGGGGTCATCAAGGCCGCGGCGGAGGAGCCCGAGGTCGAACGCATCTTCGTCAACGCGGCGATCAAGAAGGCGCTGTGCGAGACGCATAAGGGCGAAGCGTGGATGAACAAGGTGCGCCCCTATTGGGGCCACAACTACCATTTCCACATCCGCATCGTCTGCCCGGCCGGCGAGACGACGTGCCAGCCGCAGGATCCGGTCCCCCCCGGCGACGGCTGCGACAAGTCGCTCGACTGGTGGTTCACCGACGAAGCGCTGCATCCCACGCCGGGCAAGCCCAAGCCGCCG
The DNA here is from genome assembly GCA_049513815.1 of Roseiarcus sp. GTDB lineage: Bacteria > Pseudomonadota > Alphaproteobacteria > Rhizobiales > Beijerinckiaceae > Roseiarcus. Next base: position 9,762 of record JBEKVR010000106.1, on the reverse strand, counting down.
CTGACGCTGTCGCAACTGCCGCCGGAATGCCGTCAGGTGGTTCTGCAGAAATAGCGCGTCAGGCCTCGTCGCCCCGCTTGTCGCCGCCAACGCGCTCGGCCAGCGCCAGCAACAGCGCGGTGACGACGAAGGCGATGTGGACGCCCGTCTGCCAGGCGAGGTCGCGATCGGAGATGCTGCCGACGTTCATATAGCCCTCGAGCAGCTTGATCGCGGTGATGGCGACGATCGAGGCCATCAGCTTCAGTTTGAGCTCGCTGAAATCGATCTTGGCGAACCAGCGCGGCCAGTCCTTGTGCATCTCGATGTCGACCGGCGCGATGAAATTGACGTAGCCGGACAGGATCACGATCACGACCAGCGACCCTGACAGCGTCAGGTCGACGACGCCGAGCGCGCTGAGCAGCACGTGGTCCTCGCTGAGGGCGAGGAAATGCATCGTCAGGTCGTAAACGTGGACGCCGACCTTGGCGAGCAGCGCCAGCAGCGCCACGACCAGCGCGAGATAGAACGGCGCCAGCAGCCAGCGCGCGGCGAACAGCAGTTTCTCGAACGATTGCCTGATCACGCGCGAGCTCTCTGAATGAGGCTCACGCATCCTGCGCCAGAAGCCTGAGACCGGGCATGCGCCGACCGGCGGCGGCGCGATAGACCAGCATGCCCGTCGCCATCGAAGCGACGAAAATTGCGGCGCCGGGGCTCAGGAAACCGAGGTCGACGACGCCCGGCGCCGGGCAGACGCCGCCGAGGCCCCAGCCAATGCCGAAGACGCCGGAGCCGACGACCAGCGGCGCGTCGATCGCGCGCTTGGTCGGCAATTCGATCGCGCCGCCGACCCAGGCCGCGGAGCGCCGGCGCGCGATGAGGAAGGCCGGCAAGGCGACGACGATCGCGCCGCCCATGACGAAAGCGAGCGACGGATCCCAGAGGCCGGCGAGATCGAGGAAGCCGGTCACTTTGGTCGGCTCGTACATGCCCGAGAGGCACAGTCCGAGGCCGAAGATCAGGCCGACGGCGAGGGCGAATAGGTTGCGCTTCATCACCCGTCTCCTGCCTCAGCCGACGACGTGGCGGACGACGAACACGGTCGCGAACGCGGTCGCCATGAAGATCCCGGTCGCCACGAACGAGCGCGGCGACAAGCGCGCCAGACCGCAGACGCCATGGCCGCTGGTGCAGCCCGAGCCGAGCCGCGCGCCGAAGCCGACCAACAGGCCGGAGGCGACCAGCGCCAGCCAATGGGCGGCGAAGACCGGCGGGGCGAGGCTCCACAAGGCGCGCGCGACGAGCGGCGAGAGGACGAGGCCGACGATCAGCGACCAGCGCCACGGCGCGTCGGCGTCGTGGATTTGGAGCGCGCCGCCGACGATGCCGGCCGCGCCCATGACGCGGCCAATCCCAAGGATCAGCACCGCCGCCGCCAGCCCGATCAGCGCGCCGCCAGCGAGCGCGGAAAGCGGCGTGAAATGCGCCCAATCGATCGTCATTACAGGTCCTCTGTGTCGATAGCATGTATGAACAGATCATGTGCGTTGCAAGTGCGACGATGTTGCGCGCTTGGCGAGCTGTGAAAAGTCTTGATCGAAACAGTTAAGACACTACACTGTCCGCAGACTGAACTGACCCGGAGGAGGGCGGTGACTCAAGCGTGGGACGCGATCGTCATCGGATCGGGCGTCGGCGGGCTGTCGGCTGCGGGATTTCTCGCCCGGATCGCCAAGATGAGGGTTCTGGTGCTGGAGAAGCACTGGGAACGCGGCGGCCAGACGCACGTCTTCCGCCGCGACGGCGCCAGCTGGGACGTCGGCGTGCACTACCTCGGCGAGCTGCAGAAGGGCTCGATGATGCGCGCGTTGTTCGATTATCTGTCGGACGGCGCGCTCGACTGGAATCGCATGCCTGACGAATTCGAGCGCTTCGTCTATCCCGGCCTCAGTTTCTCAGTTCCTTCCGATCCGCAGCGCTACCAAGCGCGGTTGATCGAGCGCTTTCCCGACGAGGCGGCGGCGATCCGCCGCTATTTCCGCGACCTGCGCGCCGTCGCCGGCTGGCACGTCCTCCGCATCCAGCAGCAGTTGACGCCGGCGCCGCTCGGCTTCCTTCTGGCGCAATGGCGCCGATTGGGCGCAGCCAGGGCGACCCAGACGACCGGCGACTACCTGCGCCGCAACTTCAAGTCGCCGCAGCTCAAGGCCTTGCTCGCCACGCAGTGGGGCGATTACGGCCTGCCGCCCGGCGAAAGCGCGTTCGCGATGCACGCCCTCGTGGTCAGCAGCTACTTCAACGGCGGCTGGTTTCCGCAAGGCGGCGCAGGGCGCATCGCGCGCACATTCGAACCCGGCATTGAGGCGGCCGGCGGCGCCATCAAGGTGCGCCACGAGGTCACCGCCATACTTACCGACGGCGGGCGCGCCGTCGGCGTCAAGGCGCTCGATCGCCGCAGCGGCGAGCCCGCGGAAGTCGAATTTCGCGCGCCGATCGTCATCTCCGACATCGGCGCGCGCAACACTTATCGCCGGCTGCTGCCGACCGACGGCGAGATCGGCCGGCGCTCCGCCGGGCCGCGGGCCTATGTCGACGCGATGGCGGGCGGCCTGTCCGCCGTCATGCTCTATCTGCGGCTGAATCAGCCGGTCTCCACGCTCGGCGTCGCGGGCGAGAACTATTGGATCAACACGTCGTTCGAGCAGGACGACATTGCCGCCGAGACTGCGGCGACCCTCGCGGGCCAGCCGCGCCACGCGTTTCTGTCGTTCCCGTCCGCGAAGTCGGGAGACGACCGTTTCCACACCGCCGAGATCGGCACGTTCATGCCGTCTGCCGCCTTCGACGCCTGGCGCGGCGGCGCCAGCGGGCGGCGCGGGCGCGACTACGTCGAGCTCAAGGATCGCATCGCGCAAGGCCTGTTGCGGCTTGCCGACGTCGCCGTGCCCGGCCTGTCGCGACTGACGCGTTACGCCGAATTGTCGACGCCGCTGACGGTCGAGGACTTCACCTCCCACCCCTCGGGCGCCTTCTACGGCCTGCCGGCGAAGCCGGAGCGATTCCGCCGTGAACCGCTTTCCGCCCGCACGCCGATCGCCGGCCTCTATCTCAGCGGGTCGGATGCGGCGTGCCCCGGCGTCCCGGGAGCGTTGATGGGCGGCGCCGCGGCGGCGAGCAAGATTCTCGGCCCGTTGGGCTTTCTGCGAGTCATGGCGGCGGCTTACCGCGCGAAGCCATCGGCGGCGAAGCCGGCGGCGACGCGGTCGCTGGAAAAGAAGCGCGCGACCTTGGTCGCCAAGACGGCGGTGACGCCGTCGACCTGGCGCCTCGACTTCGAGCTCGACGAGCCGATCTGCTTCGCGCCTGGCCAGTACGTCCAACTGCGCGTCGCGCCGTTCGAATGGCGCGACTATTCGATCGCCGCGGCCGCCGGCGCCCGCTTGACGCTGCTGATCAGCAACCGCACGGGCGGCGACGGCTCGATCTACGTCGATTCCGTCGCGCCGGGCGCGGCCACCGAGATCGAAGGGCCGTTCGGCGGCTATCGCCTCGAGCGCAGCGGGCGCCGCAAAGTGTTCGTCGCGACGGGAACCGGCGTCGCGCCGTTCCTGCCGATGTTCGAAGCGATGGCGGCGGAAGGCGACCTCGACGCCGCCGAGCTGTACTTCGGCTGCCGCACGGCGGCGGACGACCTGACGCGCGCGCTTGCGCCGCTGCCGCCGCGCACGACCGTCTGCGCCAGCCGCGACGACGCATCCGACGTCGCTGTTCACGGGCGCGTCACGCGCGCCCTCGCCGACCTCGCCTTTGATCCGGCGACGACCGATTTTTATGTTTGCGGCTCGGCCGCTATGGTGGCCGACTGTCGGGCGATTCTGGAGCGCGCCGGCGCGCAGCGAATCCTCGCCGAACTCTTTTGAAGGACCGACGCCGAGCCTGTGCCAAGAAACTCGTGGTTCATCGAGACCGAGGTCTTCCTGCTGCATGAGATCGTCGCCCGGCTCGATCGACTGGCGCGCAAACGCGTGCTCGACGCGGTGGGCCTCAGCTACGGCGAATTCGTCCTGGCGATGGCGGTCAACGAAATGGAGCGCCCGACCCAAGCGGAGGTCGGCGAGCTTCTCGACATGAGCAAGTCGCTGGTCAGCCAACGCGTCGGCGGCCTGTTGGCGAAGGACTTCATCGTCCAGCGACGCGACGCCGAAAACCGCCGACAGGTGCGGCTCGATCTGACGCCGACGGGACGGCGGGCGCTGGAGCAAGTCTACCAGCGACTCGCCGGCAACGCCGAGAATCTCTTCAACGTCCTCGGCCCTTCGCGGCCGCAATTCCTGCAGTCGCTACGTCGCTTGCGCGACGCGATCGCCGCTGTGGAGGGGCGCCTGGAAGGCGGCAAGCCGCCGACGCTGCGGTGAAGCGCGCGATCCATCCGGCAGGCGTCCTCTCGCGCCCGAGCGGGCGAGAACCCACCAATTGCGAGGCGGCGTCGCTCAGCCCTTGGCGAGCGCGCGCGCGACGATCGCTTCGAGCTTCTTCATCAGCTCGGGATCGCGCGCGTCCGGGCTGGTCATGATCGCGCCGTCGAGCGCGCGGTCGGCGCCGATCGGGCACGGCTCGTGCTCGGCGGGGAAATCCTTGAGCGTCCGCTTGATCAGCGCCTCGACTCGCTCGGCGTTGAGACGAACGATCCTCAATACCGAGGCGACGTCGACCGGCCCGTGCTCCTCGTGCCAGCAGTCGTAGTCGGTGACCATCGCGACGGCGGCGTAGGGCAGTTCCGCCTCACGCGCGAGCTTGGCCTCAGTCGCCGCGGTCATGCCGATGACGTCGAGCCCGCGCGCCTTGTAGGCGAGCGACTCGGCGAGCGTTGAGAATTGCGGCCCTTCCATGCAGAGATAGGTCCCGCCGTTGCGGCAGGCGATCCCCTCGGCCGCAGCGGCGGCGGCGACGCGCGCGCGCAACAGCGGCGAGGTCGGATGCGCCATCGGCACATGGGCGACGCAGCCGGCGCCGAAGAAGCTCGTCTGGCGCGCGAAGGTGCGGTCCTCGAACTGGTCGACCAGCACGAACAGGCCGGGAAACAGCTCTTCGCGGAACGAGCCGCAGGCGGAGACGGCGATGACGTCGGTGACGCCGGCCCGCTTCAGCGCGTCGATGTTGGCGCGATAGTTGATCGTCGACGGCGTGAAGCGGTGGCCGTGGCCGTGGCGGGCGAGGAACACCGCCTCGGCGCCGCCGACGCGGCCGAAGTGCAAAACGCCGGAGGGCTCGCCCCACGGCGTCGCCACGCGCTCCTCGCGAACGTCGGTCAGGCCCGCGAACTTGTAGACCCCCGAACCGCCAATGATTCCGACGATCGCCCTGGCCATTTCGCCGCCTCGCCGACCGCTGCGCCTCGCCTCAGTGCAGGTCTTTCCAGACGCGCTTCTTGGTGAAATAGAGCAGCGCCGCCAGCACGAACAGGAAGATCATGACCCTGAGGCCGATCTTCTTGCGCTCCGACAGCGTCGGCTCCGACGCCCAGCTCAGGAAGGCGGCGACGTCGCGCGCGTAATTGTCGAGCTTCGGCGGCGTGCCGTCCTTGTAGGCGACCGCGCCGTCGACGATCGGCTGCGGCATCGCGATGCGATGGCCGGGGTAATAGAGGTTCCACTGCAGATCGTCCGACTTCGTGTAGCCGGTGAGGATCGCGTAGATGTAGTCGGCGCCCATCTCCTGGTACTGGTCGAACGGCAGCGCGTCGAAAACGAACCACGGGAAGCCGCGCTCATATTTGCGCGCCTTGGCGAGCAGCGCCATGTCCGGCGGCGCTTTGCCGAGCGCCGCCGCGGCGGCCTCGTCGTTGGGGAACGAATCGGGCGGCGGGAAGATGTCGGCGGGCGTGCCCGGCCGCTTGAAGATCTCGCCCTTGTCGTTGGGCTCGTCGTTGGTGACCTGGTAGCTCGCCGCCAGCGCCTTGACCTGCTCGGCGGTGTAGCCGGGGCCATAGGAGTCCTCGAGCGTGCGGAACGGAATGCTGAGCTTGTGGCAGTTGCTGCAGACTTCCTTGTAGACCTGGAAGCCGCGCTGCACTTGCGCCTGATCGTAAATGCCGAACAGGCCGGAGAAGCTCCAGCTCTGCCGCGCCGGCTTCGGCTGCTCCGTGTCGTCCTGCGCGAACGCGGCGGTCATGCCCGCCGCCATCAGCGCCGCCGCGAGGAAGTTGGTCGTCAGTCGAATCATTTTGGCGAATCCCCCGAAGTGGCGGCCGATCAGCGCGAGGCCGGCGGCGCGGCCGCCCCAGCCGGTTTGGCCTTGGCGAGCACCGCGTCGGCGATCGAAGCGGGGATCGGCTTGGGCTTCTCGACCAGCCCGAGCACCGGCAGCACGACGAGCAGGAAGCCGAAATAGCCGATCGTCAGGATGCGCGCGACCCAGGTGCTCGTATCCGACACCTCTTGCGAACCGAGATAGCCGAGGCCGACGCAGCAGACCACGAACAGCCAGAAGAACACCTGGAACGCCGGCCGGAACTTGCCCGACTTGACATTCGAAGTGTCGAGCCACGGCAAGAAGGCGAGCAGGATGATCGCCGCCGCCAGCGCGACGACGCCGACCAGCTTGTTCGGGATCGCGCGCAGGATGGCGTAGAACGGCAGCAGGTACCATTCCGGCACGATGTGGGCCGGCGTCACCAGTGGGTTGGCCGGCACCGAATTGTCGGCGTCGAGCAGATAGGTCGGGATGTAAAAGACGAACCAGGCGTAGAGGATCAGAAAGATCGACACGCCGAACAGGTCTTTGATCGTCGCGTAGGGCGTGAAGGCGACGGTGTCGCGCTCGACGTTCTGGACCTCGACGCCGTCGGGGTTGTTCTGCCCCGCCACGTGCAGCGCCCAGACGTGCAGGATAACGACGCCGACGATCATGAACGGCAGCAGGTAGTGCAGCGAGAAGAAGCGATTGAGCGTCGGGTCGCCGACCGCGTAACCGCCCCACAGCCAATGCGCGACGCCGGTTCCCACCACCGGGAGGGCGGTGAACAGGTTGGTGATGACGGTCGCGCCGGCGAAGCTCATCGAGCCCCACGGCAGCACGTAGCCCATGAACGCCGTCGCCATCATCAGCAGGTAGATGATGACGCCGAGGATCCACAGCACTTCGCGCGGCGCCTTGTAGGAGCCGTAGTAGATGCCGCGGAACATGTGGACGTAGACGGCGAGGAAGAACATCGACGCGCCGTTGCTGTGCAGGTAGCGCATCAGCCAGCCATAGTTCACGTCGCGCATGATGTGCTCGATCGAGGCGAAGGCCATCGTCGCGCTCGGCACGTAATGCATCGCCAGGATGATCCCGGTGACCATCTGCGCCACCAGCATGACGGCGAGGATCGCGCCGAACGTCCACAGGTAGTTGAGATTGCGCGGCACCGGAAAGGCGACGAACGAGGAGTGCACCAGGCCCATGATCGGCAGGCGCGATTCAAACCACCGCCCGAGGGCGCTCTTGGGGACGTAGGTCGGGCTTCCGCTCATGGCATTGCTTCTCTGGAATGGGGTCTGGCGCGGGCGGACGGGTGGGCGAAACGCGCGAAGATCAGCCGATCTTCACGCGCGTGTCGCTGAGGAACGTGTATTCGGGCACGGGCAGGTTCGCCGGCGCCGGACCCTGACGGATGCGGCCAGAGGTGTCGTAGACCGAGCCGTGGCACGGGCACTTCCAGCCCTCGTATTGTCCTTCGTGGCCGAGCGGCACGCAGCCGAGATGGGTGCAGACGCCGCTGACGATCAGCCACTCCGGCTTCTTGACCCGCTCCTGGTCGGTCTGCGGGTCCTTGAGCTCGGAAAGCGGCGTGTTCACCGCATCGTCGATTTCCTTCTTGGTGCGGTGGCGGACGAACACCGGGCCGCCGCGCCATTTGACGACGACGATCTGACCCTCGGCGATCGACGACAAATCGACTTCGATCGAGGCCAGCGCGAGCGTCGACGCGTCGGGGTTCATCTGATCGATCAAGGGCCAGGCGACGGCGGCGGCGCCGACCGCGCCGACCGCCGCGGTGGCGATATAGAGGAAGTCCCGACGGTTGGGATTTTCGATGGCCGCGCTCGACAAATGCACCCCCAGGTCGTTGCGCCAGACGTCCGGCGCGAGAGCACTCGCGTTCCGCCAAGCCGGGTCGGTTTAACCGAAACCCTCGGCGGCGGAAGCCAGTTCGCATTGGCCGCGCCTGCAAGAAGCGGCCCAAGCGGTCGGCTATTTCGCATCGTTCGCCAAGGTTGTCCATAGGCCGAAAGCCGCGATTCGCCGCCGCTGAGAGCGCCTGCGCATTCCGTTGCGGCGAAGGGAAATCAGGGCCGCGAACGCGCCCCCTGGGGCGTGGCGAAAGCGACGGAATCGGCTTAGGAACGGCGCCGATGCCGCCCCTCGCCCCGTTGACCCTGGCGCTCTACGAGCCCGACATCGCGCCCAACGCCGGCGCGATGCTGCGCACCTGCGCCTGTTTCGCCGCCGAGGCGGCGATCATCGAGCCGGCCGGCTTCGTCCTCACCGACAGCGGGCTGAGGCGCGCCGGCATGGACTATCTCGACGCCCTGTCCCTCGTCCGCCACGCCTCTTTCGCGCGATTCGAGCAATGGCGCGCCGCCGCCGGCCGTCGGCTGGCGCTGCTGACGACGAAAGGCGAGACGGCGCTGTGGGATTTCGCCTTCCGGCCCGGCGACGTCATTCTGGTCGGCCGCGAATCGGCGGGCGTCCCCGATTCGGTTCACGCCATGGCCGACGCGCGCATCCGCATCCCGATCGCGCCGCCGCTGCGCTCGCTCAACGTCGCCGTCGCCGCGGCGCTGGCGCTCGGCGAGGCGCGTCGTCAGCTCGACGGGCCCTCGCCGGCCGGCTGGACGTGACAAACCGCTTGCGTTGCGCGATGATTATTCGACTTTGGGATAAGGCCAAGAATCGTAGATTGCGGGGGAATCGGGTTGAACGACACGGTCCGGGTGCTCATCGCCGACGATCATCCGTTGGTGCTCGGCGCGCTGCGCGAGGCGGTGATGGGGGCGATCCCCGACGCCGAGATCCATGAAGCGGCGGATTTCGAGACCCTCGCCGCCGCGCTCGAACAGACGCCCGACATGGATCTGGTGCTGCTCGACTTGAGCATGCCCGGCGTGCGCGGCTTCTCCGGCCTGTTGTTCCTGCGCTCCGAGCGGCCCGGCGTGCCGGTGATGGTCGTCTCCGGCAACGAGGACCCGACGGTCATGCGCCATTGCATCGAGTTCGGCGCCAGCGCCTATGTGCCGAAGTCGCTCGACGTCGAGACGATGCGCGCGGCGATCCGCAAGGTGCTGGAAGGCGGCCAATGGACTCCGCCCGACCTCGACCTCAGCGAGCCCGCCAATCGCGAAGCGAGCGCCCTGGTGCGCCGCCTGTCGTCGCTGACGCCGCAGCAGGTCCGGGTGCTGATGATGTTGTCGCAGGGCCTGCTCAACAAGCAGATCGCCTACGAACTCAGCGTCTCGGAAGCGACGGTGAAGGCGCACGTCTCGGCGATCCTGCAGAAGCTCGGCGTCGAGAGCCGCACCCAGGCGGTGATCCTCGCCGCCAAGATCGAGAAGATGCAAGCGCTCGCCCCGACGGCGTGAATCCCTTCTCCCCGCTTGCGGGGAGAAGGTTAGGATGAGCATCTGTGTTGGCAGTCAAGCATGGATTGGCGTCCAGGGGCGATCCTCTTTGATGAGGACGTTGGCGAGGACGACGAGCTTTCGCATGATTGCGGTGATGGCGACCTTGGCTTTC
>JBEKVR010000105.1:0-17389 GCA_049513815.1 Roseiarcus sp. | reverse complement strand
ACCCGCACAGGATGATCTCCCGCAACCATGTCGTCGGGAACCTCCGGGAACAATGTCGTCTGATATCGCGAGGACCCGCTTACATGCGCCATCATGTGCCCCGCGAATCGCCGCCCCACCTCCCGCCCCATCGAATCAGCGCGCAGCAGGCACATCAACTACGGAGTTCTCACACAGCCTGGTCAGCGAGGGCGCCTCAGGATGAAGTCCGCGTAAGTCCAAATGCAGCGCGCTCTAACGGCCGGCCGCCGTATCAGTCCGGCCTTCCGTCGCCGCGGTCGGAACAGCGCACAGCATCGAGCGCGTCAGGAACCGTCGCTCGCGCCCGTTGTCGAGCGAGAACATGCCGCCGCGTCCGGCGACGACGTCGATGACGAGATCGGTGTGCTTCCACGCCTCGTATTGCGCGGCGCCGATATAGAACGGCGCGCCGCCGATCTCGCCGAGCTTGACGTCGCGATCGCCGACGATGAATTCGTCTTGGCGGTAGCACATCGGCGAGGAGCCGTCGCAGCAGCCTCCCGATTGGTGGAACAACACCGGTCCGTGGTCGGCGACGATCTCCGTCAGCAGTTGGAGCGCCGCCGGCGTCGCCGTGACCTTGTCCGTCATTGGCCGCCTCGCTTGCCGCCGGCCTCGCGCCTTCGGCGTCTGCGACGGGGCGGCGCGAAACCGTCGCCGCCCCGCGTTCGCTTTAGAAGAAGCCGAGAGTCTTCGGGCTGTAGCTGACCAGCATGTTCTTGGTCTGCTGGTAGTGGTCGAGCATCATCTTGTGGGTCTCGCGGCCGACGCCCGACTGCTTGTAGCCGCCGAAGGCGGCGTGAGCGGGATAGGCGTGGTAGCAGTTGGTCCACACCCGACCGACCTGAATCGCGCGCCCGAACCGGTAGCAGCGATTGGCGTCGCGGCTCCACACGCCGGCGCCGAGACCGTAAAGCGTGTCGTTGGCGATCGTCAGCGCCTCGTCGTCGTCCTTGAACTTCGTCACCGACACCACCGGGCCGAAGATCTCTTCTTGGAAGATGCGCATCTTGTTGTGGCCGGCGAACACGGTCGGCTTGACGTAGTAGCCGCCGGCGAGGTCGCCGCCGAGGATGTTGCGCTCGCCGCCGATCAGCACCTCGGCGCCCTCCTTGCGGCCGATGTCGATGTAGGAGAGGATTTTCTCCAACTGCTCGGACGAGGCCTGCGCGCCGATCATGGTCGACGGGTCGAGCGGATCGCCCTGGACGATCGCTCCGACGCGCTTCAGCGCCCGCTCCATGAAGCGGTCGTAAATCGATTCGTGGATCAAGGCGCGGCTCGGGCAGGTGCAGACCTCGCCCTGATTGAGCGCGAACATCACGAAGCCTTCGATCGCCTTGTCGAAGAAATCGTCGTCCTCGGCGGCGACGTCGGCAAAGAAGATGTTGGGCGACTTGCCGCCGAGCTCGAGCGTGACCGGGATGAGGTTCTGCGAGGCGTATTGCATGATCAGCCGGCCGGTCGTCGTCTCGCCGGTGAAGGCGATCTTGGCGATGCGCCCGCTCGACGCCAGCGGCTTGCCCGCCTCTAGGCCGAAGCCGTTGACGATGTTGAGGACGCCCTTTGGCAGGAGGTCGCCGATGAGGGCGATCCAGACCATGATCGAGGCCGGAGTCTGCTCGGCCGGTTTGAGCACGACGCAGTTGCCGGCCGCCAGCGCTGGCGCGAGCTTCCATGTCGCCATCAGGATCGGGAAGTTCCACGGAATGATCTGGCCGACGACGCCGAGCGGCTCATGGAAGTGGTAGGCGATCGTGTCATGGTCGATCTCGGAAATCGAGCTTTCCTGAGAGCGCACCGCGCCGGCGAAATAGCGGAAATGATCGATCGCCAGCGGAATGTCGGCGGCCCGCGTCTCGCGGATCGGCTTGCCGTTGTCCCAGGTCTCGGCGACCGCCAGCAATTCGGCGTTGGCCTCCATGCGGTCGGCGATGCGGTTGAGAATCTGGGCGCGCTCGGCCGCGCTGGTCTTGGCCCAGGCGGCCTTGGCGGCGTGCGCCGCGTCGAGCGCGGCCTCGATGTCGGCGGCGTCGGATCGCGCCACCTCGCCGACCGACTGGCCGGTGATCGGCGATATGTTGTCGAAGTACTTGCCCGAAGCGGGGGCGCGCCAGTCGCCGCCGATGAAGTTGTCGGTGCGCTTGGCGAATGGCGCCTTCGTGGCAATGTTGAGCGCCGGCTGGTTCATCGCATTGTCCTCCACTGATCTGCGCCGCTTGACGGGCGCTGGAACGGAGGGTGAGGCTTCGACCGGCGGTCGGCTACTGGGGGACGCGCGATGCGGCGCGAAAGTGTCGCAATTCTGCGACAGCGCCGGCCGCTAGCCTTCGCCCAAGCCGAGCCGGCGCATTTTGCGGTGCAGCGTGGCGCGCGACACGCCGAGCGTCGCGGCGGCCTTTGAGACATTGCCATCCGCGCGCGCCAGGGCGCGGCGCAGCATGGCGCGTTCGGCGGCGGCGAAGCCTTCGCTGTCGCTCCGCTCTTCGCCGAAAACCGCCTCGGCCGGCAGGCCGGCGGCGATCGCCGCGGAGGTGACGGCGAATGCGGCGCGGGCGGCGCGCGTCGCCCCGACGACGAGATCGTCGGCGTCGATCGCCAGCAGCGCCGGGCCGAACTTGTCGGTCGTTGGCGCGACGACGATGCGCGCCTTGGGGAAAGCGCGCCGGAAATGCTCGGCTTCGATGCGCTTCGCCGCTTCGCCGACCGCCATGGCGATCAGGCGGACGAATTGCTCGGTGTGTTCGGCGCGGCAGGACGAGACGTCGAGCGCCGCGGCGAGGCGGCCGCGTTCGTCGAAGATCGGCGCCGTGGTGCAGGAGAGCAGCGTATTGCGCGCGAAGAAATGTTGGCCGCGATGGATCGTCAGAGCGCGCTGCTCGATCAGGCAGGTGCCAATGCCGTTGGTCCCTTCGACCTCCTCGCTCCACACCGTGCCCGTCCACAGTCCCCAGGCGTCGAACGTCTTGTCGTCGGCGACGTCGCCGCGCCGTTCGAGCGACACGCCTTCGCGATCGGCGAACAGCGTCGAACAGCCGACTCCGCCAACCGCGACGAACAGACGGTCGAGCGCCGGGCCGGCGACGCCGAGCAGCGGTTCGGCCGCCTGGCGAGCCTCGGCGAGCCGCGCCGCCGAAAGGCGGCGAGACGGGGCGGCGGACGTCGGATCGAGTCGGTGGAGCTGAGCCGAGCGCCGCCACGAGGCGACCAGCGCCGAACGCGACGCCGCGCCAGAAGCGACGGCCTCAGCGATCTGGTCCGCGTGAACGGAAGCGAGTCGCGCCGCCACGCCGCGTCCTCCCAATGACCTATTGTTTGGAAGGAATCTTATCTGCAGTCGACGGCGTTTGCGAGTCGGTTCGCGGGCGCGGTCCGTCCGCGCCGTCACAGAGCCTAAAACACCCGCGTGCGGGCGAAGCTCAACATCAACACCAGCAACACCGGCGCGGCGAACAACAGGCCGAAGCTCAGGTACGGCTCGTAGCGCAGGTAGGGGGACATGAAGTTGTAGCGCACGTAGAGCCCGGCGAACACGCCGATCAGCGCCAGGATCGAATTGATGTAGGGGCCAAACCCTTGCCGGCCCATGAGATAATCGAGCGCAAAGCCGATCAGCACGAAGCCGACGAAGGCGCCCAGCCAGAAGCAGACCATCTCGAATCCTTCGAGATCGCGGATCATCAGGAAAAAGGGCGTCATTGCTTCCATGGCGGCCTCGCGCGAACGGCGGCGCCGGCAAGGCGCCTTCCAGCCGTCACCTTACCCAGCCATTCGTTTGCGCCCGGTGAACGTGACGTAAAGGAACGGGCAGAGACCAAAGTGGGATTGATTTTGCCTAGCCGGGGGGCGATTCTCTCTTGTTGCGGTGCAACATGCCGGTGGAATTCGGCGCCCGCGCCCGTCGCTTGAGGGCTTCCGGCCCGACTCACGAGGAACGTCATGGCCATTCGCTCCGGGGGCGGCGCCGCGCTCAGCCCCTTTTCCACCGCCGTCGCGAAGAAAGACCTCTACGAAATCGGCGAAATCCCGCCGCTCGGCCATGTTCCGGCGTCGATGTACGCCTGGGTGGTGCGCAAGGAGCGGCACGGCCCGCCCGAGCAATCGATGCAGGTCGAGGTCGTGCCCACCTGGCCCCTCGACAGCCACGAAGTGCTCGTTTTCGTCATGGCCGCCGGGGTCAATTACAACGGCGTCTGGGCCGCGCTCGGCGAGCCGGTCTCGGTGCTCGACGTCCATAAGCAACCCTTCCACATCGCTGGATCGGACGCCGCGGGGATCGTCTGGGCGGTCGGATCGAGGGTCAAGCGCTGGAAGGTCGGCGACGAAGTCGTCGTCCATTGCAACCAGGACGACGGCGACGACGAGGAGTGCAACGGCGGCGACCCGATGTTCTCCGCCTCCCAGCGCATCTGGGGCTACGAGACGCCGGACGGCTCCTTCGCCCAGTTCTGCCGGGTGCAGGACCGCCAACTGATGGCGCGCCCGGAGCACCTGACCTGGGAAGAGAGCGCGTCCTACACTCTGACGCTCGCCACCGCCTATCGCATGCTGTTCGGCCACGAGCCGCATCGGCTCAAGCCTGGCGACAACGTGCTCGTGTGGGGCGCTTCCGGCGGTCTCGGCGTGTTCGGCGTGCAGCTCTGCGCGGCGGCCGGCGCCAACGCGATCGGCGTCATTTCCGACGAGTCCAAACGCGACTACGTGATGAGGCTCGGCGCGCGCGGCGTCGTCAATCGCAAGGATTTCTCCTGCTGGGGCCAGCTGCCCAAGGTCAATTCGCCCGAGTTCGTCGCGGTCATGGCCGAGGCGCGCAAGTTCGGCAAGGCGATCTGGGACATCACCGGAAAGCGCGACGTCGACATCGTCTTCGAGCATCCCGGCGAACAGACGTTTCCGGTCTCGTGTTTCGTCGTCAAGCGCGGCGGCATGGTGGTGTTCTGCGCCGGCACCACCGGCTTCAACTTCACCTTCGACGCGCGCTTCGTCTGGATGCGGCAGAAACGCATCCAGGGATCGCATTTCGCCAACCTCAAGCAGGCTTCCGCCGCCAACCAGTTCGTCATCGAACGCCGCATCTCGCCCTGCATGTCGGAAGCGTTCCCGTGGGAGCAGATCCCGCGCGCCCACACGATGATGTGGAAGAACCAGCACGCGCCGGGCAACATGGCGGTGCTGGTCGGCGCGCCGCGCGCCGGGCTCAAGACTTTCGACGACACCCTCGCCGCCGCGCGCGGATAGCGCCGCCGCCGGCGATTTGCCTTTCTTTCGTCGAATCGCTAGGCCATCGCCGCGGGCAGGAGACGCCCGCGGCGGAGTGAGAGAATTGTCGGACAGCGAAGTCCACAAACGGCAAGCGGCGGAACGCGCGATCGGCCTCGTCCGGCCGGGCATGCGGCTTGGTCTCGGCACCGGCTCGACCGCCCGCCATTTCGTCGACCTGGTCGGCGCCGAGGTTCGCAAGGGCCTCAAAATCGTCGGCGTGCCGACCTCGGAAGCGACGGCGCGCCAGGCGCGCGAGCTTGGAATTCCGCTGACGACGCTCGACGAAACGCCCGAGCTCGATCTCACCGTCGACGGCGCCGACGAGATCGACGGCGCCTTGCGGTTGATCAAGGGCGGCGGCGGCGCGCTGCTGCGCGAAAAGATCGTCGCCGCATCGTCGCGCCGGATGGTGGTCATCGCCGACGCGAGCAAGCGCGTTGCGCAGCTCGGGAAGTTTCCCCTGCCGGTCGAGCTTGTCCCGTTCGGCGCCGCCTCGACGATCCGGCGCGTCGAGCAAGCGGCCGCCGCAATCGGCCTCGCCGGCCCGCTCACGCTGCGCCGTCAGAGCGGCGCGCTGTTCGTCAGCGACGGCGGCCATTACATCCTGGACTGCGCCTTCGGCGCCATCGCCGATGCGGAAGCGCTCGCCCAAGCGCTCGCCTTCATTCCCGGCGTCGTCGATTGCGGGCTGTTCATCGGCATGGCCAGCGCCGCGATCTTCGCCGGTCCGGCCGGAGTCGAGTCGCTCGGCGCGCTCGACTGAACTTCAATCGCCAGAGGAGAGAGACATCGTGTCGTTCCCAATGATCAAAGCGTCCCTCGCCGCCTGCTTCGTTCTCGCGCTGGGCGCCGCGACGGCGGCCGCGGGCAACTCGGCCCCCACGACTCCGGCCACGACTCCGGCGGCGCCAGCCTCGACCCCGCCGGCCCCCTCGCCCGCGGCGCTCGCCTACTCGGCGACAATTCTCAATGACGTCGGCATGAAGCCGTCGCTCGACCGCATGGTGCCCGGCATGTTGGCCGAGGTGCAACGCGAGATCCTCGCCACTCGACCCGATTTGAAAGACCCCCTGGCCGAAGCCGTGCAAACCATCGCGCCGGAGTTCCTCAAGACCGAACAGGAGCTGCTCGACGCGGCCACCAAGGATCTCGCCTTTCAAATGACCGAGCAGGAACTGAAGGACGTCGCCGCCTTCTACGAAAGCCCGACCGGCAAGAAATTTCAGACCGCCCAACTCGCGGTCGCCAATCGCGTCGCCACCGTCGCCGCCGCTTGGCGCCAGCAAATGTCGACCGGCATGCTCAACCGCGTGCATGAAGAGTTGAAGAAGAAGGGCAAGGACTTCTAGTCCGCCTGGCTTCGCGGGGCGAGACTGGCGACAGCGAAAGGGCGAGGCGATGGCGTTCGACTGCGATCTCTTCGTCATCGGCGCCGGCTCGGGCGGCGTGCGGGCGGCGCGCGTCGCCGCCGGCCACGGGGCCAAAGTCATCGTCGCCGAGGAGTTCCGCGTCGGCGGAACCTGCGTCATTCGCGGCTGCGTGCCGAAGAAGCTGCTGGTCTACGCCAGCCGCTTCGCCGACGAATTCGCCGCCGCGGCCGGCTTCGGCTGGACCGTCGAGCCGCCGCGCTTCGGCTGGCCGACTCTGGTGGAGGCGAAGAATCGCGAGATCGCGCGCCTGTCGGCGGCCTACCGCGCCGGCCTCGACTTGGCCGGCGCGACGCTGATCGAGGAGCGCGCGACCGTCGTCGACCGCCACACGTTGCGATTGTCCGGCGGGCGCGCGATCAGCGCGCGCCATATCCTCGTCGCGACGGGCGCGCGGCCGGAGCCGCCGTCCGCCATTCCGGGGCTCGAACTCGCAGTCACCTCCAACGAGATCTTCGACCTCGGCCAATTTCCGCAACGCCTGCTGGTGGTCGGCGGCGGCTATATCGCGGTCGAATTCGCCTGCCTGTTCGCCAAGCTCGGCGCCGAGGTGACGCAAGTGATGCGCGCCGACAACGTGCTCAGGGGCTTCGACGAAGACATGCGCGCGGGCCTGCGCGACGAGCTCGAACGCGCCGGCGTGCGGCTGCGCTTCGGCGCATTGCCGACGCGCTTCGAGCGCCGCGGCGAAGCGCTGCTGGCGACGCTCTCCGACGGCGGCTCGCTGACGGTCGACCAGGCGCTGGTCGCGACCGGGCGGCGGCCGAACACCGCGGGGCTCGGCCTCGAGGCGGCAGGCGTCGCGCTCGACGTCACCGGCGCGGTGGCGGTCGACGATCGCTCGACCTCGAATGTGGCGTCGATCCACGCGGTCGGCGACGTCACCAATCGCATCAACCTGACCCCGGTGGCGATCCGCGAAGGCCAGGCGCTCGCCGACCATCTGTTCGGCGGCGGCGACGGCCTCGTCGACCATCGCGACGTCGCCAGCGCCGTCTTCGCCACGCCGGAAATCGGCGCGGTTGGGCTGACCGAGGCCGAAGCGCAGCGGCGCTTCGCGGCGGTCGACGTCTATCTCGTCAATTTCCGACCGATGAAGGCGACGCTTGGCGGCGGGGCCGAGCGCGCGATCATGAAGCTCGTCGTCGACGCCGATTCGGGTCGCGTCGTCGGCGTCCACATCCTCGCGCGCGAAGCCGCGGAGATGATCCAGGTCGCGGCGATTGCGATCAAAATGGCGGCGACCAAGGCGGATTTCGACGCCACGATGGCGCTCCATCCGACCGCCGCCGAAGAGCTGGTGACGATGCGCGCGCCGACCCGGCGCCATCGCCGGGCCGCCTCCTAACCTCGCGCGTCAAGCCGCTTCGACCGCGGCGACGCCCTCGATCAGGTCGCGCGCGTAGGCGAGTTCGGTTCCGGCGAAATCGATGAACGCGCGCACGCGCGCCGAATGGCGCAGATCGGCGTGGGTCAGCAGCCAGAGGTCGACGTCGAGTTCGGGGATGATCGCGCCGACGCGGACGAGGTCGCGGTTGTGGTCGCCGACGAAGCAGGGCAGCACCGTAGCGCCGAGTCCCGCCGCGGCCATTCCCGCCATCGCCAGCACCGAATTGACCGCGCAGACCTGCCGCCGCGGCCCGATCTTCTCGTCGGTCCAGCGCTTGGCGCGCGTCGGCGCCGAGCTGAACCCGACCCACGGCGCCGCGGCGACCACCCGGCCGCCGTATTCGTTGGCGATCGCCGGGGTGCAATAGACCGCCCAGCGGATCGTGCAGACGCGCCGCCCGACCAGCGATTCTGGCGGGTCGTTGGCGGCGCGGATCGCAATGTCGGCGTCGCGGCGCGACAAGTTGAGCGTCTGCTCGGCGATGATCAGGTCGACCTGGACGCCGGGATTGGCGGCGCGGAAGCGGGTGAGAATCGGCGCCAGCAGGCCGATCGCGACTGAATCGACCGCCGTCACGCGCAATTCGCCACTCGGCTTGGCGTCTCGGCCAGCGACGCGCCGCTCGAACTCCAGGATCGATTCAGCCATTGAGCCGGCGAGCGCGATCATTTCCTCGCCCGCCTCGGTCGGCTGATAGCCGGCGCGCGACCGTTCGAACAGCCGCGCCCCGACGTCGTTCTCAATCGCCGCCAGGCGACGGAAGACTGTGGAATGATTGAGATTCAGCGCCTCGGCGGCGCCGACCAGCGAGCGTGCGTCGGCGATCGCTTTGATCAAACGAAATTCATCCCAGTCGAGGGTGGAGGCCATGGGTCGAACGGCGCTTTCGTCGCAGTCAGAAACTGCCGACCGTATGCGCTGGTGCAAGCCGGCCATGCAAGAAAACGAATGCCGCAGCCGCCGCGACATGAGGTCGCGGCGTCAGACGTCGCCAGCGCGCGGCGCCGCGGCGCGGCGGAGTCGGTCGTTGATGGCGAGGCCGAGCCCGCGCTCGGGGATCGGCGCGACGGCGATGCGCGCTGCGCCGCTTTCGTCGAGCGCGCGCAAATACGCAAAGAGGTGGGCGGCGGCCTCTTCGAGGTCGCCGGAGGGCGAAAGGTCGAGCCGCGCCGTCGCGCCCGAATGCGCCAGCGCGCCGGCGAAATCGAGCGCCGCTTCGTCGTCGGCGCATTGGCGCGCGCCGAGTCTGAGCCGGGCGCGCGGCGCGTAGTGCGACGACAATTGGCCGGGCGCGATCGGCGCGCCGCCGGAAGCGGCGGCGTCAATCGCGAAGCCCAGCACGGCCTCGATCCGCTCGCGGGTCAGCGCGCCGGGCCGCAACAGCCGCGGCCGCCCACCGAGGCAGGCGACGATCGTCGATTCGACGCCGCGGCGCGCCGGGCCGCCGTCGAGGATCCAGTCGATTCGGCCGTCGAGGTCGGCGGCGACATGGGCGGCGGTCGTCGGGCTGACGCGACCGGAGCGGTTGGCCGAAGGCGCGGCGAGCGGGACGCCCGCCGCCGCGATCAGCGCCTGGGCGGTCGGGTGATCGGGCGCGCGCAGCGCCAGCGTCTCGAGTCCGGCGCGCGCGAGCAGGCTCACCTGGCAGGTCGGCGCGATCGGGGCGACGATCGTCAGCGGCCCCGGCCAGAACGCCTCGGCGAGCCGGCGGGCGAAATCGTCGAACGCGCCCTCGCGCGCCGCGGCCGCAGCGCCGCCGACATGAGCGATCAGCGGATTGAACGCCGGCCGCCCTTTGGCGGCGTAGATCGCGGCGACGGCGCGGTCGTTGGTCGCGTCGGCGGCGAGGCCGTAGACCGTCTCGGTCGGCATCGCGACGAGGCCGCCGGCGCAAAGGCACGCGGCGGCTTCGGATATCGCCTGCGGATCGGCGGGCGCGAGGCGGGTCTGACGCTTGGGTTGCGACATGCGGGTTGCGTGCGGAGATCGGCTTGCGCGCGTGTTGGTTTATATCTAAACCTTGTCGCGCGCTTGTGCGGCGCCTATGGACGCGACAAGCTCATCATCGTCAAGCGGCGCGCTCGGACGACGCCGCGCGGGGAACGCCATGAGTTATCGCGCGCCAGTCGCCGACATTCTCTATTCGCTCAAGCACGTCGCGGGTTTCGCGGCCGCTGTCGACGAGGGCCGGTTCGGCGATCTCGATCTCGAAACCGCTGAATCGGTGATCGGCGAAGCCGGCAAATTCGCCACCGAAGCGCTGGCGCCGCTCGATGTCGTCGGCGACCGCGAAGGCGCCCGCTGCGCCAACGGCGTCGTCACCACGCCGACCGGCTTCCGCGACGCCTATCGCCGCTGGGCCGAAGCCGGCTGGGCCGGCGTCACCGCCAAGCCGGAATACGGCGGCATGGGCCTGCCGCAAGCGGTCGCGGCCGCCTGCAGCGAGATGTGGTCGGGCGCGTCGATGGGTTTCGCGCTCTGTCCGCTGCTCGGCGAGGGCGCGATCGGCGCGCTCGAGGTCTACGGCGACGAAACGCTGCGCACGACCTATCTCGGCCGCCTCGTCTCGGGCGAGTGGACGGGGACGATGAACCTCACCGAGCCGCAGGCCGGCTCGGACCTCAGCGCGGTCAAGACGCGCGCCGAGCGCGCGCCTGACGGGACCTATCGCCTCACCGGCCAGAAGATCTTCATCACCTACGGCGAACACGACATGGCCGACAACATCGTCCATCTCGTGCTGGCGCGCCTGCCCGACGCGCCGCCGGGCACGCGCGGCATCTCGCTGTTCCTGGCGCCGAAGTTCCTCGTCAAGCCGGACGGCTCGCTTGGGCCTCGCAACGACGTGCGCTGCGCTTCGATCGAGCACAAGCTCGGCATCCACGCTTCCCCGACCTGCGTCATGGTCTATGGCGACGCGGGCGGCGCGACCGCCTATCTGGTCGGCGAGGAGAACCGCGGCCTGGCGGCGATGTTCGTGATGATGAACGCCGCCCGGCTCGGCGTCGGCCTGCAGGGCGTGGCGATCGGCGAGAAGGCCTATCAGAAGGCGCTCGCCTATGCGCGCGAACGCCGCCAGGGCCGCGCCGGCGCCGGTGGCATGAGCCCGATCGTCGCGCATCCCGACGTCAAGCGCATGCTGGTCACGATGAAAGCGCTGGTCCAAGCGGCGCGCGGCATTTGTCATCTGACGGCGATGTCGATCGATCTGGCGAGCCACGCCGACAGCGCCGAGGCGCGCGCCGCGGCGGGCGAACGCGCGGCGCTGCTGACGCCGGTCGCCAAGGCGTTCTCGACCGACGTCGGCGACGAGGTCGCCTCGCTCGGCGTGCAGGTGCACGGCGGCATGGGCTACATCGAAGAGACCGGCGCGGCGCAATATTTCCGCGATTCGCGCATCGCCGCCATCTATGAAGGCACGAACGGCGTCCAGGCGATCGACCTCGTCCAGCGCAAGCTGCCGCTTTCAGGCGGCGCGACGCTGAAACGCGGGATCGCCGACATGCGCGCGGTCGTCGCCGCCGTGGCGGCGTCGGGCGAAGCGGAAATCGGCGCGACGGCGGCGCGGCTCGGCGAAGCGGACGACGCGCTCGAGCAGGCGAGCGTTTATCTCGGCGGCGCGCTCGGCGCCGACCCCGCCGCCGCGCTCGCCGGCGCGACGTCCTATCTCAGGCTGTTCGGCTTGGCGCTCGGCGGCGTCTGCCTCGCCAAAGCCGGTCTCGCCGCATTGAGCCAGCCGGCCGAGCGCGGCCGCATCGGCCTCGCCCGCTTCTTCGCCGAAAAGCTGGCGACGGCGGCGCCTGGCCTCGCCCATTCGATTCAGTCCGGCGCGGCGCCGCTCGCGGGCTGCGACGCCATCCTGGCGGAGAACGCATGAGCGAATTTGTCAAAGTCGAGCGCGACGGCGCGGTCGTCGTCGTCACGTTGGCGCGGGCGGAGAAGAAGAACGCGTTGACCGGCGCGATGTACGAGGCGCTGATCGCCGCCTTCGCCGAGGCGAGCGACGACCCCGAGGTCGGCGCGCTGCTGATCGAGGGCAGCGGCGGCGTCTTCTCGGCCGGCAACGACATCGGCGACTTCATCGCGTACGCGAGCGCGCCGGGCGCCGTGGCAGGCGAATTGCCGGGGGTGCGCTTCATCAATGCGCTGGCGCGATTCGCCAAACCCTTGGTCGCCGCGGTCGAGGGTAACGCGATCGGTATCGGCGCGACGCTGTGCTTTCATTGCGACCTCGTCTATGCGAGCCCGACAGCGCGCTTCCACATGCCGTTCGTCGATCTCGGGCTGGCGCCGGAAGCGGGCTCCTCGCTGCTCGCGCCGCTGCGCTTCGGGCGCGCTCGCGCCGCGGAGTATCTGCTGCTTGGCGAGCCGTTCGACGCAGAAGCGGCGCGCGCCGGCGGCCTGGTCAACGCTGTCGTCGACGCCGCCTCGCTGCGCGCGCACGCGCTCGCCAAAGCCAAGGCGCTCGCCGCCAAGCCGCGCCATGCGATGCTGACAATCCGCCGCCTCATCCGCGGCGACGAAACGGCGCTGTTCGCGCGCATGGACGAAGAAGTGAAGCTGTTCACCGCGGCGCTGAAGTCGACCGAGGCTCAGGCTGCCTTCATGGCGTTTATGAAGCGGTCCAAGGGCTAAGCCGACCCGCGCGCCGCCCTCGTCCTTCGACTCGCCTGCTTACGCAGGCGGCGAAGGATGAGGGCGGTGGAGAGTGCGCGAATCCGGTTCCCCTCATCGTGAGGAGCGCCGCGTCAGCGGCGCGTCTCGAACGACGAGGGGGATCAGCGCGTTCCCTCCGCACGCGGCGCGCGCGGTCACGCTCGTCGCCCTTTGGCGAGGCCCAGCGCTACGCCGCGACCAACTCGCCCGCAAGCGCCCTGGCGATCAGCGCGCGGGTCTCGTCGACGCCGTAGAGCGCGACGAACGAGCCGAAGCGCGGGCCGCGCTCCTCGCCGAGCAGCACCGCGTAGAGCATCGAGAAAAACTCGCTCGACACCCCCGGTCGCTCCGGCGTCGCCCCCTTGGCCTTGAGGTCCTGGTAACGCGGGATCGGCCGCGCGATGTCGTAGAGCGCGTGCTGGATGTCCTCGGCGGTAGTTTGCGGCGCCAGCGTCGCGAGCTTGGCCGAGACCGCCTCCAGCGCGGCGCGTTCGACTGCGTCGGCGGCGCGATAGCGCTTCTTCGGCGCGACGAAGTCGCGGAAATAGGCGACGGCGTATTGGACGAGCTTGTCGAGGCGCGGATGGGTCTCAGGCGTCACGCTCGGCGCGTAGCGGCGCAGGAAGCCCCACAGCACCGCCGGATTGGCGCTGTTGGCGACTGCGGCGAGGTTGAGCAGCATCGCGAACGAAACGGTCGTCTGTCCCTCGGCGCCATGCTCGAGCGTCTCGGCGGCCGGCGGCGCGCCGGAATGGACGTGCCAGACGGGGTTGCCGAGCCGCTCGCGCCATTCCTGGCGCGGGTAGGTCTCGAGGAAGCCGAGATAATCGTCGACCGTGCGCGGGATGACGTCGAAATAGAGCCGCTTCGCCGCGCTCGGCTTCTGGAACATGAACAGCGACAAGCTCTCTGGGCTGGCGTAGGTCAGCCATTCGTCGATCGTCAGGCCGTTGCCCTTCGACTTCGAGATCTTCTGACCCTTCTCGTCGAGGAACAGCTCGTAATTGAAGCCTTCGGGCGGCGTTCCGTCGAGCGCGCGAACGATCTGCGACGACAGCTTGACCGAATCGATCAGGTCCTTGCCCGCCATCTCGTAATCGACGCCGAGCGCGTACCAGCGCATCGCCCAGTCGGGCTTCCATTGCAGCTTGCACTTGCCCCCGGTGACCGGCGTCTCGAAATCCTCGTTCGTGCCGGGATCGCGCCAGCGGATCGTTCCCGCCTCGGCGTCGTAGCCGGTCAGCGGAACCTGCATGACGATGCGGGTGCGCGGATGGATCGGCAGGAACGGCGAGTAGGTCGCCGCGCGTTCTTCGCGCAGGCTCGGCAGCATGATCTTCTGCACGGCGTCGAAGCGCCTGAGCATGTGCAGCAGCGCGGCGTCGAAGCGGCCGGACTTGTAGTAGGCGGTCGAGGAGGCGAACTCGTAGTCGAAACCGAAACTGTCGAGGAAGCCTCGCAGCCGCGCGTTGTTGTGGGCGGCGAAGCTGTCGTATTCGCCGAACGGATCGGGAACCTCGGTCAGCGGCTTGCCGAGATTGGCCTGAATCAGTTCGCGATTGGGTATGTTGTCGGGCGTCTTGCGCAGGCCATCCATGTCGTCGGAGAAGGCGACGAGCCGCGTCTCGATCGCGTCGTCGGTCAGAATCCGGAAGGCGTGGCGCACCATGGTCGTGCGCGCGACCTCGCCGAAGGTGCCGATATGCGGCAGCCCCGACGGCCCGTAGCCGGTTTCGAACAGCACGCTTTTCTGGCCGGTGCGCTTGACCCGCGCGATCAGCTTGCGCGCCTCCTCGAACGGCCAGGCCTTGGAGACCTCTGCGGTTTCGCGCAGGGCTGCTTGCGACATCAAACCGATACCTTCGTCCGACGGGCGCGCCAGCGGCGCGAGCGGCGCAAAGTAGGAAAGCGGCGAGCCAAGTCAATCATTAAGCCGCGAATTCGTTAGCTTGGGCTCGGCGCCGCCCGCTCCCGGCGAGGCCGGCCGACCAAAGCGGCGCTGGCCAAGCCGCGGCGTTGCGCCCTATGACGGGTCCGGGCGGCACAACCGCCACGGGCGCGCAAGGGAGAACGCAGGGTCATGGCCGACAACAAGACCGCCTTCCATTGGGACGACCCGTTCCGTCTCGCCGACCAGCTCTCGGAGGAGGAGACTCTGGTTATGGCGACGGCGCGCGACTACGCCCAGGAGAAGCTGCTGCCGCGTGCGATCGAGGCCTATGCGCAGGAAAAAACCGACCCGGCGATCTTCGCCGAGATGGGCGCGCTCGGCCTGCTCGGCGCGACGATTCCGGAGGCCTACGGCGGCGCCGGCGCTTCCTATGTCGCCTACGGCCTGATCGCGCGCGAAGTCGAGCGGGTCGACAGCGGCTATCGCTCGATGATGAGCGTGCAGTCGTCGCTGGTCATGCATCCCATCCACGCCTACGGGACCGAGGCGCAGAAGCGCAAATACCTGCCGAAGCTGGCGCGCGGCGAAGCGATCGGTTGTTTCGGCTTGACTGAGCCCGACGCCGGGTCCGATCCCGGTTCGATGCGGACGCGCGCCGAGACAATCGACGGCGGCTATCGCCTCAAGGGCGCGAAGACGTGGATCTCCAACGCGCCGATCGCCGACGTCTTCGTCGTTTGGGCGAAGTCGGACGCGCACGACGGCGCGATCAAGGGCTTCGTGCTCGACAAGGGCCTCAAGGGGCTGACGGCGCCGAAGATCGAGGGCAAGCTGTCGCTGCGCGCCTCGGTCACCGGCGAAATCGTGCTCGACGCCGTCGAGGTCGGCGAAGAGGCGCTGCTGCCGGGCGTCGCCGGTCTCAAAGGGCCGTTCGGCTGCCTCAACCGGGCGCGCTACGGCATCGCCTGGGGCGCGATGGGCGCGGCCGAAGACTGCTGGACGCGCGCGCGCCAATACGGGCTCGACCGCAAGCAGTTCGGCCGGCCGCTCGCCCAGACCCAATTGTTCCAGAAGAAGCTCGCCGACATGCAGACCGAGATTGCGCTCGGCCTGCAGGCGGCGCTGCGCGTCGGCCGCCTGTTCGACGAAGGCAAGGCCGCGCCGGAGATGATCTCGCTGATCAAGCGCAACAATTGCGGCAAGGCGCTCGACGTCGCGCGGCTGGCGCGCGACATGCACGGCGGCAACGGCATTCATGGCGAGTACCACGTCATGCGCCACCTGCAGAACCTCGAGACGGTCAACACCTACGAAGGCACGCACGACGTCCACGCCCTGATCCTCGGCCGGGCGATGACCGGCCTGCAGGCGTTCTTCTGAAGGGGCGCCCGAGATGACGACGGAAAAGCCGCTGGCGGGCGTGCGGGTGCTGGAGCTCGCGCGCATTCTCGCCGGCCCGTGGTGCGGCCAATTGCTGGCCGATCTCGGCGCCGAAGTGATCAAGGTCGAGCGGCCGGGCGTCGGCGACGACACGCGCGCCTGGGGCCCGCCGTTCGTCGCCGACGCCAACGGCGGCGTCTGGGGCTCGGCCTATTACCATTGCTGCAATCGCGGCAAACGCTCGCTGGCGATCGATTTCGAGAGTGATGACGGCCGCGCGACGATCCGCCGCCTCGCCGGCGAATGCGACGTCGTGATCGAGAATTTCAAAGTTGGCGGCCTGAAGAAATTCGGCCTCGACGCCGACAGCCTGCGCGCCGCCTATCCGCGCCTCGTCTATTGCTCGATCTCGGGCTTCGGCCAGGACGGCCCCTACGCCGAGCGCGCGGGTTACGACTACATCATTCAGGGCATGAGCGGCCTGATGGACATCACCGGCGAGCCGGAGCGCGAGCCGCAGAAGGTCGGCGTTGCGGTGGTCGATCTGTTCACCGGCGTCTACGCGTCGACCGCGATCCTCGCCGCGTTGAGACAGCGCGACCGCGACGGCGACGGCGCCCACATCGACATGGCGCTGATGGACTGCGCCGTCGCCATGCTCGCCAACCAGGCGATGAACTATCTCGTCTCCGGCCGCTCGCCGACCCGGCTCGGCAACGCCCATCCCAACATCGCGCCCTACCAGGTGTTCGCCGTCGCCGACGGCCACGTCATCGTCGCGGTCGGCAACGACCGGCAGTTCCAAGGCCTCTGCCGCGCGATCGGCGCCGAAGCGGCGGGCGCCGAGCCGGACTTCGCCGCCAACTCGCTGCGCGTCGCCAACCGCGCCCGCCTAACCGCCGCGCTTGCGCCGCATCTTGCCGCCTTCAGCCGCGCCGAACTGCTGGCGAAGCTCGAGGCGGCGGGCGTGCCGGCGGGGCCGATCAACCGCATCGAAGACGTGTTCGCCGATCCGCAGGTCGTCCACCGCGGCATGCGGCTCGAACTCGTCGGCGACGACGGCGCGAAGGTCGCCGGCGTCGCCTCGCCGATCGTCGTCGACGGCGTGCGGATGGCGTCGCAGCGGCCGAGCCCGCGGCTTGGCGAGAAGGCGGAGTAGCGGCGGGTCGCTCCCTCGTCCTTCGAGACGCCCGCTCACGCGGGCTCCTCAGGATGAGGGAGCTTTTGTTCAGGCCTCCACCCCCTTGCATGTTCGCTTTGGCACGAATCTGAGAGGATTTCGAGCTGACGCTCGGGGGATGGCCATCCCCCGAGCGTCGGACGGGCGGGACCGTACGCCCCTTGGCCTGGACCGTGGATGAG
>JBEKVR010000104.1:0-17451 GCA_049513815.1 Roseiarcus sp. | reverse complement strand
GCGGTCAGCAGGACCGCCCCATAGACGAAGAAATCCTGGCCGAACAAGAGTTTGCCGATCACGGGAAGATCGGTGAGGCCGGGAATGCGCAGCTCCCACGCGCGCGCCCGCTTCAGGCCGACGAAGCTCGAGCCGATCAGATTGGCGAGACCGCGGCCGACGATGGTGATCGCAAGGCCGGCGGCGACCTGATTTGCGGCGAGGCCAATGACCAGGAAGGCGAAGACCGCAGACAACGCTGCGCCGCAGACGGCCGCGGCGACGACGCCGACGATGGTCGAATTTGTCGTGTAAGCGAAAGCGAAGCCGGTCGAGGCGCCGACGATCATCATCCCTTCGAGGCCGAGATTGAGCACGCCGGCGCGCTCGGCGACGATTTCGCCGACCGCGGCGACGAGCAGCGGCGTCGCCGCCGAAACGACGATCATCAGGATGTCGACGACCGCCTGTGCGTTCATGGCCGCGCGCTCCGCGTGAAGGTCAGACGGTAGCGCGCCAGCACGTCGGCGGCGAGCACGCAGATGAGCAGGACGCCCTGGAAGGCAAGCGTCATGTCGCCGGGAAGGTGCATCGCGATCTGCGCGTCCTCGCCGCCGACAAAGGTCAGCGCTAGGACAAGGCCGGCGACGAGAATGCCGACTGGCGACAGACGGCCGAGAAAGGCGACGATGATCGCCGAGAAGCCATAGCCGGGCGAGATCGACGGCAGCAATTGGCCGATCTTGCCTGAAACCTCGACCACGCCGGCGAGACCCGCCAGGCCGCCGGAAATCAGGAAGGCGGCGATGGTGATGCGGCGGTCGTCGAAGCCGCCGAAGCGCGCCGCGCGCGGCGACGAGCCGGCGAGCCGCACCGAGTAGCCGAACAAGGTCTTTGAAAAGACGACCGCGGCGATGGCGACGACGATCGGCGCGAACAGGACGCCGAGATGCAACGAGCCGCCATCGACGAGCGGCGGCAGCGTCGCTTCGGGATCGAAGACGACCGAGACCGGCAGGTTGTGGCCCTGCGGGTCCTTCCACGGTCCGCGCACCAGCCAATCGAGCGCGAGTTGCGCGACATAGACGAGCATCAGACTGGTCAGGATTTCCGAGACGCGCAGTCTGACCTTCAGCAAGGCCGGGACGAGGGCATAGAGCGCGCCGCCGATCGTCCCCAAAACCATCATCGCCGGCAGGATCCACCACGAGCCGAAGGTCGCCTGTCCCGCGCCATTGTGCGTCAGAAGCCCGAGCCAGCCGCCAAGCGCGCCGCCGGCGATGAACTGGCCTTCCGCGCCGATGTTCCACAGGTTGGCGCGGTAGCAGAAGGCGAGACCGACGCCGATGAGAACCAGCGGCGTCGCCTTCACCGCGATCGCCTGCAGCGAATAGGACTGCGTCAGCGGCTGAACGAAGTAGACGTCGAAGGCGGTCAGCGGCGAGCGGCCCATCAGCGCGACGACGATTCCGCCGACGACGATCGCAACCGCCATCGCCGCCACCGGCGCAAGGATTTCACGCAGGCGCGAACGCTGCTTCCGGGCGAGGAGATCAACCCGCATGCGCGCCCTCGCCCATCCCCGCCATCAACAACCCGATCGCTTCGCGGGTCGTGGCGCGCGTCTCGCGCGGCGCCGACAGCCGGCCGCCATGGATGACGACGAGCCGATCGCAGATCTCGAACAATTCGTCGAGATCCTGACTGATCACCAGCACCGCGACGCCGCGGGCGGAAAGGTCGAGCAGCGCCTGGCGAATCGCGGCGGAAGCGAGCGCGTCGACGCCCCAGGTCGGCTGGTTGACGACAAAGATGCCGGGATGGGTGAGGATCTCGCGGCCGACGACGAATTTTTGCAGGTTCCCGCCCGACAGCGTCCGCGCGAGCGGGTTGAAGCCCGACTTGCGCACGTCAAACGCGGCGACGACTTCGGCGGCCTTGGCCAGCGCGCGATCGGCGGCGATGAAGCCGCCGCGCGTCATCCCGCGATGGCCGTGGCTGGTGAGGACGACGTTCTCCGACAGGCTGAAGTCGGGCGCGGCGGCGTGGCCGTTGCGCTCCTCCGGCACGAAGACGGCGCGCCGCGCGCGGCGACCGTGAACGCCGACGTCGCCGACCGGGTGACCGTCGATATAGATCGCGTCGGGTCGGTCGGCGATCAATTCGCCCGACAGACAGGCGAACAGTTCGGACTGGCCATTGCCGGCGACGCCGGCGACGCCGACCACCTCGCCGGCGCGCACCGTCAGCGACACATCCTTCAGCGAAACGCCGTGCGGCGAGGGCGAAGCCGCGCTCAATCGGTCGACGACGAGGCGCGGCTTGCCCGGCTGGCGCCCCTCGTCCGCCCGCACGTCATTGATCTGCGCGCCGACCATCAGGGCGGCGAGCGAGCGCGCGGTTTCGGCGCCGGGATCGCATGAGGCGACCACTTTGCCGAGCCTGAGGATCGTCGCGCGATCGCACAGCCGTTGCACCTCCTCGAGATGGTGGGAGATGTAGAGCACCGCCCTGCCCTCGGCCTTCAGCCGCTGCAGGGTCTCGAACAGTCGCTCCGCTTCCTGCGGCGTCAGCACCGAGGTCGGCTCGTCGAGGATCAGCGCCTTCGGGTCCTGCAACAGGCAGCGGGCGATTTCGATGCGCTGGCGCTCGCCGGCGGAGAGCGAATAGACCGGGCGGTTCGGTTCAAGCGAGAAACCGTAGGCGCGGGAAATTTCGGCGATGCGGTCGGGCAACGTCTCCAGCCGCTCCGATTTCGGCAACGCCAGCGCGACGTTCTCGGCCACCGTGAGGTTGTCGAACAGCGAGAAGTGCTGGAAGACCATGCCGATTCCCAGCGCGCGGGCGGCGTTGGGGCTGGGCAGCACGACCGGTTTGCCGCGCCACAGGATTTCGCCCTCGGTCGGGCTCAGCAGCCCGTAGAGGATCTTGACCAGAGTCGATTTGCCGGCCCCGTTCTCGCCGAGCAGGGCGTGGATTTCGCCGCGCGCCAGATCGAGGTCGACGCGGTCATTGGCGACAAAGTCTCCGAACCGTTTGGTGATCGCCCGCGCGGCGAGCAACGGCGCGCCGCTTGCGTCGCTTGCCTCGATCTCCGTCGCCTGATCCACCCCCTCCTCCTTGCAGCCGCAGCAATCTACCTCGGCCGTCGCTTCTGGCTAGACCGTCGCCGGCTGAATTTCACTGTCTTACGGCAGAAGAACGGTCGATCCTGTCGTCTGGCGCGCCTCCAGAGCGGCGTGGATGCGGGCGGCGTCGGCGAGCGGCGCTTCGGTCGGCGGCAGGATTTTCACCTTGCCCGAGGCGACGACGGCGAACAGCTCGCGCGCCATCTTTTCGAGCCGCGCGCGATCGGCAATGAAGGTGAAGAGCGTCGGCCGTGTGACGAACAGCGAACCCTTTTGCGCCAGCAGCGCGAGATTAAAGGATTCGATGCCGCCGGAGGCCGAGCCGAAGCTCGCGAACACGCCGAACGGGCGCAGGCAGTCGAGCGAAGCGGGGAAAGTCGCCTTGCCGACGCCGTCATAGACGACGTGGCATTTCGCGCCCTTGGTGATTTCGGCGACGCGAACGGCGAAATCCTCCTCGCGGTAGAGGATGACGTGCTTCGCCCCGCATTTCTTGGCGATCTTGGCCTTCTCCTCGGAGCCGACGGTGGCGATCACCGTCGCGCCGAGCGCCTTGCCCCATTGGCACAGGATCTGGCCGACGCCGCCCGCCGCGGCGTGGACGAGCATGACGTCGCCCTTCTCCACTTTGTAGGTCTGACGCAGCAAATATTGGGCGGTGAGGCCCTTCATCATCATCGCTGCGCCGGCTGCGTAGGAGATCGATTTCGGCAGCTTGACGAGGTGCTTGACCTCGACGTTGCGCTCCTCGGCGTAGGAGCCGAGGGTCGAGACGTAGGCGACGCGGTCGCCAGGACGGAAGCCCTTGACGCCTTTGCCGATCGCGACGACCTCGCCCGCGCCCTCGTTGCCCGGCGTGAACGGGTATGGCGGCGGCGGATAGAATCCGGTTCGATAATAGACGTCGAGGTAGTTGACGCCGATCGCGCGGTGGCGAACGCGCGCTTCGCCCGGCCGCGGCGGCGGCGGCTCGACATCCTCCAGGCGCATGACGTCGGGGGCGCCGATCTGATGGATTCGTATCGCGCGCATCACCGCGGCCTCCCCCGCCGAACTCGCGCGCCATGATTCCCCCTCGCCCGGTCGGCGCGCAAGGCGAGATGTGAATTGGCAAGGGGCGGACGCGGCTTATCCCCTTGTTCGCGCCGGGCTCCTGCGACGGGTCGGAGAATGCGTCGGCGCGTCTTGCCAGTCCGCGCGTCCGCCCTTATAGCAGGCCTCGTTCCGCCGGCCTGCAGCCGACCCGCGCCCATCGTCTAGCGGTCCAGGACGTCGCCCTTTCACGGCGAAAACAGGGGTTCGATTCCCCTTGGGCGCGCCAATAAAATCAGACACTTGATCCTGGCCAAGCCCTGCGAGAAGCACTTTTTGGGAAGCTTTTGGGGAATATGCAGGGACGCCCAGGCGCGTCCAGGCGGGTCCAGGCGCCGTTTTCAACCGCCGCAATTGTTGTGTTCAATACGAGCGTTTCGTCGCGATCTTTGCGCGCTTGAACGGTCAGCGGACCGTAGCGGCATTTGCGTCGGCCTGCTCGAGCAAGGCCTGGAGGCGCTGGATATCAGCTGCGTGGAAGATCCTGGCACACACGCAACGCAACAGTGTTGCTCCTAACTGTCCGATTTGATCATGAGGCGACGATGGCCTTTTCGGCTCGATCTCGTTGCATGCCTATCCGGGCAAGATGGTCACCCACTACCTATAGAGCGATCGGCGCGCTGCAGCGACAGCGCCTGATTGGCCGCACCTGGCCGAGGACCGGCAGCTTTGGGCAAACGAAATCTCGAAGCGGACATTTGATCCCGCATAGCGTCGTAGCTGGTCTCGACCCGTCTGCGGACGTTAGTGGCCGGCAGCAGTTTGATCCGCGTCGGTCTGGAGTAGACCAGCGCTCCGAAAAAACACAGCCCTATGTGACCGCGGCCGGCTCAGCTACCGAGACGCGCTAATGCGACTACCGATCGCGTTGCGCCATGCCGCGGCGAACTCTGGCGTCGCCGTCGAAGCGCCGCCGCCAGCGCTCTCCGGCCAACCAAAATGCCGGGCCGGGATCGCGGCGTAGCGGATCTTGCCAAGCCCGCTTGCGAACAGCCCGATCGAACGATGGGCGACATCGCCGTGGATCTCGGACTGGCGGAATTCGTTAATGACGACGCCGTCGAAGCCGCGCGCCTCGACGCGCCGGAACCCGTCGACGATCGGATAGTTGGGCCCCATGAGAGCGCGTTGTTCCTCGTCGGCGAGGTCGGCAAGGCGCAATTCAGCCACGCAATCGACGACGAAAAGGCGCCCCTCTCGCTTGGTAGAGCTGGCCGGCTGAACGACCTGGACACCGCCCTCGCCGCGCTCATAGTTCACCCAGGCTGCGAACCCGCCGCGGGCGTCCCGCGGATAACCCATCGCCGTCAGTTTCTCGACGATGGTCGCGTAACGTGGGTAATCCACTGGCGAAACGAAAGACTGCGCCTGCCCCAGAAAGTCGCACGAGATTTCGTTCGCCGGCGGAAACCCCATCTGCAACGCGAAGGCGTAGAGCCCGCTGGGACGGGCCGGCAAACCGTCGAACTCCGGTCGGACAAGCCTCCCAAGCTCATGCGCTTCCACAGACAGCGACATCGCGCCGGTCGAAGCCGGGATATAGGTCTGCGCAATCGTCGGCGCCTCGGAGAGCCAAAGGCACCCGTCATAGGGTGACGGCCGCAGCGCGTCACCAAATTCCGCAGTCGTGCCGTGAAACAAGACGTCGCCGACCGCCGCCTCTGCGTCGTCGTAGCGCGCCAATTCCGCCAGGATCGACTTGTCAAACATCGCCGCCTCTCTCGCCTCAGAATAGGCGTCGCGACGTCAACGACAAGTCGCTGCGATGCTCACCGGAGGGTGTCGCGTGCGGACGCCCGATCGATTCGGAGGTGGAGCGACCATTGATTGAACGACAAAATCGCGCGAGTCCTGGCTGTCAGTTGGCCTGCGAATTGACCTGACCCCACACGGGCCGATTATTTCAGTAGCATATCGCGCCGGTCGGCGTTCTGGCCTCGGTTCACGGATAGCAACCGATTCGCCTCGCGGGACCCGGTCATACGTCGGCTATGCCGCAGTCAGGGTGCGGCGCGCTGCAACCACCTCCCCAACAATCCCGGCCAACCCGCGCGCTGTCCATGCTGCACGGCCGATGAACAGTCCGTCGACTTCTTGTTCCATCGCCAGTCGCGTCGCGTTGTCCGCGTTCACGCTGCCGCCGTACAGAATCGGCACCGGATGCGTCGTGCGTTCCAGAAGTGCGCGCCGGATCGCGGCATGGGCCACCCTGACGTGTTCGGGCGGCGCAGGCACGCCGCGCTCGCCGATTGCCCATACCGGTTCATAGGCGACGAGGCACCGGCCCAGCGCGGCTGCGTCCAAGCCAGTGAAGGCCAACTTGACTTGCCGAACGATGGTTTCCACCGAAGCGCCGGCGTCACGTTCTGGCGCGGTGTCGCCAACACAAACCAGGGGTCGCATCCCATGGCGCAGCGCGGTCTTCACTTTGGCGTTCACTGTGGCGTCAGTTTCGCCGAATACAGCTCGCCGCTCGGAATGGCCGAGTTCAACGAGGTCGACGCCGAATTCCACGAGCATGCGGGCCGAGACTTCGCCTGTGTAGGCACCGGAATCGGCCCAGTGCATATTCTGCGCGCCGAGCAGCAGGGGAGCACCGCCTATCGCCTCGCGCGCCGCAGCCAGCGCGGTAAACGGCGGGACGAAGAACAGCGAGAGGTCGTCGCGGGGCGGCGGCAGAAGGTCGTTCAGTCCAGCGACGTAGGCGCGCGCTTCGGCCGCCGTCTTGTTCATCTTCCAGCCGGTGCCAATCCAGAACTTGCTCAATCAACCCCCCTCGCTCGCGAGCCGGCGCGTAAGCGACGGGCGCGGCTCCAATGCTCCGGACCGCACCCGCGGAAGTCACGCGGCGATGTAGCCGAGCATCGCCTGTAGAATTAGGCTCATCGACACGGCGCCGGGATCGGGATGGCCGAGCGACCGTTCGCCCAGCGTGCGCGCCTTGCCCGTGGTGGCGATCATCGACTTGGTCGCCTCCACCCCCTCCGCTGCCGCGGCCGCCGCGGCGCGCGCCGTAGCGGGCAGACCTTGAGGGCAGGCCTCGGCTGCGGCCGCTGCGGCTGGGGCCAGCGCGTCCAGCATGGTCTTCATGCCCGGCCGCGAGCCGCCCCGCTGCTCCACCGCCTTCAGGCCTTGCTGGAGAAACCCGGCCAGGCCTTTGGCGTCGAGGCTGCTGCGCCCGGCAAACGCTGCGCTGCCCGAACGGAACAGGGTTCCGAACACCGCTCCGGCAGCGCCGCCAGCCTTCGCCATGATCGCCATTCCGGCAGCCTTGAACGCCGCTTCTACGGTTTTTGGTTGCGTCTCCAACTGCTCCAGCACGGCCGCGAAGCCGCGTCGCATGCCGATGCCGTGATCACCGTCGCCAATCGCCTGGTCGACGGTGGTCAACAGATCGACGCTGTCGACGATGTGTTGCGACACCGCCTTGAGCAGGTCCCGCGTCTCGGCGGGCGTGAGCGAGTCGCGCATGGCTACTCGAACACGATCTGCGTCTTGACGACGCTCGGCAGCCCTTGCGCGGCGAACTCGAAGGCCTCGACAGCCTTCTCAAACGGAAAGGTCTTCGAGATCAGCGGCTTCACATCGACCTTGCCGGAAGCGATCAGGCTCACGGCTTGCGCGTAGACATTGGTGTAGCGGAACACATGCTCGACGTGCAGTTCCTTGGCTTCCGCGGCGATCACGTCGTACTGCACTGGCCCTGGCGGCATGCCGACCAGCACCACCGTTGCGCCGGGGGCGGCATGGTCGAACAGGCGCTCGTACGCCTTCGGATGACCGCTGCATTCGAAGACGACATCCGCGCCCCAATTGTCGGTGATCTCGTGGATCTTGGCGATTGGATCCTCTTTGCCGATGTTCACCGGAACAAGCCCTGGATAGCGCGCGGCGATGTCGAGCTTCTCCTGCTGCATGTCGGTGATCATGACCTGGGAGCATCCGGCCGCCAGGGCGGCAAGCGCCGTCACGATGCCGATCGTGCCACAACCGACCACCGCGCCGATCGCGCCCGGCGTGACGTGGGCCTTGGTGGCGGCCTGCATGCCGACAGCCAGCGGCTCGACGAGGGCGCCTTCCGCCATGCTCACGTTGTCGGGCAGCTTGAAGGTTAGGTTGGCCGGATGGATGACTTCCGGCGTCAGGCAACCGTGAATCGGTGGGGTCGCCCAGAAGCGCACCTTCGGGTCGAGATTGTAGTGGCCGCTACGCGACGCCCGTGAACTCCAATCCGGAATGCCCGGCTCCATGCACACGCGGTCTCCCGGCTTCAAGTTGGTGACCGCGCTGCCGACCGCGACCACGACGCCTGCACCCTCGTGGCCAAGCACCATTGGCGCGCGCACGACGAAGGGACCGATGTTGCCATATTCGTAAAAGTGCACATCGCTTCCGCAAACGCCCACGCATCGCATCGCGATCTTCACGTCGTCCGAGCCTAGCGCCGTCGGCAATTCGATGTCGCGTAATCGCAGCTCGCGGACCTTCTCAAGAACCAAAGCTCTCATAGCGCTGTCCTCCTGTTTTCAGCATTTCTCTTGGGACGTTGGCGCGGTGCCGCTCTTCATGGCGGACGCTTGTCGCGCCGAATTCATCGGGTCGCCTTAGTTGCGCGTGTAAGTGAACGATGCGGCGGGCATGTCCAGATATCGCTTAAGCTCATCGTCCAGCCGCAGCAGTGTGACCGAAAGCCCGGCCATCTCTTGACAGGTCAAGAACGAGCCGACGTCCGTGCGGTGGACCGCGATCCCGGCATTGGCGAGAATCCGCCGCACGCATCGATTCACCACCAACAACTCCATCATCGTGGTGGCGCCGAGGTTGTTGATCAAAAGCGCGACCTCGTCGCCGCGGTGGAACGGCAGGTCCGGCAATATCGCCGCCATCATCTGCTCGGTTATGGCGTCGGCTGTCGTCAGCTTTTGGCGGGAAATGCCCGGTTCGCCATGCGCCCCCATACCAATCTCGATCTCGTCGGGCCCGAGTTCGAACGTGAGGGTGCCGGTTTCTGGGATTGAGCCGGCGGCAATCGCCACGCCCATCGAGCGCGTATTGTCACGGGCCTTCGCCGCCACGCGATACACCTCGTCAAGGCTATCCAGCGTCGCGGCCGCTCCGCCAGCGATCTTGATCACGTAAAAGTCTCCGGCGATGCCGCGCCTGTCGGTGATGCGTTCGGGCGGCGCTCCTGCGACATCGTCCCACACGCGCACCGTGCGCACTTTTATGCCTTCGTCGGCGGCCAGTTCGGCGCCGATGTCGAAGTTCATATTGTCGCCGGCGTAATTGCCATAGACGTAAAGAACGCCGCGTCCGCGATTGACCGCTTGGGTGGCGGCGAGCACCAGATCCGGCGCCGGCGCCGCGAACACTTGGCCGCAGGCGGCGCCGTCGGCAAGGTTCTCGCCGATGAAGCCGGGAAACATGGGCTCGTGGCCGCTGCCGCCGCCGATCAGCAAGGCGACCTTGTCGTTGCGGATCTGCGACCGAACGATGGCGTCCTTTCCTTCCAGACGGATCAGCCGGTCATTGCTGGCGAGCACCAAGCCGTCCAGCAACTCTGTGACGACGTGGGAAGGGTCGTTCAAGATCTTCTTCGGCCTGTTCATTTCTTTCGCTTCCTGCTTGGCCCGTCGGTTCCCGCCAAACCGGCCGCTGCCGGCTATTCCTCGACCTGCACGATGCGCAGATTCACGCCGTTCTGGCGCAACGTCTCAGCCTCCGTCGGCGCGATGCCGCTGTCGGTCAGCACGACATCGAACTCCGACAGATTGGCGAGCCGAATGAGCGCGGTGACTCCGAATTTGGAGCTGTCGACCAGCAGCACGCGCTTGTCGGCGACGCCCATGAGGGCGCGTTTCGTCTTCACCACGTCTTCTTGTTGGTGATAGGCGACGCCGCCAAAAACGGTCGACGCCGACATGAACAGGGTGTTGGCGCGCAGCGAGCCAATTGCCTGCTCGCAGACATAGCCGAAGAACGCATTGAACCGCGGGTTGAAACGCCCGCCCAGGCAGATCGTTTCGATGCCGTGCGCTTCCTTGAGCTGCTCTACCACGGTCACGCTGTTGGTGATGACGGTCAGGGGTTTGCGCGCCGGGATGAATGACGTCAGTCGACCGGCGGTGGTGGAATCATCAATGATGATCGCCTGCCCGGGTTCAACGAGCTCCGCCGCGGCAAAAGCGATTGCCCGCTTCTCGTGCTCCGCCAGGCGCGACCGATAGAGGAAATTGCTCTCGACCAGATTGGAGGAGCGCACTGTGACGCCGCCATGTACCCTGCGGACAATTCCTTGAGACGCCAGAGCGTCGAGGTCGCGATGGACCGTCATGCGGCTGACGCCGAATTGAGCGGCAAGTTCATCGAGCTGCGCCGAGCCGGTCCGCAATACGTGTTCGAGAAGTATCCGCCGGCGCTCAGATGGTTTGAGCGAGCTTTCGGTTTCTGGGCTGTCGGTTGCGCTAGACATTGAGAAGGTCGCCCTCTTGGTCACTTGGGGGTCGCGGCGGCCGATTCACAACCGCCAGAACGCGACGCTAATCGCCAACACGTCCTGTCAATGAGCGCAACCATCGCTGCCGAACTTCTTCACCCCTAGTGACGGCAGATCCTCAGAGAAATCCTTGCGTGACGCAGAGAGCCGACCGTCGTCATGGTCCGCGTCCGTCAACGTGACTTCAAACACAATGCGCATCTGGAAATCTCTGCGCATGCGACCGCGTGCGTCGCGCGGACCCCGCTGTCGCCTTGCAACAAGGCGCGAATAGGCGACAAAACATCCTCCGAACCCGCTTTGGCGCGCGCCGAACTGGCTGGATTCGCACATCACGCTGCCGTGAAACATGTGAACAGACGAACATTTTCATAACACTATGAGCGGCCGTGTCAAGCACGCTTGTCTGCCTATGTGTTGAAACACGCACATCAAACTGACATTTGGCGATGGTTTCCACCGCATGGCGCACAAAAAACCGCCCCGAACGTGCGCCATGACTACAAGCAAAGTGGTGCGCGACTTTGACGCGGCGCGCTCGCTGAAGCACAATAAATCGTGCAAATATAACAGTTTCCGACGATCATCAATCGCGCGGCGCCGCGCCGTTGCGCCCGCGGCGGCGTCTCCGAACGGAAAATCTATGCCGCTCGGATTGATTCTGGCGGCGCCGTTTGAAACATGTTGACTTCATCACATCTCATCGTTACGTTCGCATCTGTCTCTGTTACAGCCGGGCACGTGAAAGTGCCCCGGCGCGCGGCGAGAGCGGCGAAGTGGGTGAGTGGCGGCGCTGCAAAAGCGTCCGGGGGGGAATCGGATGAAGATCGCCATTGGCTGCGACGAAGCGGGTTATGCGCTCAAAGAGATTTTCAAGCCTTTCATCGCCGCGCGGGGTCATGAAGTTGCGGATTTCGGCACCTTCGACGGCAAGCCGGTGCTCTACCCGGATATCGGACATGCCGTGGCCACGGCTGTGGCCGCCGGCAAGCACGACAGCGCTGTGCTGATCTGCGGTACCGGCATCGGAATGGCCATCACCGCCAATAAGGTGAAGGGCATCCGCGCCGCCCAGTGCCACGACACCTACTCGGCCGAGCGGGCGCGCAAGAGCAACGACGCCCAGATCATCACCCTTGGCGCGCGCGTGATCGGGCCTGAGTTGGCCAAGACCGTTGTCGAAAGCTTTCTGGCCGCGCGCTTCAGCGGCGGCCCCTCGGCGGCGAAAGTGGAGCGCATCGTCGCTTACGAAAATGGCCAGGCATGAAAGGAACACTTGGCTTTAGGTCGCGGCAACCATTCAACTCGGCAAACGAAAGATGAACCGGATCATCAACGACGCCGATCTCGTTGTGGAAGACGCGGTGCGCGGCTATCTGAAAGCCCATGGCGATCTGGTTGCGCCGACCGACAATCCGCGGGTGATCCGTCATCGCTTGGCGCCGCAGCAGGGCAAGGCAGGCGTCGTCACCGGCGGCGGCTCTGGGCACGAGCCGGCCCTTCCTGGGTTACGTCGGAGACGGCGTGATCGACGCGCAGGCGATCGGAGAGATCTTCTCTTCGCCGACGGCGAAGAGCTTCCATGACGCCTTTTGCGCAGCCGACGCGTAGCGACGCGGGAGGAAGACTCGATGTCGAACAAGATGCGACGGAGCGTGCAGGCATGAGCTCACAGCTTCAGATGGCGCCGCAACCGCGCGCCAAATCGCGTGTTCGCCTGTTTGTCATTTCGGCCGCAGCCCTGGCGCTGGTCGTTGCGATGGCGCTCGACACCAAGGTCGTGAAGATTGGCTCGGCGGCGGACATTGCGCCCAACACGTTCTCGCCGGAGGCGTTCGGCGAAGCCGAGTTTCCCAAGGTGAAGTCGGCAATCGAGGCTCGCGCCGTCGACGCCGTCACGCTCGCGGCGGCCGTCGCCAAGGATAAGGACGCCGCGGCAAAAGAATATGGCGTGGAACCGGCCAAGTCCGGCGTGGCGACGAGCAGCGGCGCGGTGATTTCCGTCAAATTCACCGGCGTGGTCGGCAAGGGAGACGCTGGCGTCTACGACGTAGACGTCGAAGGCGTCCCCAGCGGATTGACCATTCGCATGCAGACGGGTCCTGCGATCTACGGGACCGATCTGCGCGACGCTACGGGCCTGATCAGCTTTGGGCAGTTCGTCAATCAGATCGACTATCAGAACGCCGGATCGGCGCTCAACAAAGAGACGAAGAAGCAGATTCTGTCAAAGGTCGACACCCGGAAGCTCAGCGGAAAGTCCGTTTCGGTCATCGGAGCCTTCAAGCTGCTCAAGCCCGACAGTTGGCTCATCACCCCCGTGAGGCTGGACGTGCAATGACGACTGCGTCTCACATCGAGTCGTCGGCCGCCGATGTCGTGCTCGCGGCGCGCAACATCGCCAAGATCTACGGCAGCACGCACGCCCTCAGAGGCGTGAACTTTGACGTCCGCCGAGGCAAGGTCACCGCGCTGTTCGGAGAGAATGGGGCCGGCAAGTCGACGCTGATGAAGGTGCTGTCGGGGGTGATAACGCCGACATCGGGGTTCATCGAACTCGACGGTCGTCGGGTGGCCTTCAACTCCTCTACTGAGGCGCGGGACCTTGGAATCTCGATCATCCACCAGGAGCTAAGCCTGGCGCCCAATCTCAGCGTGCGCGACAACATCTTCATGGGGCGAGAGCTGCGCACCCCGACGGGCGTCGATTTCGCTGAGGAAGCGCGTCAGGCCCGCGCGCTGATCGCCGATCTCGAGGAAGAGATTGACCCATTGACCCTGGTGGAGGATCTGCGCCTGGGTCAGCAGCAGATCGTTGAGATCGCCCGAGCGCTCTCGGTGAACTCTCGCATCCTAATCATGGACGAGCCGACCTCCGCGCTGAGCGCGACCGAAGTCGAGGTGTTGTTCAGGGTGATCCGGGACCTGACCAGCCGCGGCGTGTCGATCGTCTATATCTCGCATCATCTCGAAGAGGCGCTCCAGGTCACCGACTACGCGGTGGTGCTGCGTGATGGATCGATAACGGCGGCGGCCGATGCGAAAGACGTCGACCTCGAGTGGATCGTCCGCCACATGGTGGGCGAGAACTTCGACCTCGGCTCGCCTCCGACGAACTACGAATTCGGCGACATCGCCCTGTCGGTCGAGGACGT
Organism: Roseiarcus sp.; assembly: GCA_049513815.1. Taxonomy (GTDB): domain Bacteria; phylum Pseudomonadota; class Alphaproteobacteria; order Rhizobiales; family Beijerinckiaceae; genus Roseiarcus. The sequence goes on along the minus strand of JBEKVR010000104.1, from coordinate 3,598 downwards.
CAGCGTCGCCGACCCGTCGGGTTCAGACAATTCGCTCGTCGACCATATGTCGTTCGAAGTTCGAGCGGGCGAGATCGTTTGCATCTACGGCCTAATGGGTGCGGGGCGGACGGAACTGCTGGAGTGCATCGCCGGACGCGTGCCGATGACAGGCGGGCGGGTCCTGATCGGCGGCGACGACGTCTCGAAGCTGAGCATCGCCGAACGCATCGCCAAAGGCCTCGCGCTGGTGCCCGAGGACCGCCAACGCGATGGTCTCGTTCAGACAATGTCGGTGGGCGCAAACCTGTCGCTCGCCAGCATTGGCGCGTTCGTCAAGGGAATGCTGCTGTCTCGTTCGGAGGAGCGCGAACTCGTCAACAGGTCCATCCGAAACGTGCGCATAAAAACCGAGGGCGCTAGCCCGCCGATCGGATCTCTGTCCGGAGGCAACCAACAGAAAGTGGTCATCGGCAAAGTGCTGGCGACCGGTCCCAAGGTCATGCTGCTGGACGAACCCAATCGCGGCATCGACATCGGCGCCAAGGCCGAGGTGATCCGGCTGCTCGGCGAACGCGCCGCGCAGGGACTTGCCGTGGTGTTCTCGACCTCAGAAGTCGCCGAATGTCTGAGCGTCGCGCACCGGATCATCGTTATGCGCCGCGGTAGAATATCGGCGCAATTCGGATCGAACGTCACCAAGGAAGAGATCATGGCCGCCTCGGGCGAAGCCGTGGTCAGCAAATCATCAAGAAGGGCGAAGCTGTGAGCGTGACCGACACCAGCCCAACTGCGAAGCGCACGCGACTTGGGGCCATTAGCGACAACGTTGATTTTGGCAGATTGTTGCTCGAAGGCCGGGCGTTTTTCGCCCTGATCGTCATCGTCGTCGTCTTCTCGTTCTTGTCACCGTACTATTTCACGGTGAGCAACTTTCTGACGATGGCGACGCATGTTGCGATCTTCGGCATCCTCGCGGTCGGAATGCTGCTGGTCATCCTCAACGGCGGCATCGATCTGTCAGTTGGATCGACGGTCGCACTCTCCGGCGTCGTTGCGGGCTTTCTGATGCAGGGCGTGACGCTGAACGTGATCGGCGTGGTCCTGTTCCCGCCGGTTTGGGTGGTTGCCGTGCTGACCTGCGTCTTGGGCGCATTCGTCGGCTTGGTCAATGGCGTGTTGATTGCGCGATTCAAGGTGCCAGCGTTCGTCGCCACCTTGGGCGTGATGTATGTTGCGCGCGGCGTCGCGCTGTTGATCACGAATGGCCTGACCTACAACAACCTCGGCGGTAGACCCGATCTCGGCAATACCGGGTTCGATTGGCTGGGCTTCAATCGTTTGTTGGGCGTCCCCATCGGCGTGATCGTGCTGGCGGTCGTTGCGATTATCGGAAGCGTCACGCTTACCCGCGCTCCCTTCGGTCGGTGGCTTTACGCCTCTGGCGGCAACGAACGCGCGGCCGAGCTATCCGGCGTTCCAGTAAAATTCGTGCAAGTCACGGTCTACGTCCTGTCAGGAGTCTGTGCCGCCATTACCGGCCTCATCCTGTCGTCGCAGTTGACTTCGGCCGGACCGACCGCGGGCGCCTCGTACGAATTGACCGCCATTGCCGCCGTCGTCATCGGCGGCGCGGCGTTGACCGGCGGGCGCGGCAACATCCGTGGAACGCTCCTCGGCGCCTTCGTCATCGGGTTCCTTTCCGATGGGTTGGTGATCATCGGCATCTCTTCGTATTGGCAGACAGTGTTTACCGGCGCGGTCATCGTGTTCGCGGTGCTCCTGAATGCCGTTCAGTATCGCCGCCGCAGCAAACCTTCGGGTTCTACGGACGGCTCATCAACTTCTCAGCAGCTGGGAGGTTCAGCTCGAAAAGCTGAGCCAACTCTTGAGAAGACTGCCGGTTGACCGGTCCAATCGCTAACCAAAAAAAGGGAATATCGAAATGTCTAGGAAGGCAACAGTCCCGATGCTCGCGGCCATTGCGCTAGCGGCTCCTCTGCTTGGATGGTCCGTGATCGCCGCGTCGGCCGCTGACAAAGGTCTGATCTCGATCATCGTCATCGACCCTGCGAACCTGTACTGGCTCACCGAAGGTAAGGTGGCTGCCGCCGAGGCGGAAAAGCTCGGCTACCGCGCGACCGTCGGCGCTTCGAAAGCGGACACGAACACCGAGAGCAAGCTGATTGACACCGCAATCACCAACAAGTCAGTGGCGATCATTCTCGACCCCGTCGACGCGAGCGGATCCATCGGCGCGGTGAAGAGGGCCATCGCCGCGAACATCCCGGTGTTCACGGTCAACGCCGAGATCAACCAGGAGGGCTTGGCCAAGGGGCAGCTCGTTTCCAACAACGCGCAGGGCGCCGCCCTAGGCGGACAGCAGTGGGTGAAGGCGATCGGCGACACGGGCAACTACGTCGAACTGTTGGGCAACCCTTCCGACAACAACGCTGCCACGCGGTCGAATGGTTACAAGTCGGTGCTCAGCCAATTTGAAGGGCTCAAGAAAGTCGGAGAGCAAGTGGCCAATTGGGATCGGACCCAGGGCCATGACAAGATGCAGAGCCTGCTGCAAGCCCATCCCGACATCGTCGGCGTTATCAACGGCAACGATGAGATGGCGCTCGGCGCAATTGCGGCGCTCAAGGAGGCCGGGAAGCTGGCGAGCGTCAAAGTTGGCGGCTTCGACGGTTCTCCCGACGCCGTCGCGGCGATCAAGGCGGGCGAATTGCAATACACCGTGTTGCAGCCGGTCGCCGTGTACGCGCAGAAGGCGGTCGACGAAGCCGACTCGTTCATCAAGACCGGCAAGACTGGCGCAGCGAGCGAGAAGCAGCTGTTCGACTGCACGCTTATCACCAAAGACAATATCGCCGACTACATCGCTCCGTTCACCCTCAAGTGATGGAAGCCGGGGGAGCGACCTTCGGGACGCCCTCCCACTTGCCTAACTGATACCCCCCACCTCCCGTAACTGGCGGGGAGCGATCTTCGGATCGCTCCCCGTTTTTGTAAGTTCGCATTCGTTGGATGACGACGGTCAACGCGTTCCACGGACGACCATGGGAGAGGCGCGCCGCGATGACAGACGTTTCGGCAACTCCAGCGTTCGGCCCGACTTCGACGCGTCTCGCCCGTGTTTGCGAGCGCATCGTCGACAGTTCGGACCGGTGAAGAACCCCCGAAGGTCGCACGTTCGGCTTGAACCGCTGGCCGTCACGAAAATGACGGGCATGTCTGACGTTCCGATCGCGCGTCGTGACAGCGTGAAGAACGCCGTGATCGGCGATCGATTTATGTCGCCGGCGGCGTTTGTGGCGGCGATCCGCGCCCGCTCATCCGCTCTGTTCGAAATTCGGGCTCACGAGCTGTCGTGGCCGGACGAGCCGATGCGCCATGGTTATGCGACGGCCGGTCTCCCATTTGCTCCATTTCCCGGCACTCGCCGACGTGTCCGCTTCCGGGGCGTCGGCCAAGCCCTCTGGATGGCAGGGATGGCGAAGGTTTTCGGATGCCGCGAGGCGTACGAAAACCGCCCAAGCACGAACCCGCGGGCGTGCGGCGCGGATCTATGGCGATTTCGGGTTTTGGCCGAGCGCGATGATGGCGGCGTGGG
>JBEKVR010000103.1:0-17492 GCA_049513815.1 Roseiarcus sp. | reverse complement strand
GACCTTTGGAGGGTCGGCAGAGACCAAAAAAGCCCGGTCCGTCGTTGCTTCAAGTCGCGTCCCCCGTTTGGCGGGGTACGCCGGTTCGCCTCCGGCTGCCGGTCTTTGCACCGGCGGTTAACTGGCCTCTTGTCCAGATCCCCGCCGACCGACACACGACCACAGGCACGTGCGTATTGGGCGAGACGGTTATTTGTGCGAATCGTCCTCAGATGCAAGCGGTTTTTTCGTCTGACGACTTCTTTTTGGCCACTGTCGCAAAAGAGTCATGAACGCCCCGTGCGCCGGCGCCGCGACGGGCGCTTCCTCTGCCGCGGCGAGGCGCGAACGCTAGCCGGTCGCGCCGACGACAAGCGCAAAGGCGAGCAATCGACGATCGTTCGCCCGCTCGCCGCGGCCCGCGACCAGAGACAATCTCGAAGTCATTGCCGCGACATATCGCCCAATATTGACCCTATGCCGGCTAAGAGTTCATGTTTAGATCGTCAATACGTCAATCTTTGCGTCCGATCAAAACGACAATAGGTTCAATCTTGCAGTCTATATTGCTGATTAGAAATCTTCCAAATTACCAAAACTTGCTTGCGGGTTGGTTGTTTCTTCGTTATATCCTGCGCAGCGACAGCGGGCCTTGAACCCGCCAGTTAGCGAGGACGGGATGCACAACGACGCCGCCGCACGCCGAGAGGCGCGCAAGATGGTTTTGACCCGCGTTGCGGGCGACGCCGGCGCCAATTCGCCAACGCCATTCTTCGGCGCCGCCGTCGGCGCGTCGATCGCCCCACCCCTCGCCTGACGAGCATCGTCACGCGACGCTGCGCAACGCTGGCCGCCGCCGACCCAATCCAGGAGAACCCGATGACCCGCAAGCCGCCGCTTCCTGTCCTCGCGCTCGCGATCGCGCTTGCCGCCGGCGCCGCGGCGCCGGCGCTCGCCGACGACGCGACCCCGGTCCAGATCACGCTCAAGGACCACAAGTTCGAGCCTACCGAGTCGACGATTCCCGCCGGCAAGCCGATCGTGATCCAGCTCGCCAACCAGGACGCGACGCCGGCCGAGCTCGAAAGCAAGGAGCTCAGGATCGAGAAGGTCGTCGCCGGCGGCGGCGCGATCACCGTCAAAGTGCGCGCGCTGAAGCCAGGCCGTTATCGTTTCTTCGACGATTATCACGAAGCGACCACCCAGGGCTTCCTCGTCGCGCAATGACCGGAAGGGACGCTCCATGCTCGGCGCGCTGATCATCGTTTTCCGCGAGGCGATCGAAGCCGGAATCATTGTCGGCATCGTGATGGCGGTCACCCAGGGCGTGCCGGGCAGCCGACTGATGGCGGGCGCGGGAATCGTCGCGGGCGTCGTCGGCGCGAGCCTCGTGGCCGCCTTCGCCGGCGCCCTGGCCTCGGCGCTGAACGGCGTCGGCCAGGAAATGTTCAACGCCGCAATCCTCAGCCTCGCCGTCTGCATGCTCGCCTGGCACAACATCTGGATGGCGAGCCACGGCCGCGAACTCGCCGCCGACGCGCGCAAGCTCGGCCAGGAGGTTCGCAGCGGCGCGCGCTCGCTGTTCGCGCTGGCGATCGTCGTCGCCGTCGCGGTGATGCGCGAGGGTTCGGAGATCGCGCTGTTCCTCTATGGGCTTGTCGCCGCCGGCGGGACGACCGCGCGCGACCTGCTCATCGGCTCGGCGCTCGGCCTCGTCGCCGGCGTGGCGTTGAGCGCCGTCACCTATTTCGGGCTGGCGACGATCCCGCCCCGCCGCCTGTTCGCGGTGACGACCGGCCTCATCACCTTCCTCGCCGCCGGCCTCGCCGCCCAGGCGGCGAATTTCCTGCAGCAGGCAGGCCTGGCGCCGGTGATGAGCGACACCGCCTGGGACACGTCGGCGATTCTCTCCGACGCCAGCCTGTTCGGCCGCGTGCTGCACACGCTGATCGGCTATTCCGACCAGCCCTCGGTGCTGCAGGTGGTCGTCTACGCGGTCACGCTGGCGGCGATTTTTGTGGCGACCAAGGCCTTCGCGCCGCGCGTCGCGGCGCGCCCGCCGCAGACGCCGCTGACGCAGAACGGTTGAGGCTTGCGCGGCGGCCTCCGGCGCGGCAGGGTTCCCGCCTCAACTGGGAGGAATTCTAATGGCCAGTCTCGTTCGCCCGTTCGCCGCCGCCCTCGCGCTCTTCTGCCTGGCGTCGGCGCCGCCGCTGCTCGCGCCCGACGCCGCTCTGGCCCAAACTCAGCCCGCCGCCGCCCCCGACGAGCCGATGAAGCAGATCGCGCTCACCGCGGCGCAGATCCAATCCTATCTTGACGCCGCAGCCGACATCGAACCGGTGCTCGACAAGGTTCCGCAAAGCGACTCCGGCCAACTCGACGCCAAGGTGATGACCCAGCTCGACGCGGCGGCCAAGAAGCATCAGTTCGCCTCGTTCGAGGACTATCAGGACGTCGCCGCCAACATCGGCCTGGTGATGGACGGGGTCGACCCGCAAACCAAGAAATACGTCGGCGCCGACGTGGTGCTGAAGAAGCAGATCGCCGAAGTGCAGGCCGACGCAAAGATGGCGGCGGCCGACAAGAAGCAGGCGCTCGCTGAGCTCAATGACGCGCTGAAGTCGATCGACCCGGTCAAGAACGCCGGCAACATCGACCTCGTACTCAAGTACTACGACAAACTCGCCGCCGCCGAGCCGCAACAGAAGTAGCGCTTCACACGAGCTCCGCGACCGTGCGCAGGACGGCGCGAATCTGCGCGGCGAAATCGCGTTCGCCCGGCGCGTAGGCGCCGGCGATCGCCGCCGTGCCGATGGTGAAGCCCGCCGCGCCGCTGGAAACGGCGGCGCGCACCCGTTCGGGCGCGTCGATCGAGCCGGCGACGATCACCGGCTTGTCGACCGCCGCCGTCACCGCGCGGATCAGATCGGGCGCGTCGACCGCGCTGCGATAGGCGAGCAGGTCGAGCCCGTCGACGCCATCGAGCGCTGAGAGCGCACGCGCGCTGTCGACGATTTCGTCGCGCCCGCCCGCCAGCACGCTCGGATGGCCGACGATCTTGCCGGGAAACGGCGCGTAGCGAAGGCCGGCGGCGCTGGCGATCGGCGCGACTTCGTCGGCGCGCACGCCGCCAAGCAGCCAATCGACGCCGAAATCAGCCGCCGCCGCCGCGGAAGCCAGCTCGCTGTCGCGGTCGAGCGATACGACCTCGAGGAACGAGCGCCCGCCGCCGGCGCGGATCGCCTGGGCCAGCTCGCGCAGCGCCGAGCGCGGCAAGCCGACGTCCTTGAAGCCGAGATTGACGACGCCAAGCGCCAGCGCCGCCTCGATATAGGCGCGCGCGTCGCTGAGCGTCGCGTCGTCGCGCGTCGCCATGAAAATGAAGCCGATCGACAGCGCCATAATCCGCTCCGTCCAAGCCCGCAGGCCGCCCGCGCGGCGGCGCGCGGCCCGGACCGCCTCGATAAGCCGAAATCGCGCGGGCCGTTGTCGCCGCGCTCTCGCGGCGCTCGGCGCCTTGTCTTCGTCCTGGACGTCGGCGGCGCGTCGCCGCCCGCCGCGCGCCTCGCGCGCAGCGTCCGTTCACCTTAACACGGGCGCTCAGATTCAAAAGCCGGCGCGCAGCCTTCCCGGAAGGCTGTTCGATCGCTCGCCAACTCACGCGCGACGGCGCAAGGCGAATGTCTCGCCATCGATGGTGTGCGCGTGGCCGAGCCGCGCCAGCGAGGCGAGAATGCGGGCGATGGCGGGTTCGACCCGCGCGCCCTGACGGAAGCCGCGCGCGATCGCGGCGGCGTCGAGTGCGCCGCGCGCATCGGCCAGCGCGGCGAATACCGCCGCTGTGCGCTCGACCTCCCCGGAGGGGAAAGACGGCTTCTGCGCCTTGGCGGCGGCGACGACCAGCGGCGCCTCGATCTGGTCGGCGGCCGGCGCCGCTTCGCGCCCGGCCAGGCCGGCGCGGGCGCGCTGGTAGTCGGGCCGCAGCCAGCGCACGAGGCCGCGTTTCTCCTCGGCGGCGCGCTCGGCGTTGAGAGCGACCAGGCGAGCGAGAATCTCATCGTCGGCGAGATCGGCCGGCCAGCCGTAGGCCTCGGCGACGAGCGCGTCGAGTTTGTCGTGCAGCTCTTTGACGATCAGGACGAGACCTTTGTCCTTGATCGCCTCGTCGGCGGCGTCGAGCGGATTGCCGCGGCGCAGCTTGTCCAGCACGTTGTAGATTTGCGTCAGCGTGAGGCCAGGATGCTCGGCCTGCTGCGTCTTGCGCAAGGCGTCGAGTTCCTCGGCGGTTTCGCGGATGCGGGCCTTCAGCGCTTCGGGCGGATCGGGAAACGGGAGGGGTCGAAACACTTCGACTTGATATAGACGGGATCATTACCGACGCCGAGCCATCCGCCGGCGCGCAATGCCCAGGAAACGTGGATTCGGCAACAGAGAATCCCGAGAAAGAACGCTTCATCCAGTCCGAAGCAAACAAGTTTGTTGTCGGGAAGGATGCTTCGGTCAAGAAACTGGAATGCGCGATGCTTGCTTGTTTCGGGAGTCGCGATGTACCGAGGGACTTCGGCAGTGAACCCTCGCATCAAGGTGTTCTTGCGACCGAACAGCCACCAGTTCGTGCGTCTATAGGCCTCATTATTCAAATCCCTCTCTGGCTTCACGGTCGCCAACAGGTGTTGATAGACCTCCGGAAACCTCCGTCGAACGTCATCAATCAGGACGCCGTCCAGGTCGATGACCATGACGCCGCGCGGGCGGGCTGTCAGATCGCGGCCATTGCGATAGGCGCGGATGTGCGCCTCCAGTCCCGGCCGTTTCCCTAAGCCAAGATGTTCAGCTTGCGCCGGCGTGACAATGAAGCCGTCGCCATGAAGCTTCACGCCCGGCGAGCACACGAAGGCGTTAGCCTTGAGGGCCACAACCTTGGTGACGTCGACCCCAACCGTCAAATCGCTGTTGATGACGCCGTCGGTCTCGCGCATCGCAATCTGCGGCTCGTCGGTGTCGAGCGCTTCTTCCTTCACGGTCTCGAACAGGCGGCCGTCGTGGACTCCGGCCGCCGCCACCGTCATGGCGATCCGCACCGCGGCGGCGTCGCGCGTCGCCTTCGTCCACGGATGGTCGGGGATCGCCATGACGAGCGAGATCGCCGGCTTGGCCCGCAAGTGCCGTTCGACAACGCGGCGCTGAAAGACCTGACTCAGCGAATTGGTTGTCACCAGCCCGAAGCGGCGTAGTCGCGTCCCCTTGCGCGTCAGCAGCTCGGCGGCGCGATCCCACCAATAGATGACGAAATCGGCGCTGTCGTTCATCCGCGGATGCGCCGCCCACAGCGCTTCGGCGTAGCCGTCGCCAAGCCGGCCGCGGATGTCCTTGGCGCCGATGAACGGCGGATTGCCGACAATGAAATTCGCCTCGGGCCATTCCGGCCGGCGCGGGTTGCGGTAGCGCCAGACTTCGACGCGCCGGCCTTCGCTGTCGGTGCGCGTGATCGGCTTGCCCTTGTCGTCGCGCGCTAGGTCCTTGGCGTCCCACGCCAGCACCGCATCCATCACCTTGATGGTGCGAAAGTCGCGCAAAATCGGTTCGTCGGGCGGCCCACCGCGGGTGCGGAAATGCCATTGCAGGAAGCCGATCCACAGCACCAGTTCCGCAATTGCCGCGGCGCGCGGATTGACTTCGAGGCCGAGGAACTGGCGCGGGTCGATGCCGCGCAGCCCCTCCAGGCGCCCCTGCCCTGCCTCCGTCAACGAAGCGAGCGCGTCGAGCACCTCGCCTTCGAGGCGCTTCATCAGTTCGAGCGACACGTACAGAAAATTGCCGGTGCCGCACGCGGGATCGAGGACGCGCGTGTCGCACAGCTTGTCGTGAAAGGCGCGCACCAGCTTCTCCGCGCCTTTCATGTCGCCCTGCGCCCGCGCCGTCTCGGCGGCGCCGCGCGCCGCCAGCCAGTCGGCGCGCAGCGGCTCCATCACCGTTGCGACGACGAGCCGCTCGACATAGGCGCGCGGCGTGTAATGGGCGCCGAGCCTGCGGCGCTCGGCCGGGTCGAGCGCCTGTTCCAGGAGCGTGCCGAAGATCGCCGGCTCGACCCTGCGCCAGTCGGCGCCGGCTGCGGCGAGCAGCTCGCCGATCTCTTCGCGCGGCAGGGGAAACGCGGTTCGGTTCTTGAAGAGATAGCCGTTGAACTTCTTCACCTCGCGCTCCAGCGCAAAGGAGAAGCCGCCGGTGTCCATCGCCTCCCACAACTGACCGACCATGCGCGGGAAAACGGCCGGGTTGTCGACGCACTTGGCCAGCAGGTCGCGAAAGCTGCGCTTGGGCAGCAGTTCGACGTCCTCGGCGAACATGGTGAAGAGGCAGCGCATCAGGAACAGCGCCACCGCTTCCGGGTCATAGAGCGGCTTGCCGTCCGGGCCGCGCGCTTCCTCGAGGTGTTTGGAGACTTGGGCGAGCCGCGCCGCAACGGCGCGCGTCGCCTCGGCGGCGGCCTTGGCCGGATCGAGGCTCAGCGGGTCGAGCCAAATGCGCCGCAGCCGCTCGCGAACGGCGTCGTCTCGCAGATCCTCGAGAAAGATGCGGAAGCCCTGCCGATCCGGGAACTGCGCGTAGTTTTTCCCCTGCCCGCTGAAGTCGGCGTAAATCTCCAGACAATGGCCGACGTCGCAGACGATGAGGAATGGCGGCCATCCTTCTGCGACCGGCAGCGCTTTCGCGTAATCCTCCGCCTGCTGGCGCGCCCGCATCATCAAGACGTCCCAACCCGGCGCGACGACGCGCCGGCCGCGCTGACCGGCTGGCGGTTCGTGCTCTGCGAGCCAATCGCCTTGTTCAGGAACAGCCTTCGCGCCGCCGGGGCGGCGACTTTGTTTGGCTTCGAGAACGAAGCAGCCGCGTTTGTAGAGATCGATGCGGCCGAGCGACGTCGAACCGCCCGGTTCGCGAAACGTCACCGCCCGCTCGAAGGCGTAGGCGTTCGCGGCGGCCTCGTGCGAAGCCTGGTCAGGCCGGGGCGCGGCAATGAGATCGCACAGCTCGGTGAGGAAGAGCGCGTAATTGGCGCGCTCCTGCCCGCCGTCGCCAGCGCTCCACCGCGCAATGAAGGCTTCGACTTCGGCGGCGGCGGGCAACGACACACTCATGAGTTTTTCGGCGGACCAAGGCGCGCGAAGATAGACGATGACGCCGGCGCGTCCAGATGGCGCGCCCGCGGGCCGTTACAGGCGTTCCCCGCCCGTCGGGACTATTCTCATTTTACGTTATCTAGTAGTTTAATACAAGCTTATGCAGATGCGGCACGGCCTATCGCAAGTCGACGCTTGGCGAAGGGCCGCGCGCCGCGCGCTTTTTGGCGCCTAACTGATTGACAATCCAAGACCAGCGAACCGTCCTGTCGCCGGGGCTGGGCGGGGAGCGCCGCGGGCGGCGGTTACGCGCCGCTCATCAGCGGCCCCCACGAGGGGTCGCTGGCGTAACCCGGGGTCGGCACCGGGAACTCGCCATGGCCGAAGATGTCAGCCATGAAGATCTTGGGCCCCGACTCGCCGCCGGGATCGCGGAAGAACATCACGAACAGGCCGTTGGGAGCGAAGGTCGGACCTTCGTTGAGGAAGCCCTCGGTGATGACGCGTTCGCCCGAGCCGTCGGGCCTCATCACGCCGATGCCGAACTGACCGGCCGTCTGGCGGGTGAAGGCGATGAGGTCGCCGCGCGGCGACCACGCCGGCGTCGAATAGCGCCCGTCGCCGAACGAGATGCGGCGCGCGGCGCCGCCGGCGGCGCTCATCACGTAGATCTGCTGCGTGCCGCCGCGGTCGGACTCGAATGCGATCTGCTGGCCGTCGGGCGAGTAGCTCGGCGAGGTGTCGATGCTGCTGCCGTCGGTCAACCGGGTCGTCGTGCGGCTCTTCAGGTCCATCGTGTAGAGGTTGGACGCCGCGCCGTCCGAAAGCGACAGGATGACCCGCTGGCCGTCAGGAGAGAAGTGCGGCGCGAACGTCATGCCGTGGAAATCGCCGACCACCTCGCGCTGGCCGGTCTCGAGGTCGAGCAGCGTCACGCGCGGCTCTTTGTCCTTGAACGACATGTAGGCGACCATCTGCGCCGAAGGCGAGAAGCGCGGCGTCACCACCAGCGTGTCGCCGCTGGTGAGGTATTTGACGTTGGCGCCGTCCATGTCCATCACGGCGAGGCGCTTGCGGCGTTTTTCCTTGGAGCCGGTCTCGTCGACGAAGACGACGCGCGAGTCGAAGAAGCCCTTCTCGCCGGTGACGCGGGTAAACACCGCGTCGGCGATGAGATGGCCGACGCGACGGGCGTTGGCGGCGTCGGTCGTGTACTGCTGACCGGCGACCTGCGCGCCGGTCGCCACGTCCCACAGGCGGAACTGCGCCGCGATCTTGTCGCCCGCGGGCGCCACGCGGCCGGTCAGCACGAACTGCGCGTTGACCGTCTTCCAGGCGTCGACGTTCGGCCGTACGTCCGGATTGGTCACCGCTTCGGGAAAGCTGGTCGGGTTGATCGGCGTGAGAAAGATCGAATGGGCGAAATCATTGGTGGTCACCGCGCTGATCTTGGCGTCGTCGCCGGCGAACGGGGTCACCGCGATGCTGACGGGGGTGAAATTCGCGCCGGCGCGCACGTAGACGTCGCCGGCGGCGCGCGCGCGCCCCAGCGTCATGGCGAGCGGCGCGGCGGCGGCGCAGGCGAGCAGCGAACGGCGGGTGATGACAAATGAGCGGTTCATCGGCGGCGGTCTCTTCTGGCAGGTGCGTAAAGCTCGGACGATCGGCGCAGCAGATAGCCTGCCGATCTGGCGGCGATATGACCTTCCTTCTCCCTTTGCGGGAGAAGGCGACGGCGCGCGGCGGCGCCGGCGTGAAGCGTTTCGACCCGCCCGCTCATCCCAGCGCGCTCTGCGGATCGAAGTGGACGGTCTTGGTTCGCCACTGCTCGAAATAGGGCGCGTATTGCGGCGGCACGCGCAACGGATTGCACTTCAGCACCGCGCGCACCGCGCTTTCGGCGTGGGCGCGCCAGGCGGGGTCGGTCGGCGGATTGAGCAACTCGGGCGTCGCGGCGAGGGTTCCGTCGGGATTGAAGCTGACCCGCACCTCGGCGATGTAGCGATCGCCCTGCGGCATGGTCGGCGGCGGCGTCCAGCAATTGAGGTAGGCGTCGGTCAGCCAGGCGTCGAGCCCCGCGGCGAGCGACGGCGACATGCGATCGGCGTGCTGATCGGGCAAGCCCTGCGGCGTCGCGCCGGTCGGCGTCGGATCGGCGTTGGTCTTCGACTGGCCGATCAGCTTGGCGATCGCGCTGCGGTCGAATGACGGCTTGGTCGGCTTCGTCAGCTCCTCCTTGTCCTTCTCGAGGATCTTGGCGAGCGGATCGACCTTCGGCTTCGGCGGCGGCGTCTCCTTCGGCCGGACCGGCGGCGCTGGCGCCGGCGCTTCCTCGGCAGTCGGCTTGGGCGGCGGCGCGGGCGGCGGCGGCGGCTCCGGTTTGGCCAGCGGCGGCTGGACCGGCGGGGGCGGCGGCGGAGGCGGCGTCTCGGCGGTCTTGAGATCGGGCGGCGGCGTGGGCGGGGTTGGCGCCGGCGTCGGGTCTGCGGCGGCCTGGCGCTGCGGCGGCTCGGGCGGCGCCTCTTTCATCGGCTTGGCGTCGCGCTCGCCCTTCATGATCTGGTTGAACTGGCTCTGGCTCACCGTTTCGACCGGAATCGACTCGCCGGCGTCCTCGAACTTCGGCGCGAACGAGAAGCCGAAAACGAGGAACGCCAACAGCGCCGCATGCATCGCGGCGGAAGCGTAGAGGCCCGCTTTCGTCGGCTGGTCGTTCACGCCGAGCCTCGCTCAGGGCTTGCTGTCGGGCTCGGTGACCAGAGCGACCTTCTTGAAGCCGGCCGAGGTCACCGCGCCCATGATCTGGGCGACGCGGCCGTAGGTCACGATCTTCGAGGCGCGCACATAGATGCGCTGGTCGGTCGAGCCGCCGGACAGCTCCTGCAGCTTGGCGGTCAGGTCCGCGTCGGCGATCGGTTGGTCCATCAGGAACAGTTGGCCCTGTTCGTTGAGACTGACTGCGATCGGTTTCTGATCGACGTTGAGCGCGCTCGCCTTGGCCTGTGGCAGGTCGACCGAGACGCCGCTGGTCAGTAGCGGCGCGGCGACCATGAAGATGATGAGCAGCACCAGCATGACGTCGATGAACGGCGTCATGTTGATGTCGGCCATGGCGCCGTAACGCGGCACCCCGCGCCGACCGCGCGAACTCTTGCGCGCCCCGCCTATTGCTGCGCCCATAGGCCCGACCTCCTCTCGCCTTTCGTCAGGCCGCCTTGTCGCCCGAAAGATGCGTGTCGATCTGCCGCGACAGGATCGACGAGAATTCGTCGGCGAAGCTTTCCATCCGCGCCTGCGCGCGCGCTACGTCGCCCTGGAACTTGTTGTAGGCGATGAGCGCTGGAATGGCGGCGAACAGGCCGATCGCGGTCGCGAGCAACGCCTCGGCGATGCCCGGCGCGACGACGGCGAGCGAGGTGTTCTTCGACGCGGCGATCGAGCGGAACGAGGTCATGATGCCCCAGACCGTGCCGAACAGGCCGACGAACGGACCGGCCGAGGCGACGGTGGCGAGGAACAGCAGGTTCGATTCAAGCCGCTCGACTTCGCGCGAGATCGACACGTCGAGCACCTTGTCGAGGCGCGCGTGCAGACCGGCGAACGAGGCGGCCGGAGTCTGGAACGAGCGCTTCCACTCGCGCATCGCCGAGATGAACAGGCTCGCTGCGCCGGAATTGGGTCGCTGCGACAGCGAGCCGTAGAGCTCCTCGAGCGACTGGCCCGACCAGAAGACCTGCTCGAAGCTCTCCATCGCGCGCCGGAATTTGGTGAACAGCAGCGTCTTGTTGACGATGATGGTCCAACTCCAGAACGAGGCCGCGAGCAGACCGAGCATGACGATCTTGACCACGATATGGGCCGACCAAAACATCGACAGCAGCGTGGTTTCCGGGTCTGCGGCGACGGCGGTCGCAGCGTCGGTTGCATTCATAGCGGAGGGAACCTCGTCAAGGCGGGAAGGACGGCGTTCAATTTCGAGCCCGGCAGCCGGCGGTCTGCACCGGAAATGGGCCGAAACTTGGGCTTGCGCGACGGATCGGCGGCGCGGGCGGAGGGCAGGCAGGCGACGACGTTGGCGATCACGACTCTCACTTGCCCGGGGATTGGGACCGCTCCAGGCGGCCGACCGGCGTCGGAACCGCTCGTAAGCAGAGTTTAATCATTCGCAAAAGACCCCGATAGGGTTAAGTTCCGGTTAGCAGCGGCGCTGCCGCCTTTGACGCGGCTTGCATTTTTCGCGTCATCGGCCTCAGCATGGCGCCGCGGCCAGGCGCCCGGCGTGATTCGCGTCGGGCCCGTCCCGGCAGTTCCGCAAAGCCCGCAAAGGTCTCAGCGCTATGAAGCGTCCGTCCCGTTCGTTCGTCGTGGAGGTCCGTCGGCAGCGGCGTCCGCCGGGCGAGCCGACCCCCTCCTGGACTGAAGAACTGCAGAGACCGCAGTCGAACGGCGCGGTTCGCGCCGCCGAACCGCCCCCTCGGCCGGTCGTCGAGACCGCCGCCGCGCCGGCGCGTCCGACCGGGCGCATCCTGCCGAGCCTGATTGAGGCGGCGACGCCCGTCGCGGCGCCGATGGCGGCGGCCAAGCCGCCGAAGCCCGCCAAGCCGGCAAAGGCCGCCAAGCCGCGGGCGCAGCGCCGACGCCCGCAAGCGCCTGCGGCTCAGCCGGTTCGCGTCGCCGAGCCGCCGCTAGCGGTCGCCGCCCCGCCGCCGGTCGTCGAACTGGCGGCGGAGACTGCGGACCAGGACCGCTCGGCGCGTCATCGCCGCATCCTCGCCCGTTACGTCTTCGGCGACGCCTCCAAGCCCGGCCAACGCTGGAAGCGCCGCCTGCGCGGCGACGCGTCTTAGGATTCGGCGCGCCTCAGTCGCGACGCATCGTCACACCGCGCCCGGCAAGCGACGGCGCCGCGAGGTCGCGCTGCGCCTTGGCGAGCGCGTCGAGCGCAGAGCGCGTCTCCGCCCGCCAGTCGGCGACGCGCGGCTTCGCGCCGCTGCGATCGATCGACAGCAGCGTCTGTTCGCTGGCGGCGAGCGCGACGCCGTCGCGGCCGGACATCTCCAACCACACGCGCATGCGTTTGTCGTCATGCTCGAGCAGGCGAAGACTCACCGCCAGCGCGTCGCCCGCCGTCGCCTCGGCGAAATAACGGTGCATCGCCTGTGCGGTATAGAGCGTGCGACGGCTCGCCTTGCGCTGTGCGGCGTCAAGGCCGATGCGGTCCATCAGCGCGTCGACCGCGCGGCTGAACACCAATGCGTAGGCTGCGTCGTTCATGTGGTCGTTGTCGTCGATCCACGCCGCGTCGACGCGCGTTTCGTAAACAAGCAAGGTTTCGCCGCGATGCATGGCGTCCTCCTCCGCGGCGGGCCGCGGCCGGCCTTCGCGGCCCTTCGCCGCTATTTCACCACAGCCGCCAGCGGTTCGACAAGGCGGAGGCGACGAACCTGACCGTCGGCTGACGCGATCTGTCAGGTTCCGGCGGGCCGGGGCTTGTTAACCCTCCTGCCGTCGACGGCTGGTCGATGCGAAAGGGGAGAAACGAGGCGTCAGTATTTGCGTGGACCGCTACCTTACGACGTCGCCTTTCGATCGACCTGTCCGCTCGCCCCCGATGAGCGGAGAGCCCCAACGGGAGACGATCGGCGCGCCGGGCTCTGTCAGCGGCCGTGTTCCGAGTTCCCCCTCTACAAGCGTTCCCAGGAGGGGGGGCGCCGCGATCGAGAACCGTCCCGGCTGCGCAGCCGCAGTCGCCAGGCCGCGACGGTTCCCGCACTTCGCGCCCGAGGGCCGCCCGTAAGAACGTCCCAGGGGCTCCCTCCTCCGTCCCGCAAGCGGAGGAGGGAGCAGCGCGTTCGCCCCGCGCCGCCGGATGGATTCATGCAAACGCGTTCTTGTCGTCAGACGCGAGGAGCCACTAGAGTGGAGCTCAGTCGCCTTGTCGGTCCGTCAACGAAAGTCTCACGTCTTGAGATCCCGCTCTGCGGCGTTCAGACTTGTCGCGCTCGGCGCGATGCTGGCGTTCGGCGTCGCGCTGGGCGTTATTGGCGCGCCCGCGGCATGGGCCGATGACAATGGCGGCGGCGACAACGGCGGGGCCGGCGTCAGCGCAGGCGCAAACAGCGGCGGCGGCGGCCACAGCCCGTCAAGCGCGCATGTTCAATGGTTTGGCGCAGCCGGCCAGCGCTGGTTGACGAATTCGGCGGCGCGCCTCACCGCCCCTTTGCGCGTCTTTCTCAAACGCACCCAGCGCGCCTCGGCTCATGCCGCGTCCGATCTGGTGAAGACCGGTCAGACGACGATCAGCGCGCCGCTGAATTGGCTCGCCGGGAAGGTCAAGGCGTCGCCGGACGATCAGGACAAAGCGATGGCGGCGGTGCGCAGCGGCGAGATCGTGCCACTGGCGAGCGTGCTCAAGACGGTGGAAAAATCCGTGCCGGGCGACGTCCTCAATGTCGACTTGTCCCACGACGTCGTCGGATCGTGGAACTACAAGATCACCGTGCTGACGCCCCAAGGCTACTATCGCGACGTCAACGTCGACGCCGGCAGCAACAACGTCACGTCGATCAGGCCTCATTGATGCGCGCACTTGTGGTTGAAGACGAAGCTCAGATCGCCGCTGAGATATGCGCCCATCTGACTCAGGCAGGTTATGTCGTGGAAACCTGCGCCGACGGCGAGGAAGCCTGGTCGCGCGCCGGAACGGAAGACTTCGACGGGATCATCCTCGATCTCGGCCTGCCGCGACTCGATGGCCTGTCGGTGGTGCGTCAGTTGCGCGCCGCCGGCGTGACGACGCCGATCCTGGTGCTGACGGCGCGCGGCACCTGGACTGAAAGAGTCGCCGGCATCGACGCCGGCGCCGACGACTATCTGCCCAAGCCGTTCCAGCCAGAAGAACTGGTCGCGCGTCTCGGCGCCATCATTCGCCGCTCGACCGGCCATACCACCCCTACGCTCGAAGCGGGTCCGCTGCGGGTCGATACGCGGCGAATGATCACCACCGTCAACGGCGCGCCGGTTTCGCTGTCGCTGCTTGAATTCCGCGCGTTGCGCTACCTTATCCACAACAAAGGTCGGCCCGTGTCGCAGTTCGAACTCGGCGAGCACGTCTACGGCGCCGACCAGGAGCCGGGCTCCAACGCGCTCGAAGTGTTGATCGCCCGGCTGCGCAAGAAGATCGGCGGCGAGCTCATCGAGACCCAGCGAGGTTATGGCTACCTCATCCGCGGCTGAACCCAGATCCGAGCCGGCCGAGCCGCGGCCGACATCGATACGCCTGCGCCTGCTGGCGCTCGCCGCTCTGTCGATCGCCGCGACGCTGACGGTCGCCGGCCTGTCGTTCGGTTACATTTTCGAAGACCACATCGAGCGGCTGATGGAGCAGGAGCTCGAAGTGCGCTGGCGCGAGCTCGCCGGCGCGGTCGCGCTCGGCGAGGACCGCAATCCGGTCCTGACCCACGACCTGACCGACCCGCGCTATCAATTGCCGGCCAGCGGCGCCTATTGGCGCGTCGCCGAAGGCGACACGGTGTGGATGCGTTCCCGCTCGCTGTGGGACCAGGACCTCGAACCCGAGGCGACGGTCCACCTCTCGCCGACTGGACAGGCGATCGAACGGCGCGGGCCCAACGACTCCACCGTCTACATGATGGAGCGTGAAGTGCGGTTCGACGGCGACGGCTCACCGCGCGTCTTCCGCCTCGCGGTGGCGCTCGACACGGCGCCGATCGGCGCGCTGCGGCGCTCCTTCGTCACCGACGTCGCCATCGCGCTCGGCCTGATCGGTCTGGTGCTGTTCGCCGGTGCCTGGCTGCAGTCGAGCGTCGGCCTGTCGCCGCTGCGGCGGCTCCGCGACGAACTCGCGCGCGTCCATCGCGGCGCCAAGCCACGTCTGACCGGCAGCTTTCCGTCCGAGGTCGCGCCGCTGGCGAGCGACCTCAACCGCTTGCTCGACCGCCAGGAGCAGCTCGTGCACAAGGCGCGTGACCGCGCCGGCGATCTCGCCCACGGCTTCAAGACGCCGCTGACCATCCTGCAAGGCGAGGCGAGGCGGCTTGAAGCGGCCGGCAGCTTCGAATCGGCGGCGCTGGTCAAGCAGCAGGTCGAGCTGATGCGCCGACACGTCGACCGCGAGCTGGCGCGCGCGCGCACGATCGGCGCGACCGCGGCGGCCGGCACGCTCACCGACGCGCGTCGTTCCGTCGAGCGGCTGATCGATCTCGTCGGCCGCATGCCGCACGGCGAGGCGATCGTATGGAGCAACCGCGTCGACGCGACGCTGCGCCCGCGCATGGATTCGGACGACTTCGGCGAAGTGATGGGCAATCTGCTCGACAACGCGCGCAAATGGGCCAAATCGCAGGTGCAGATCCTCAGCGAATGGCGCGCCGGCGCCGCCCAGTTCATCATCGACGACGACGGGCCCGGCGCGCCGGAAGCGGTGCGCGCCGCCGCGCCGCGCCGCGGCGAGCCGACGAGCGGCGAGGACGACGAGAGCACTGGCCTCGGGCTGGCGATCGTCGCCGACGTGCTCGCCCAATACGGCTCGACGCTGACGCTCGAGGCTTCGCCGCTCGGCGGCTGCCGCGCGCGCTTCGCCGCTCCGACCTGATTCGGCCCGCCAGCGAAGAAACGCCTCGCTCCCGCCGCGATCCTTGGCGTAGAAGACCTGCCGCGGCCGGCGGCGTTCGCCGGCCCGGAGGATCGAGGAGCGAATGGCGGACGACGAAGAGGCGGACCGCTTTTCCGCGCGGGCTCGCCGCTACGCCAATCTCGGCGTCAGCGTCGGCGCCTTTGCGGCGCGCGCCGGCGCGCGGCGGCTGATCGGCGGCGAGAGCGCCGACACCGCGCGCGACCTCGCCCAGGCGCTCGGCACGCTCAAGGGGCCGCTGATGAAGGTGGCGCAGATGATGGCGACCATCCCGGAGGCCCTGCCCGCCGACTACGCCGAACAGCTTATCAGTCTGCAATCGCAGGCGCCGCCGATGGGCGCGGCCTTCGTGCGCCGGCGCATGCAAGCCGAACTCGGCCCCGACTGGCGCGCCCGCTTCGCCGAATTCGGTCTGGCGCCGGCCGCCGCGGCCTCGCTCGGCCAGGTCCATCGCGCCAAAAGTCCCGACGGCGAAGGCCTCGCCTGCAAGCTGCAGTACCCGGACATGGCGTCGACGGTCGAAGTCGACATCGGCCAACTCGAATTCCTGTTGAAGTTCCACCGCCGCATGGGACCAGCGATCGACGCCAGCGAGATCGCGATCGAAATCGCCGCGCGGCTGCGCGAAGAACTCGACTACGAGCGCGAAGCCAAGCTGACGCGGCTCTACGGCGCGATGCTCGCCGACCGGCCGCGGGTGCGAACCCCGGCGGTGTTCGAAGCGCTTTCGACGCGCCGGCTGCTGACCCAGGAATGGCTCGAAGGCGAGCCGGTGACGCGCTTCGATCACGCCGAGGCGGCGACGCGCAACGCGATCGCGCTCGGTCTGTTCGAGGCGTGGTGGCGGCCGTTCTCCCGCTATGGCGTCATTCACGGCGACCCGCATCTCGGCAATTATTCCGTAGTCATGCGCGGGCCTGAGGACGCGCGCGAAGTCGAGGCGATCAACCTCTACGACTACGGCTGCGTGCGCATCTTTCCGCCGACCTTCGTCAGCGGCGTCGTCGACCTCTACCGCGGCCTTGCCGACGGCGACGAAGGTCGCGTCGCCCACGCTTACGAGAGCTGGGGCTTCGTTAATCTATCGCGCGCGACCGTCGACGCGCTCAACATCTGGGCGCGCTTCATCTACGGGCCGCTGATCGACGACCGCGTCCGCACCATCGCCGACGGCGTCAAGCCGGGGGAATACGGACGGCGCGAGATCGCGACGGTGATGCGGGCGCTGAAAGCCCAGGGCGGCGCGCTCAAGGTGCCGCGCGAATTCGTCTTCATGGACCGCGCCGCGATCGGGTTGGGCGGCGCGTTCCTCAGGCTCGGCGCGGAACTGAACTTCCATCGCCTGTTCGAAGAGACGATCGAGGGGTTTGAAGCCGCGGCGCTGGCGGCGCGGCAGGCGGAGGCGCTCGAGCGCGTCGCGCTCGCCTGAAAGCGAAAAGACCCCGCTCGGGCAAGCGGGGCCTCTTCCTCGGGCCGCCTCGGGGAAGGACGACGACCCAAGTCGACGGCTGGAAAGGCTGGGCGCCGCCGAGGGAGGGGCGGCGGCGCTCGCCGGCTCAGTAGCAGACGTTGACCATCCGCTGTCCGATGTAGCGGCCCCAGGCGTCGTACATCGCCCGCGGCTGCCAGCAGCCGTCGCCATAGCCGTAATAGGGGCCGGGCCCGTAATACGGCCCCGAGTTGGCGATCGCCGCGCCGGCGATCGCGCCGCCGATGATGCCGAGGCCAACCGCCGG
>JBEKVR010000102.1:0-17495 GCA_049513815.1 Roseiarcus sp. | reverse complement strand
TCAGCGACACGTCCTGCAACACCGGCGCGCCGGTCTCGCCGGAGCCCTTCGAATAGGTCTGGCTGACGTGGCTGACGTCGAGCAGAATGGCGGAGGAGGGATCGAGCACGCGCGTCTCCGGTCAGGTTTGATTCACAGGCGCAGCCGCCGTTCGGCGTAGCCGTAGAGCCGGCGCCAGAACAGACGGTTCACCAAAGTTACGACGATCGACATCATCGCCACGCCGAGCACGATGCGGGGGAAGTCGCCCTTGTCGGTCGCCTCGGCGATATAGGCGCCGACGCCGTGCGCCGCGACCGTCTGGTCTTTCCATTTGACGAATTCGGCGACGATCGAGGCGTTCCACGAGCCGCCCGAAGCGGTGATTGCGCCGGTGAGATAATAGGGCGCGACGCCGGGCAGGATCACTTGCCGCCACCAGTCCCAGCCGCGCACGCGGAAGTTGGTCGCCGCCTCGCGCAGGTCGTTAGGGAACGCCGCCGCGCCGGCGATCGTGTTGAACACGATGTACCATTGCGTGCCGAAGACGATCAGCACGCTGAGCCAGATGTCGGGGTTGAGGTTGAACGCCAGCACCAGGCTGACGGCCGCGCCGAACAGCAGGTTGACCGGGAAGGCGGCGAGAAACTGAGCGACCGGCTGCAACGCTTCGGCCCAGCGCGGCCTGAGGCCGACCCAGACGCTGATCGGCACCCAAAACGCCGTCGCGATCGCCATCAACGCGAGCACGCGCAGCAGCGTGTAGAAGGTCAGCAACGCCACCTGGCCGACGTCAGGCCACGACAGCTCGGTCGCGACATAGGCGACGACCGACCACATCGCCCAGGCGGCGACGACGGTGATGACGACGACCCAGACGATGTCGACGGCGCGCGAGACCCGCTTGAGGGCGAAGACGCCCTCGGGGAGGATTGACGGCAGGCTCAGCCGCCACATCGCGGTCGCGCGCAGCCCGTCGAACAGCGGTCGCACGCCGCGACGGATCCAGTTGGTGCGCTGCAGCAGGTTGAGCACCCACGAGCGCTCGACCTGTTCGCCGACCGACAGTTCGACGCGAAACTTGCCCGCCCAGGCGATGATCGGCCGGAACAACAGCTGGTCGTAAAGCAGGATGACGACGCCCATCATCGCCACCGCGGCGAGGATTGCGTCCCAGCGCCCCTCGTTGTTGGCTTCGGCGATATAGGAGCCGACGCCGGGCAGGGTGATGGTGGTGTCGCCAACGGTGATCGCCTCGGACGCGACGACGAAGAACCAGCCGCCCGACATCGACATCATCGTGTTCCAGATCAGCCCGGGGACGGCGAAGGGGGCTTCGAGCTGCCAGAACTTCTGCCAACCGGTGAGGCGGAAGCCGCGCGACACCTCGTCGAGGTCGCGCGGCACCGTGCGCAGCGACTGATAGAACGAGAACGCCATGTTCCAGGCCTGGCTGGTGAAGATGGCGAAAATCGCCGCGCATTCGGCGCCGAGCACGTTGCCGGGGAACAGGCCGAGGAAGAACGTCACCGTAAACGACAGGAAGCCGAGAATCGGCACCGACTGCAGGATGTCGAGAATCGGGATCAGCACGATCTCGGCGCGCCGGCTCTTCGCCGCCAGCGTCGCGTAGGTGAAGGTGAACAGGAACGAACAGGCGAGCGCGGCGAACATCCGCAGCGCCGTGCGCAGCGCGTAATAGGGCAGCGCCCAGTAGTCGAGGCTGACCGCCGCTGCGTTGGGGCCGGGCAGGGGCGCCGAGATGCCGTGATAGGCGCGCGCGATCGCCGTCAGCACCGCCATGATCGTCGCCAGCGCGATCAGGTCCCACTGGTTGGGCAGAACGCGACGACCGGCCGAGGCTGCGGCATTCATCATCGACATCAGTTCGTTCCGTCGGGGTCGAGGAAATCGGCGGGCGGTCATCCGGCCGCCGGCATGGAAACCACAGCCGCAGCGGGATTGGCAAACGAAAAACGCCCGGCGAGCGCGCTTTCCTGAGGTCAGCGCGACGGCCGGTCCGGACGCCATGCCGGGCCGATGTGACAGGATGACGACGCGCGCGCCTTTTCTGACGCGGCCGTTGTTCGGGTCAGGCGACCTTGACCTGGTCGGCGATGCGGCCGAGGCTTTCGTCGCGGCCAAGCACCGCCAGCACTTCGAAGACGCCGGGCGAGGTCGAGCGGCCGGTCGCCGCCGCGCGCAACGGCTGGGCGATCGTTCCGAGTTTGGCGCCCTGTGCGTCGGCGTGGGCGCGCACGGCGGCTTCGATTTGCCCCGCGCTCCAGTCCTCGACCGCCTTCAGGCGCGGCAGCAGCGCCGCGAGATGCAGCCGCCCGCCGCGGGCAAGGATGTCGGCGGCCTTGTCGTCGATCGCCAGCGGCCGCCGTGCGAACAAGAAGGCTGCGCCGTCGACGAGTTCGACCAGCGTCTTGGCCCGCTCCTTGAGGCCGGGCAGGGCGGCCAGGAGCTGGGCGCGCTTGGCGTCGTCGAGCGCGGCGGCGATCGCCGGGCCGCCGGGCAGATGGGGCAGCGCGTCGACGAGGATCGCCATCAACTCGTCGTCGGGCGTCGCGCGCATGTAGTGGCCGTTCATGTTCTCGAGCTTGGCGAAGTCGAAGCGCGACGGAGAACGACCGATCGCCGGCAGGTCGAAGGCGGCGATCAGCTCTTCGGTCGAGAAGAACTCGCGGTCGCCCTGGCTCCAGCCGAGCCGCGCCAGATAGTTGCGCAGCGCCGCCGGCAGGTAGCCCATGCCGCGATAGGCGTCGACGCCGAGCGCGCCGTGGCGCTTGGAGAGCTTGGCGCCGTCGGGCCCGTGGATGAGCGGGATGTGGGCCATCGCCGGCACGTCCCAGCCGAGCGCGGCGTAGATTTGCATCTGTCGCGCCGCGTTGGTGAGGTGGTCGTCGCCGCGGATGACGTGGGTGACGCCCATGTCGTGGTCGTCGACGACGACGGCGAGCATGTAGGTCGGATTGCCGTCCGAACGCAGCAACACCAGGTCGTCGAGCTCCTTGTTGGCGAAGACGACCTTGCCTTGCACCTTGTCGTCGACGATCGTCTCGCCGTCCTGGCGCGCGCGCAGGCGGATCGCCGACTTGACGCCCGCCGGCGCTTCGGAAGGATCGCGGTCGCGCCAGCGCCCGTCGTAGCGCATTGGCTTGCCTTCGGCGCGCGCCTGGGCGCGCATCGCCTCCAGTTCCTCCTGGCTCGCGTAGCAGCGATAGGCGCCGCCCGAGGCGAGCATCTGCTCGACGACGTCGCGGTGGCGGTCGGCGCGCGCGAACTGGCTGATCGCCTCGCCGTCCCAGGTGAGCCCGAGCCAGGCGAGCCCGTCGAGGATCGCCTCGACCGCCGCTTTGGTCGAGCGTTCGCGGTCGGTGTCCTCGATCCTCAGCAGGAACTTGCCGCCCAGGCGCTTGGCGTAGAGCCAGTTGAACAGCGCCGTGCGGGCTCCGCCGATATGCAGGAAGCCGGTCGGCGAGGGGGCGAAGCGCGTTACGATTTGCGACATGGGGAAGCGGCGGCGTTCACATGTGAGGAGAGGGCGGCGCTAGCTGACCGACCCGGCGCGCCGCTGTATCACAGCCGCAGGCCGGCGCCAAAGCCGCGCGGGAGTTTGACGAGGGGGGGGGCCGCTTCAAAATTCGAGTTGGACGGGAGCGGCGCCCTTTCGCCCGGCGCGTCAATCGTTCAGACCGCGCTAGACGGAAAGCGTCTGGGTTCGCCAGCTGGCGCGCGAAGCCCGCTCGCTTGGCTGAGGCGGCCGATGATGTATTCCAGGGCGATATCCCTTCGCTTGCGCGAGGTCGCCGTCGCCATCACTTCGATGCGATCGGCGTCCTCGACATTGACGATTTCCACTTCGGTGAAAGCGATATCCGGGGTGGACGTGAGCCCGTCCATGAGAAGCGCGCTGCCCTAGTCATAGTCGCAGCAATCTTCGCCGCTCCAAGCCTCACGCGCTTCCTTGAAGACAAACCCAACAACCGCAAGTGAAGTCACCGCGTCCACCCACCACGCGCCTAACACATAATCGGCCAGTAAGCCGACGACGACGACAAGCGAAAGCCAGCCGCAGGTGATCGCCTCGGCAGCATCGGCCCTCATGGCGCGGCTGCCGAGTTCGGCGGCGATCGCGATCTTGCGACGCGCGAGAAGCGTCATGATCGGCATGGCCAACGACGCGACGATCAATCCGGGCAGGGAGAAGGTTTCACCCCGCTGCGTCCACAGGCTCCAGGCGGCGCCGGCAACGATGTAGGCGGCCAGGGCGAACAGCAGCCCGCCGCCGATCTGGCTGGCGGTACGCTCGGCGCGTTCTGAAAAGGCCCGGCCATGACGGAGTTCGACCGTCAGACGCCAAATGAGTACCCCCGCCGAAGCCAGCTCAATGACGCTATCAATTCCGAAAGCCATCAGCGTGAGGCTGCCCGCGGCGAAACCGGAACCGATAGCCACGGCGCCCTCGACGACCATCCAGCCAATCGTCAGCCACTCAAGGCGGAACGCCCGGCCGATTAGCTCGGAGCGTTTGGGCGTCAGCGGCCGTACAGCAAGAGCGGAGCCGCAACACGTGTCGGCGCAGCTTTCGGCGCCGCTAATCTTTGTGACGTGGTCGTCCATCATATCTCGAGCTCCCACATGGCTCGGCGCGCTCATCGACATGTGCTGTCGCTTAAGTCCCGATCTGTCAAACCGCCCACCCTCAGCCGCACAAGGGTCGAAACTCCTATTTTCGCCATATATTGTCTACGTTTCCGCGAGGCGCAATCTTCTTGGACGTGTCTCGGCTCCGAATGTTGACTCCGGCCAGAGCGCCGTTTGCCGCGCGGTTGAAGAAATGCGACTCGTGAGGATATCGGGTCGGATCGTCGACGGCCTCGAACGACCAGTAGGCTAGGCCAAGAGCCGGCCGGTTTCGGGGTCGACGCGCCAACAGCAAGTCGACGCGGAACGCGCGGGGGAGGGGCGCCGGGCGCATAACGCAACGCGCACGGCCCGGCCTCAGACACGCGCCGCCTCACGCAGACTGGGCGCGAAGTGACGGCGTCAAGGATGGGCGGCGACCGATCAACCGTTCTGCAGTCCCGGAATGTCGACCCCGAGAGTCTGCAGCAGCAGGATGGCGTTGAGCGCGAGGATCGCGATCGTCCCGACGACCGCCGCGATGTTGGTCAGCCGGCTGTTGACGAAGGCGCCCATGATGTCCTTGCGGCGCGTGAACATGAGCAGGGCGATGACGGGCGCCGGCAGGGCGATGCTCAGCACGACCTGGCTCACGACCAACGCATTGGTCGAATCGACGCCGAACAAGACGACGATGAAAGCGGGAATCATCGTCACCAGCCGGCGGACGATGATCGGGATGCGGAAGCCGACAAAGCCTTGCATGATCATCTGGCCGGCCATGGTGCCGACTGCCGAGCTCGACAGACCGGACGCCAGCAGCGCAGTCAGGAACGCGCCCGCCGCGCCGGCGCCGAGCAGCGGCGTCAGCGTCGAATAGGCGGTTTCGATCTCGGCGACGTCGCTGTGGCCCTCGTGGAACGCGCTTGCGGCCATCGCCACCATCGCCATGTTGACGAGACCGGCAACTGCTAGCGCGATGAAAACCTCGATGTTGGAGAAGCGCAGCAATTTCCGGCGTTCGCCGTCGTTGCGCGCGGGCGCCCGGTTCTGCGTGAGGCCGGAATGCAAGTAGATGGCGTGCGGCATGATGGTCGCGCCGACGATGCCGACCGCGATCGTCAAGGCGCCGGCGTCCGCAAACCGCGGCGCGACCGAACCGAGGCCCGCCGCGGCCCAATCGACCGGCGCGATGAACATTTCGGCGAGATAGCAAAGCGCGATGGCGGCGATCAAGGAGCCGATAATGAGTTCGATCGGGCGAAACCCGCGCCCTTCGAACGTCAGAATGCCGTAGGTCAGAACCGCCGTGACGCCCATGCCGGCGAGCAGCGGAATGTGCAGCAACAGCGAAAGGCCAATCGCGCCGCCGAGGAATTCGGCGAGGTCGGTCGCCATCGCCGCCACTTCACTGACGACCCACAAGGCGTAGACGACCGGCAGCGGAAAATGCTCACGGCACATCTCTGCGAGATTGCGCCCGGTGACGATGCCGAGCTTGGCCGACAGCGCCTGGAACAGCATCGCGACCACATTGGCCAGGACCACGACCCAAAGCAGCGCGTAGCCATATTTCGCGCCGGCCTGGATGTTGGTGGCGAAATTGCCGGGGTCCATGTAGGCGATCGAGGCGATCACCGCCGGCCCGGCGAACAGCAACGGGCGGAACCGGCCTGCCTTGCCCGCCAGCACATCGCGTATGCCTTCGACGGTCCGATCCGTCAGTCCCATCGGCGCAGCAATGTCGCTCATTGGCCCTCGCACATGTCCCGAATGTTTTATGCCTCGGATGAAGAATATAGCCATAGCTACATCATAGTCAATGGGCTGTGAAAGGGCGTGACGGCTTGACCGGGTCGCCGCGGCAAAATGCCGATTGCACTTTGCAGCCGTGGCTGCATATTCGTGGTGACGGTGACACGGTGTCGCCGCCGATTGCGATTCGCGATCGCGAAGAAATGAGTGAGGGCGGTTTGGCGACGAGGGAAGGCCGAAAGGGGCGGACGGCCGAAGACACGCAAGTCGCAACCGAGGCGGCGCAGGCGCGACGCTTCAGCAAGGCGCGCACGGCGCGCTCGGCCGCGACGCTCGAAGACTACACCGAACTGATCGCCGACCTGATCGCCGCCAACGGCGAGGCGCGCATGGCCGACATCGCCCGCCGGCTCGGCGTCGCCCACCCGACCGTCTCCAAGACCATTGCGCGCTTAAAGCGCGAGGGGCTTGCGACCGCACGTCCCTATCGCGGGATCTTCCTCACCGAGGCCGGCGTCGCCATGGCCAAGAACGTGCATCAGCGTCATCGTCTGGTGGTCGATGTGTTGCTCGCGCTCGGCGCGCCGCGCGAGGCGGCCGAAGCGGACGCCGAGGGCATCGAACATTACGTATCGGCAGCGACGCTGCGCGCGTTCGAGACTTTCCTGCGCGAAGGCGGCCGGCGCTAAAGCGGCGTCCGCTCGCAGCGGCGTTCGCAGCGCTCGCCGCGACCGCGGCTGTAACGCTGTAACGCTGTGACGCTCGGCGCGATTTTCCCACAATTCGCTCTCGTGCTTACTTCGTCGCCCATGGCGACCGGGGGGCGCAGCGGCGTTCTTGTCGCCGCCTCGGCGCGGCGCGGTTTTGCTTGGGCGCCGGATTGGCAGGCGGCTCTCGCCGGCGCATTGGCGCGCGAGGTCGAGGAGCGGCGTTTCTTCCTCTGGATTCCGGTCGCGGCGATGGCCGGCGTCGCGCTCAATTTCGCCGCCGACAGCGAACCCGTCTTGTGGCTGCCGGCGCTGCTGGCGGCGGCGTTCGCCGCGCTTGCCTGGGTTTCTCGCGCGCGGCCGCTGACGCGCGGGCTGCTGATCGGCGCGGCGGCGCTGTGCGCCGGCTTTCTGTCGACCGGCCTGCGCATTGCGCGGGTCGAGACGCCGATGCTCGACCATATCCGCATCGTCAAGTTGCAGGGGTTCGTCGAGGAGGTCGATTTCCGTCCGGTCGGCGCGCGACTGGTGCTCGCCGTCGTCGATCACGGCGACATGCCCGCCGACCTCGCGCCGCGCCGCGTCCGGGTGACGACCCGCAAGGCGCCGGGGGTCGCGGCTGGCGATTACGTCGCGCTGCAGGCGCGGCTGCTGCCGCCCTCGCGCGCCGTCCTGCCCGGCGGCTACGACTTCGCCCGCGACGCCTATTTCGCCGGCGTCGGCGCGGTCGGCTCGACGCTCGGCGCGATCGCCGTCCTGCCGCCGCCGACCGACGCGACCTGGGGCCAGCGCGTCGGCGCGGCGATCGACCATGCGCGCAACCGCCTGGCGCTGCGGGTCAACGCCATCATCGGCGGCGACGAAGGCGCGATCGCCGCGGCGATGGTGACGGGCAAGCGCGACTTCCTTTCCAGCGACGCCAAGGACCTCATCCGCGAGGCCGGCATCTTCCACATCATCACCATTTCCGGCGTGCAGATGACGCTGGTCGCCGGCATCTTCTTCTTCGTCGCGCGCCGCCTGCTGGCGCTGTCGCCGACCTTGGCGCTCCGCTATCCGATCAAGAAATGGGCGGCCGGCGCGGCGATGCTCGGCTCCTTCGCCTACGACTTCGCCACCGGTTCGCGCGTCGGCACCCAGCGCGCGCTGATCATGACCTTGATCGTGCTCGGCGCGGTCATGCTCGACCGCCGCGCGCTGACGATGCGCAATCTTGCGCTGGCGGTGCTGGCGATCGTCGCGCTGGAGCCCGAAGCGATCCTCGGCGTCAGCTTCCAACTTTCCTTCGCCGCGGTGGCGGCGCTGGTGGCGGTGATGGAGGCGCGGCTGGCGCGCGGCGAAGCGGGGCGCGAGCCGTTTCTGCCGCAGCGCGGACGCCCGCCGCGGCGCGGCGCGCTCATCGTGCATCTCATCGACAAGCCGCGCGCGCTGCTCTTCGCCACTGTCTGCGCCACCAGCGCCACCGCGTCGTTCATGGCCTATCACTTCCACGACCTCAGCCCCTACGTGCTGATCGGCAATCCGCTGACGCTGACGGTGATCGAACTGTTTGCGGTTCCAGGCGCTCTGCTCGGGACCGCGCTTTATCCGCTCGGCCTCGACGCGCCGGTGTGGCTCTATGTCGGCGCCGGCATTCGCTTCATCCTGTGGGCGGCGCGGATCATCGCCGCGGCGCCCGGATCGACGCTGCATCTCGCCGCCTTCGCGCCGTTCGCGCTGCCGTTCCTCAGTCTCGCCGTTCTCAGCGCGACGCTGTGGCGAACCTGGACCTTCCGCGCCATGGCGATCCCCTTCGCCGCGATCGGAATCGTCGGCGCGCTGAGCGGCGCCCATTACGACGCGATCGTCGCGCCGTCGGGCGATCTGGCGGTCGTGCGCGACGCCGACGGCAAACTCGAGGTCGTCGGCAAGCGGTTCAACGCCTTCGACGCCGAACAATGGCTCGCCGCCGACGGCGACGGCCGCGATCCGGCGACGGCGCGCGATCCCGACGCGCCTTGCGACCGCACCGGCTGCGTCGCCGCTCTGCCCGAGGGACAGTCGCTGAGCGTCGTGCTCGACCGCGCCGCCTTCGAGGAGGATTGCGCCCGCGCCGAGGTGGTGGTCAGTGCGCTGACGGCGCCGGCCGACTGCGCCGCCCTGACCTTCGACGAGCGCAAGCTGGCGAAGACCGGCGCGGTCGGGCTCGCCTGGGACGGGACGCAGTTCGTCGTCGCCGCCGATCGCGCCGCGCTCGAGGATCGCCCGTGGTCGCCGGCGCCCAAACGACCGCGGGGCGAACGGGTGGTGCGGCCGGGCCTGCCGACCAGCAGGGGCGCCGACCCGGCGGATCCGGGCGAAGAATCGCCGGAATAGAAGCGGAATTCCGCCGCTCGCGCTGGCGCCGAGGCTCTGCGCTCCCTACATGTAGAAAGAGTTCGGTAAGCGGCGCCAAGCGGGGTCGCATCGACGCCGCGCCGGAAGAAAGGGGCTGCGTCATGCAAGCGCCAATCGAGATCGCGTTTCAGCACTTCGAACCCTCTGAGGAAATCCGAGCCGAAGTGGCCAAGCAAGCCAAACGCCTGGAGAAGTTCAGCGATCGGATCACGAGCTGTCATGTGGCGATCGCCGGGCCGCAGACGCGACACCGGCAAGGCGAGCTCTTCAAAGTCGACATACGAATCGCGATGCCGGAGCATCACGACGTCATAGTCACGAGGGCTCGCGGCGACGCGCCCGAGCGAGAGCACCCTCTGGTTGCGATCCGGGAAGCCTTCGACGCGGCGGTGCGGCAGATCGAGGACGTCGAGCGCGATATGCGCGGCCAAGTCAAGGGCCACCAACTCAAGGACCATCTGGCGGAGAGCCATGGCCGAGTGACGAAATTCCTTGCCGGGGAAGATTGTGGGTTCATTGAGACGGCGGATGGTCGCGAAGTCTATTTTCACCGCAACGCCGTTCTCGGCGGGGCTTTCGACCGCTTGTCCGTCGGCTCTGAGGTCCGCTTCGTCGAGGAACAGGGCGTCAAAGGCGCGCAGTCGAGCGCCGTCCGCCTGGTCGGCAAGCCTCACGCCGCCTAGCGGCGGCGTCGGGCGGCGTTTCATTTCTCAGGAGTTCGGCATGAGCAAGCTGGCGCTTCCCCACGACGCCGTCGTCCTCGTCGGCGACGGCCGCAAGGCGCTCTTCCTTCGCAACGCCGGCGACGCGAAGTTCCCCAAACTGGTGATCGAACGCGTATTCGCCGACGCGAACCCCGCGACGCACGAGCAGGGCAGCGACAGACCGGGTCGCAGCGAAGCCTCGGCCCATTCGACGCAACGTTCGGCGATGGAGTCGACCGACTGGCACGAGATCGAAGAGCATCGCTTCGTCCAGCGCGTGTCGGCGGCGCTCGAAACGCTGGTGCGCCGACTCGATACGCCGGCGCTGGTCATCGTCGCGCCGCCGCGTGCGCTCGCCGATCTGCGTCAGGCGCTGCACGGCGACGTCAAGGCGCGGCTGATCGGCGAGATCGACAAGGACCTCACCAAACACCCGGTGCTGGAGATCGAGAGGCTCGTCGTCGGCTAAGGCGCCGGCAAACGAAAAAGGCGCCCCCCGGCGCGCCCGGCCGGCGCCGAAATGAAAGGCTTACGCCGTACGAGAGCCGATTGAAATCGCCTTTGAACGCTGCGAGCCCTCCAAGGCGATCCGCGCCGCACGGCCTCAGCAGGTCACGTGCATGAGGGCGATTTTGTTCGCCGCCGACTGGTTGAAGGCGCCGATCGCGTCGGGGGTCGGCTCGAGCAGCACGCGGCAGCCCTTCTTGTCGAAATACGCTTCCGCCTCCGACGACAGGCGCACGTTGCCCTGCTGGCCGGTTCCGACGACCAGCAGATCGCAGCCGTCCTCGAAGACGAACTTCGCCTCCTCCTTCGAGATGACATGGGAGGTTCCGTATTTTTCCTTCGACAGCCGCTTGCGCCGCCTTTCGATCTTGCCGGAGAGGCGGATGATCACATCGTGATCATAGGTCTTGCCGTCGATGGTGATCGAGCCGAATTCCGTCGCGTCGATCGACATGGCCGCCTCCTGTGCGGCGCTCTTGGTCACGCTCAACACGTCCGCGCCTGCGCCACCACGGGCACAGCTTGCCTAAGCCTAAGCGCTCGCGCGCCGCATGACGCGCCGCGCGCAAAGCGCGCCGGCGATCTTCGATTCGTCTCGTCGCCTGAAACGCGCGGGCGCCTCGACAATATGCGCGGGGGAGGGCGACGAATTGACGAGGCTCAAACGCCTCAGCAGACGCGGGTTTCGCTCTGTGAGAGGGTCGACGCCGATGGGCCGCCCCGCCGCGGCGGAGGGAACGCCGTGGGCGCGGCCCGTCGGCGAATCCCCGCGCGAGACCTCGCCGCGCGCAAAAAAAGGGCGCCCCAAAGGCGCCCCCCGGAAGCGAAGGCCCGGGCTGAAGCCCGGCGCCGCTTACTTGATCTTGGTTTCCTTGAACTCGACGTGCTTGCGCGCGACGGGGTCGTATTTCTTGAACGTCAGCTTCTCGGTCTTGGTGCGGGCGTTCTTCTTGGTGACGTAGAAATAGCCGGTGTCGGCGGTCGACAGCAGCTTGATCTTCAGTGAGGCGGCCTTGGCCATCGCGATCGTCCGATCTCAGCGGCGCTAGGCGCCGGAAAAACGAAACAGCGCCCTCGGGAAGCCCCGCCGGCGCCAGTCGCGCGGCAACATAGTCGGGGAGCGCGGGAAGTCAAGCCGAGCCCGCCGGGCTAACCCCAGAGGCCCGCCAGGCCGGAATAGACGCCGAAAATCGTCGTCACGGCGATCAGGCAGCCCGAGAACCAGGCGTACCAGCCTTGGAGCCGCCACGGCTCCGGCAGGCCGCGCGCCAGCAGGAACAGGAAGCCGAGGACGATTGGCAGCAGCAGCGCGTTCATCACCTGCACGCCGACGCTGAGCGTGACGAGGTTGACCCCCGAGGCGACGACCAGCGCGCCGGCGATCAGCGCCACGGCGTAGGCGCCGTAGAACCACGGCGCCTCGCTCACCTCGTGGTCGAGACTGTGATTGACGCCCAGCGCCTCGCCGAGCGTCCGCGCGGCGGCGAGCGTGACGACGATCGTCGCCACCAGCGCCGCGCCGCAAATGCCGAGCCCGAACAGCAGGTCGCCGGCGAAATGGCCGAGGAACGGCGTGATGGCGGCGCTGATTTCCTGGACCGTGTCGAGCGCCTGGCCGCCGCCCGACTTGCCGAGCGTCGCGGCGGTGGCGATCAGCACTGCGGCCATGATGATCTGGGTGACGACCGCGCCGATCGCGGTGTCGATCCGCTCCGCCCGGATGTCGGCCGCCTTCAGCTTCTTCTCGACGATCGAGGACTGCTGGAAGAACACCATCCACGGCATAATGACGGCGCCGATGTTGGCCGAGGCGAGGTAGAGGTATTTCGGGTCGCCGAGCGGAACCGAGACGATTCCGGTCGCGATTTCGCCGAGGTTCGGATGGGCGAGCCAGGCGACGAGCAGGAACACCAGCTCGAAGGCGCCGACGAAAAGGGCGATGCGCTCGACCGACCGGTAGCTGCGGGTGAAGGCGATCGCCAGCAGCACCGACACGACCAGAGTCAGGCTCACCGGCGCGGGAACGCCCATCAGCGCGCCGACGCCGGCGATGCCGGAGAACTCGCTCAACAGCGCGCCGATACAGGAGACGATCAGGGTCCCGGTCGAAAACCACGCCCAGAATCGCCCATAGCGCTCCAGGATCAGCCGGGCGTGACCCTTGCCGGTCGCCGCGCCGAGCCGCACCGTCAACTCCTGCACGATGTACAAGATCGGGACCAGCAGGAACTGCAGCGCCAGCAGGCGGTAGCCCCATTGCGCGCCGCTCTGGGCGGCGGTGATGATGCTGCCGGCGTCGGTGTCGGCCAGCATCACGACCAAGCCGGGGCCGGCGACGAGGAGGAAGCGGCGCCAGCCGAACGTGGGAACCACCGCCGAGTCCGCGGTCATGCTTTGCGCTTCCATATCCGTGAAATCCTGCTGGTCCGCAAATAGCTGATATACGCGCGGACCGAAATCCATTTTTGCGCAAGATCAGAGGCGGCGGTCGCGGCGTTTGACCGCAACCCGGACGAGGCCCAAAAAACTGGGGCGCGGCGCGATCGTCAGCCCCGCCCCGCCAGAAAGGAACGCCGCGATGACGCTCTATTCCGGACCGGTCTTCGCCATGGCGCGCGACCAGTTCCACATCATCGCCGACCACTTGGAGATGCCGATCGACGAGCGAGACCGGTTGTTGCTGCCCAAGCGCGCGATCGTCGTCTCGGCGCCGATCCACATGGATGACGGGCGCACCGCCGTTTACCAAGGCTTCCGCGTTCAGCATCACCTGACCCTTGGCCCGGCCAAGGGCGGCACGCGCTTCAGGCCGGACGTCGACCTCGGCGAAGTCACGGCGCTGGCGATCTGGATGAGCTGGAAATGCGCCCTCGCCGAGCTGCCCTACGGCGGCGGAAAGGGCGGCGTGGCGGTCGACCCGGCGGCGCTGTCGCCGCGCGAGCTGGAGGGGGTGTCACGCCGCTACATGCAGGAGATGATCCCCTTCGTCGGCCCGCGAGTCGATGTCATGGCGCCCGACATGGGCACCAATGAGCAGGTGATGGCCTGGTTCATGGACACCTATTCGATGTACCAGGGAATCACCGTGCCGGAGATCGTCACCGGCAAGCCGGTCGGGTCCGGCGGCACGCTCGGCCGGCGCGAGGCGACCGGCCACGGCGTCGCCTTTCTCGCTTTTCGGGCGATGGATCGGCTGGGGATCGATCCGCGGGCCGCGACGGCGATCGTCCAGGGCTTCGGCAACGTCGGCGCGCACGCGGCGCTCGGCCTCGCCGATCACGGGGTCAGGATCGTCGGCTTGAGCGATCACACCATCGCCTGCCACGACCCCAAGGGCTTCGACATTCGCGCCGCAATCGATCACGCCGCGCGCCACGGCGCCCTGAAGGGTTTCGCCGACCAGGCGGCGATCGACCCGCGGGCGCTGTTGACTCAGCGCTGCGACGTGCTCGCCCCATGCGCGATCGAGCGGGTGATCGACGAAGAGATCGCCCGCGCCCTCCAGTGCCGCATCATCGCTGAAGGCGCCAACGGACCGACGACGCCGGAAGCCGATCGCGCCCTCGCCGAGCGCAACGACGAGATCTTCGTGATTCCCGACATCCTGTGCAACGCCGGCGGCGTCATCGTCAGCTATTTCGAATGGGTGCAGGATCTGCAGCAGTATTTCTGGTCGAAGGAGGAGGTGATGGAACGGCTCGAAAGGGCGCTCGACCGCTCCTGGGGCCAGGTCGTCGAACGCGCGCGGCGCGACGGCGTCGCCAATCGCACCGCCGCGATGGCGATCGGCGTCGAGCGGGTGCGCAAGGCCAAGCAGGCGCGCGGATTGTTCCCTTAGTCTCGGCCTCGACGCCGCCGAAGCGCGACCGGGCGCTCATCTGAGCAGCAACAGACGATTGGCGTTGTCTATCGACCAGGTGTTGAATCGCTTCAGGAACGTTTGGCCGAGCAACAACTTTCCTTCCGGCGGGGCGATGGTCGCGCGGACGTTCTCGACGACAATGTCGCCGACCTTCAGGGATCGAAGGGTGAACGTCTTGGAAAAGATTTCTGATCCGTTCGCCAATTGGTAGGCCTGCTCGCCGGTAATGTCCGTGGGCTTCAGCGACCCCGTCCTCACCAAGATGCTCGCCACGTCGCTCGGAATGCTGACGTCGGCCGCGCCGCTGTCGACGATGAATTTCAGCGTGATCTCCCCGTTGATGACGACTGGCACGACGAAATCGCCAGACTCGGAGGCGACCTGAATGACGTGAATTTGACCGAGACCGGCCTCCGACCACTTCGAGGTCAGCGTCGCAAGGACGCGCGCGACCGCGCTGTCAGCCTGCAAATCGGCCGGCGCCTCGTCCAACCTGCGCTGAAAGTCGACAAGAGCTTTTTCTGGCTGTCCGAGTTTTTCGTACGCCAAGCCCCTTTGGTAGTACGAGCGCGCATGATCGCCCGCGATGCGGATCTCGGCGCTGTAGTCGTCGATCGCCTTGCCGTAGTCGGCGAGAAGAAACCAGGAGTTCCCACGATCGTAGTAGGCCCGCGAGTCGGTCGGATCGAGCATGATCGCCTCGCTCAACCACGCGACGGCCAAGTCGTGTCGCCCCCTCTTGGCCCACTCGGTTCCGGCCTGCTCATAGACGTCTCGATCATGCGCGGACCACGCGTTGGCGATGAAAGCGCTCCTCTCGAGCGTCGCTGCGGGCGGCGACTGACTCCACGCGGCCGACGCCAGACAGAGCTGCGCGACCATCCCTGCCGCCGCGGTATGGCCCAACAAAGCGCGTTTGGCGTCGTTCCTCTGAGACATTGGAGACCGCCTGGGGTTGTTCTGCAGCGAGCGAACCGCCTCGAAGTTGATCTGGACGACATCCACTACGGAAATAGCTGCGTCCCCGGACGTTCGTCGGTTCGGGGCCGGAATTCTGGTTCGCGGGAAGCGCCGGAGCCCCAGCGCAGCGACAAGCGAACGTCCTCAAACAACTGATCTGCGGATCGCGGCGGCGACTGCCGTTTCTCGGCCGTCGGCCGCGGATCGCTACGCCCGCCGCGCCCGCGCTGACGCGCCCTTTCTGGAAGTCGCGACGATTTCTTCCGGCCTTGGCCTGCCTGCAATCGAGACCAGCGCGCAGAGGGACGCCGCGACGAGGGCGGCGAGCGTGAAGCATAGCATCATGATGCGCCTCCTTTTGAGCGAGACGGCGCCTGCGCCGCTACGCCCGACACCCTCCCGCTTCAAAGCCCGGACGCTCTGCGAACCGAGAACTCATCGCGAGAACCCGAGAGATGAAGCGCAATCGCCGTAGCAAGCTCGAACGAGCCCCCGCCCTTGGTCAGAAGCGACGTTCTGACGTCGTTCAGGGATGGCGCCTCAAGCACGCCCGGCTACGCGCGATCAAGCCCGCACACAATCGCTTCGCCGAGCCTGCGATACAAGATAGGCAATCGGTCAGGGCGCTGGTTGGCGCCGCGGGCAAAGACGCGATGAATCCCGCTCGATTCGCGCTCGGCTCGACAATTGTTTGAATACAGAGCGGCGATTGGTCATCCGAAAGGCTTAGACGCGCGGACGCTCTCGCACGCGCGCTATCAGCGCGCGCCTGGCGTCGGCCTGACGGCGCCGCTATGCATGCGCCGACCACCTTGAGAGTCGTCGACGATGACTGACCTGCGCACGCTTTACCCGCCGATTGAACCTTACGAATCCGGCATGCTCGACGTCGGCGACGGCCATCGGATCTATTACGAGCGTTGCGGCCGGCGCGGCGCCAAGCCGGCGTTGTTTCTCCATGGCGGCCCTGGCGGCGGAATCGCGCCCGACCACCGCCGCCTGTTCGATCCCGAGCTTTACGACGTCACGCTGTTCGATCAGCGCGGCTGCGGCCGCTCGACGCCCAACGCCAGCCTGGAGGCCAACACGACCTGGGATCTGGTCGCCGACATCGAGCGGCTGCGCGCGGCGGCGAAGGTCGACACGTGGCTGGTCTTCGGCGGCTCGTGGGGTTCGACGCTGGCGCTCGCCTATGCCGAGACGCATCGTGAGCGGGTCAGCGCGCTCGTCCTGCGCGGGATTTACACCGTCACCAAGGCCGAGCTTGCCTGGTACTATCAGTTCGGCGTCTCCGAGATGTTCCCCGACAAGTGGGAGCGCTTCCAGGCGCCGATCCCGCCGGAAGAGCGCGGCGACATGATCGCCGCCTATCGCAAGCGCCTCACCGGCGCCGATCCCGCCGTCCAGATCGAGGCGGCGAAGGCGTGGAGCCTGTGGGAGGGCGAGACGATCACCCTGCTGCCTGATCCGGACTTCTCCGCCGTCCACGGCGACGGTCGCTTCGCGCTCGCCTTCGCGCGGATCGAGAACCACTACTTCACCCACAATTGCTGGCTGGAGGAAGGCCAGTTGCTGCGCGACGCCGGCCGCCTGCGCGGCATTCCCGGCGCGATCGTCCACGGCCGCTACGACATGCCGTGCCCGGCGCGCTACGCTTACGCGCTGCACAAGGCGTGGCCAGAGGCCGAATTCCATCTCGTCGAGGGGGCGGGCCACGCCTGGTCGGAGCCCGGCATCCTCGACCGGCTGATCCGCGCCACGGATCGCTTCGCCGGCAAGGGGCCCAGCGCCGCGCGCAGCCAAGACCGGCTCTCTGGCGACGACGGCCTGCCGGGCTGAAGCGGGTTGCGTTCAAATACACTCAGACCTCATCCTGAGGCGCCCTCGCGTGACAGGCTGTGCGAAAACTCGGCGGATTGCATTTTGAGCGATGACCGCCGGTCGTGAAATAGGCGATGGCGCCGGCTCAGGCGGGCTCGGCGCGCAGGGCGACGAGCAAGTGAGGCGCGCCGA
>JBEKVR010000101.1:0-17537 GCA_049513815.1 Roseiarcus sp. | reverse complement strand
GCGGCAAAGTCGTGTTCGACATCGACTATCGGCCGAATCTGTGGGGCCTCGCCGGGCACGAAGCGGGGTTCGCGCGCTACGTGAAGTCCGAAGCGGTGTCGGCGCGCCTGAAGCCGGTGCTCGCCGACTGCGACCTGATCGTCGGCACGGAAGAAGAAATCCTGGTCGCCGGCGGGGCCGACGGCGTGCTGGAATCGCTGAAGGCCATCCGCGCAATTTCAGGCGCGATAATCGTGTTGAAGCGCGGCGCGCAGGGCTGTGTTGTCTATGAAGGGCCAATCCCCGACAATCTCGAAGCCGGACTCGTCGGCAAGGGCTTCCCGATCGAAGTGTTCAACGTGCTCGGCGCCGGCGACGCGTTCATGTCCGGTTTCCTCCGCGGCTGGCTGCGCGGTGAAGATCTCGCCGCGTGCGCCACCTGGGCCAACGCCTGCGGAGCTTTCGCGGTATCGCGGCTCCTCTGCTCGCCGGAATATCCAACCTGGCCGGAACTGCGGCATTTCCTCGATCACGGGAGTCCGCATCGGGCGCTGCGCATGGACGCGACGCTGAACCACATTCATTGGGCGACGACGCGCCGACGGCAGATTCCGCAGTTGATGGCGTTCGCCATCGATCATCGCATTCAATTGGAGGAGCTCGCGGGCGAGAAGGCGGCGGCGCGCATTCCCGCCTTCAAGGTGCTGGCGGTTCGCGCCGCCCAGCGCGTCGCCAATGGACGCCCCGGCTTCGGGATGTTGCTCGACGACAAGTACGGTCGCGACGCGCTGTTCGCCGCCGGAGCCGGCGACGAGCTCTGGGTGGCCAAGCCGATTGAATTGCCCGGCTCCTGCCCGCTGCAGTTCGAATTCAGCC
Organism: Roseiarcus sp.; assembly: GCA_049513815.1. Taxonomy (GTDB): domain Bacteria; phylum Pseudomonadota; class Alphaproteobacteria; order Rhizobiales; family Beijerinckiaceae; genus Roseiarcus. The sequence continues at coordinate 16,682 of JBEKVR010000101.1, read as the reverse complement.
AGGACCTCGGCAGCCGGCTGATCGAATGGCCGGTGGATCACTGCGTCAAGGTTCTCTGCTTCTATCATCCCGACGACGACGACGCGCTCAAGGCCGTTCAGTCGGCCAAGCTTCTCGCCGCCTTCGACGCGGCGCGCAAAGTCGGGCGAGAGATTCTCGTCGAGATCATCGCCTCGCGAGCCGGACCGCTCAACGACGACACGGTCGCCCGCGTTCTCGCCGAACTCTACGACGTCGGCCTGTTGCCCGAATGGTGGAAGCTCGAGCCGCAGGCGTCGGTCAAGGCGTGGGAAGCCATCGACGACGTGATTTCAACCCGTGACCCTCTGTGCCGCGGCGTCGTTTTGCTTGGTTTGGAGGCCCCGATTGAATCGTTGAAGGAGAGCTTCGCCACCGCCCGAGCGGCCAAGAGTGTGCGCGGCTTCGCCGTCGGGCGGACCATTTTCGCTGGGGCGGCTGAGCGCTGGTTCAACGGCGAGATTGGCGACGAGGCAGCTGTCGACGATATGGCGGGCAAGTTTGGCGCGCTGGTTGATCTTTGGCTGTCATTCGATCGTCAGCAGGCGAGTTGACTGGCGCGGCCGACGCCGCAGATTGGCGTCGGCGGCGAGCGTCGTGGTCTGGATGGTCTTGGACGGAATGAGCGGGCGGCCGAGTGAGGCTCGCGTCGGGAGGGTAGGAAGATGGTTGGCAAGACGGTGCGGCTTACGGTGGCGCAGGCGCTGGTGCAGTTTCTCGCCAATCAGATGACGGTTATCGATGGCGAGAAATTGCCGATCTTCGCCGGATGCTGGGCGATTTTCGGCCACGGCAATGTGGCGGGCATCGGCGAAGCGCTCTATCAAGTGCGCGACAGGCTGCCCACTTATCGCGCCCACAACGAGCAGGCCATGGCCCACGCGGCCATCGCCTTCGCCAAGGCGAGCTTCCGCCGTCGCTTCATGGCCTGCACGACGTCGATCGGCCCGGGCGCGCTCAACATGGTGACCGCCGCCGCCGTGGCCCATGTCAACCGGCTGCCGGTCTTGCTGCTGCCTGGCGACGTCTTCGCCAACCGACTGCCGGACCCGGTGCTGCAGCAGGTGGAAGACTTCAGCGACGGAACCGTGTCGGCCAATGACTGTTTCCGTCCGGTGTCGCGCTACTTCGACCGCATCAATCGCGCCGAGCAGCTGATTCCGGCTTTGCAGCGCGCCATGCATGTGCTCACCGATCCCGCCGAATGCGGACCCGTGACGCTCGCGATGTGTCAGGACGTTCAGGCCGAGGCCTACGACTGGCCGGAGAGCCTGTTCGCAGAAAAGGTTTGGGCGCCGCGCCGCATCGGCCCTGACGAAGACGAGCTTGCCGCGGCGGTCGCCGCAATCAAAGCCGCCAAGAAGCCGATGATCATCGCCGGCGGCGGCGCGCTCTATTCGGAGGCCTCGGCCCAGCTTCGGACTTTCGCGGAGACGCATGGGATTCCGGTCGCGGTCACGCAAGCGGGCAAGTCGTCGATCGACGAAACCCACCCCCTCGCCCTCGGCGCCATCGGCGTCACCGGCACCTCGGCGGCGAACGCGATTGCCGGCGACGCCGACCTGCTGCTCGCCGTCGGGACGCGCTTTCAGGACTTCACCACGGGTTCGTGGGCGCTGTTCAAGACAGGCGGCCTCAAGATCGTCGCCCTCAACGTCGCCGCCTACGACACCACCAAGCACAACGCGCTGCCGCTGGTCTGCGACGCCAAGGTCGGCCTGAGGCGCCTGTCGGAACGCCTCGATGGTTGGAAGACCGACGCCGGCGTGGCCGAGCGGGCGGGCCGGGAGAAGGCGATCTGGCTCAAGGCGGCCGGCCAAGCGCTCGCGCCCACCAACGCCGAGAAACCGTCGGACGCCCAGGTGATCGGCGCTGTCGCGCGCGCCATCGGCAGCGCAAATTCGGTGATCGTCAACGCCTCGGGCGGCCTGCCCGGCGAACTGGACAAGCTGTGGGCGCCGACGGTCCCAGGCAGCTATCACATGGAATACGGCTTCTCTTGCATGGGCTATGAAATCCCCGGCGGCATAGGGGTCAAGATGGCCCGTCCGGGCAAGGAGGTCGTCGTGATGGTCGGCGACGGCTCCTACATGATGATGAACTCGGAGATCGCCACTTCGGTTAGCCTCGGCCAGAAACTCATCATCGTCGTCCTCGACAACCACGGCTTCGGCTGCATCAATCGCCTGCAGATGGCGACCGGCGGCGCGAACTTCAACAACCTCTGGCGAGACTGCGCGATGGTCGCGCAGCCGGACATCGACTTCCGCAAACACGCGGAGAGCATGGGCGCGATCGCCGTCAAGGCGTCGTCGATCGGCGATCTCGAAGCAGCGCTCGAAGCGGCCAAGGGCAACAGCCGCACCACAGTCATCGCCATCGAAACGCATCCGCTGATCACGACCGAAGCTGGCGGGCATTGGTGGGACGTTGTCGTTCCCGAGGCGTCGCCACGGCCGGAGGTGGCGAAGGCTCGCGAAGAATACGAGTCGTTCCGCCGCCTGCAGCGTGTGTTCGACTGAGGATGAGCAAGGGCATGGACGATCCGAACGACCCGCGTCTGGTGAGCCATGCAAGGAGGATGAATCGATGCCCAATCTGCGCGTGAGACCGAAGGGGCGCCACGGCCTCGTCACTGAGGTGACCCCGGAGAGCGCCGGCTGGTCGTACGTCGGCTTCGCGCTCCACCGCCTCGACGCGGGCGATAGCGTCGTCGCCGAGACGAGGAAGCGCGAGGTCTGTCTGGTGCTCGTCTCCGGCAGGGCGAAACTCACGATCGACGGCAAGGACTTCGGCGTGATCGGCGGACGCATGACTCCGTTCGAGGGTCCCCCGTGGGCCGCCTATGTGCCAGTTGGCGCGCGCTATTCCGTCACCGCGGTCACGCCGCTTGAGCTCGGCGTCTGCTCGGCGCCGGGCGCTTCCGGTCACCCGGCGAAGCTGATCCCTCCCGGCGCGCATCCGCAGATCGTGCGCGGCAAGGGATCCAACACCCGCTACGTCACCAACATCATGCCGGAGGGCGACGGCGCGGCCAACGCTCTGCTGGTCGTCGAGGTGATCACGCCATGCGGCAATACCTCGTCCTACCCGCCTCACAAGCACGACCAGGACGACCTGCCGAACGAGAGCTACCTCGAGGAGACCTACTACCATCGCTTTAACCCGAAGCAGGGATATGGGTTCCAGCGCGTCTACACCGACGATCGTTCGCTCGACGAGACAATTGCCGTCGAGGATGGCGATGTGGTCATGGTGCCGAAAGGCTACCACCCGGTCGCCACCCTCCACGGCTACAACAGCTACTATCTCAATGTGATGGCCGGCCCGAAGCGGATATGGAAGTTTCACAACGAGCCGGCGCACGAGTGGCTATTCACCGGAGTCGGCGCTCCGGGCAGCGCGACAAAAACGGCCTGATTTCGCCCTGCGATCCGCGCGGCGCGAAAACGCGCCGCGCGCATTACGCGCGAGGGCGCCTCAATCATCCTTATCCTTGACCGAAATGAAACGGCCCAGACGCCCGGCGGGGAGGGAGGCCGGGCGTCCGGACTTCAGCCTGGGAACAGCTCAGCCGCGGGTGAGCGTGCCGTCCCAGGTGCTGACGCTCTTCTTGGCGTCCGCTTCGGAGAACCAAACCGAGGTCACCGACTTGGTCTCGGTGAAGAAAGCGACGCCGTCCTTGCCGAGCGTATGCAGGTCGCCGAAGAACGACTGCTTGTGGCCGGAGAACGGGAAGATGCCGAAAGGCACGGGAATGCCAACGTTCACGCCCACCATGCCACCGTCGGTGCGCCGCGCGAACTCACGCGCGTAGCGACCCGAGGTCGTATAAATGCACGAGCCGTTGGCGAACGGGTTGGCGTTCATGATCGCCAGGCCTTCCTCGAAATCCTTCACGCGTTTGATCGACGTCACCGGTCCGAAGATTTCGTAGTCGCCGACGAACATGCCGGGCTTGACGTGGTCGAAGATGGTCGGGCCGACGAAGTAGCCGCCTTCGTAGCCGGGCACTTTGACGCCGCGACCGTCGAGGACGAGCTTGGCGCCTTCCTCAACACCACGCGCGATCGCTTTCTCGATCGACTCCTTCTGTCCCGCCGAGGTCACCGGACCGAGTTGACTTTCAGGCAGATAAGCGGCGCCGATCTTTAGCTCCTGGGCGAACTTCTTCAGTAACGCGACGAACTCGTCGGCGATCGACTCCTGCACGCACACCACCGGAAGCGCCATGCAGCGCTGGCCGGCGCAGCCGTAGGTCGAGTTGACGATGCCGCGAACCGAGCGCTCCAGCACGCAATCCTCGAGAACGAGCGCGTGATTCTTGGCTTCGGTAAGCGCTTGGACGCGTTTGCCGGCGCCGGCGGCGGTCTGGTAGATGTGCTTGCCGACCGACGTCGAGCCGACGAAGCAAACGCCCTTGATGGCGGGATTGACCAGCAGGCTGTCGGCTTCGACGCGCGAGCAGGTCACCAGATTGACCACGCCCTTCGGCAGACCGGCCTCAATCAACAGCTCCAACATGCGCGCGGCGGTCTGCGGCACCATTGACGCCGCTTTCAGGACCACAGTGTTGCCAGTGGTGATTGCGAAGGGAATCATCCAGCCCATCGGGATCATCGCCGGGAAATTGAAAGGCGCGATCGCGGCGAACACGCCGAGCGGCCCGCGGAACGACACCGTGTCGTAACCATCCGACACGTTCATGCAGGTGTCGCCCTGCATGAGATAGTGCGTGGAGCAGGCGCACTCGACCACTTCGAGCGCCTTCAGCACGTCGCCGCGCGCTTCAGTGAGCACTTTTCCGTTCTCGGTCGCGACCAACTCGGTCAGTTCGTCGAGATGCGCGTCGATCAATTGTTTGAAACGGAACATCAGCTGGATGCGGGTGGGGATTGGCGTGTCGCGCCAACCGGGAAATGCTCGCGCGGCCGCAGCGACGGCGCTGTCGACCTCTTCCTGGGTGCAGCAGGGCGCCTCGGCGATCAGCTTGCCCGTCGAGGGATCCATCACCGGCATGTACTTGGCGGTCTTCGAAGTCCGCCATTCGTTATCGACCAGATATCTCAGCCGTTCAGTCGTAGCGAACTTGTGCTTCAGGATTTCCAGATTCACGGCCTTCCTCCTCGCGCGCGCTGGCTTGCCCAGTCATTAGGGCTGTATATGGAATATTCATTCCATACACCATTCTGTTTGGAATTCAAGTGTGTTGTCGTCCGGTTTCCCGATCATGCGCCGCCGTTGGCGTTCCGCCGATCGAGACAGCGGCGCGCGCTGGGGCGGGCGCCTAGCGGCAGACCCTCGGCGCGACTTCGTCGGTCGCGCCGGCGCCGCCGGTCCGCCGAAGGCGCTTTAGCGGGGGTTCGCCAAGCTCGCGTGTCGTCCGATCGCCGCACGCCGAGACCTGCCGACCCGACGCTTCGCTAGGGCAGAATGAACCCACCGGCGCGCGACGCCTTTGAATTCGCCGCGCGCCGTGCCGGCGCTCGGTCGCGGCCAAGACGCCCAGATCCGGCGGATAGGCGAGCGACGATCCGGAGGCTGCCCCGTTGAACGGCGGCGCGGCGGCCGACGGATCGGACTCTCGGCGGCCGCAACGAAAGGGCTTGGCGTCGCTCCTCAGTTATGGAACCATTGTTCCAAAGGTCGGTTATAACGGCTGTTTCATTCCTACGCAGTTAGGCGAGGAGAGGCTGAACCCCAGGTGAGACGCGGCCGCGTATGAACGGCCGCAGAGGCCTGGCGGCGAAGCCCTTCTTGAAGATGAGAGGGGTAGGAGATGCCCGACGGCGAACCGCTGCTGAAGGTCGAGGGTCTCACGAAGCGTTTCCCGGGCGTCGTCGCGCTAGCTGACGCGACTCTGGAGGCGAGCGCCGGCGAGGTGCACGGCATCTGTGGCGAGAACGGTGCCGGCAAGTCGACGCTGATCAAAGTGCTGACCGGCGCGCATTGGCCCGATTCGGGCGCGATCCATTTCGATTGCCATACCTACAACGGCCTGACGCCGCGCAAGGCGATGGATATCGGCATCGCCTGCATCTACCAGGAACAGAACCTCATTCCCCATTTGACCGTGACCGAGAACATCTTTCTCGGCCGCGAGATCCATCTCAACCGATCGCTCGACGTCCTCGACCGCAAGGCGATGCGCGCCAAGGCGGCGGAACTTCTCGCCGATCTCGGCGTGACCATTTCGCCGACCGCGCGCGTCGGAACGTTGGGCGTCGGTCATCAGCAGATGATCGAAATCTGCCGCGCCATGTGGGCGGACGCCAAGCTCATCATCATGGATGAGCCGACCTCCAGCCTCAGCGGAAAGGAGGCTGACGACCTCTTCCGCGTCGTGCGGCAAATGAAGGAGCGCGGCGTCACCATCCTGTTCATCTCGCATCGCCTCGATGAGGTTCGCGACATTTGCGACCGCGTCACGGTGATGCGCGACGGAAAGACTGTTTCCCAAGTCGTCATGAAGGACAGCTCGATCGACAACATCATTCAACTGATGGTCGGCCGCAACATCCAGAACAAGTATCCCAAGGAGAGGGCGCCGCACGGCGACGTCGTCCTGTCCGTGCGCCATCTCGTGCGCAAAGGCGTGTTGCACGACATCTCGTTCGACCTCAAGGCCGGCGAAGTCCTCGGCTTCGCCGGGTTGGTCGGCGCGGGGCGCACCGAGACGGCGCGAGCGATCACGGGCGCTGATCCTCACGATTCCGGCGTCATCGAGGTTTTCGGCAAGCCGGTTTCCATCCGCCGCCCGCTCGACTCGATCAACGCAGGAATCGCCTTCCTCACTGAGAGCCGCAAGGAACAGGGCCTCATCTTGATCCAAAGCGTCGTGTTCAACGCCGCAATCGTGAAGATGCAGAAGTACGCCACCAACGGCTGGCTGAACATAAAGAAGATGAGAGAGACGGCGGAGAAGACATGCGCTGAGCTGCGTCTGAAGGCGACCAGCATGGACATGCTGGTCAACAAGCTCTCAGGCGGCAATCAGCAGAAAGTGGTCATCGCCAAGTGGCTGGTTTCCAGCGCCAAGATATTCATCTTTGACGAACCGACGCGCGGCATCGACGTCGGCGCCAAGGTCGAAGTCTACAAACTCATCAACCAGCTCGTAGCAAAAGGCGCCGGCGTCATCATCGTCTGTTCGGAGATGGACGAGGTGTTGGGCATGACCGATCGCATCATCGTCATGCACGAGGGGGAAATCACCGCGGAATTGCCGCGGGAAGAGGCGACCCAAGAGAAGATCATGTACGCCGCTTCGGGTTTCAAACAAACGTCTCCCGCCTCTATTGCCCAACCCGCAGCCCAATAACGCCTACAACGGCGAGGACCATTCGATGTCTCACGATACGCTGTCCACCAAGCTGACCGAAGCGAGGACGCTCCTGAAAAGCGCCACGATGACCGAGAAGCTGTACCAACTCGGCGTGCTGCTCAGTCTCATCCTGCTCTGCGCAGTCATGAGCGTGATGTCGTCGCGCTTCCTCACCATCGACAACTTGATGAACGTCGCCTCGCAAGCGGCAGTGAGCGCCATCGTCTCGATCGGCATGTTCCTGGCGATTCTGACGGCAGGTATAGACCTGTCGGTCGGCTCGGTTCTGGCCTTGTCAACCATGATGATGGGCATCGCCTCCGATCGGTGGGGGCTCAACCCCTACTTGTCGATCCTGGTTTGCCTGGGCTCGGGCTCTCTTCTCGGCCTCGCCAATGGGCTCTTGCTCACCAAGCTGCGCCTGCCCCCACCCGTTCATCTCGACGCTCGGCATGCAGAAGATGGCGAGAGGCATCGCTCTGGTCGTCACGGCGGCGGCGCCGATCAGCATGTTTCCAGATGAGATCCAATTCCTCGGAAACAACTTCGTCGGACCGGTCCCCGTTAGTCTTATCTTGGTGGCGATTCTCTACATCCTCATTTTCCTGTTCCTGACGCGCACAGCGACCGGCCGTTACATCTACGCGGTCGGCGGCAACCGCGAAGCCGCCCGCCTCAGCGGCATCAAGGTCAACAGCATTCTCAATCTCGTCTACACGATCAGCGGCTTCATGGCGGCCCTGGCCGGCCTTGTTCTCGCCGGACGCGTCAACGCCGTTCATCCCCTGGCCGGCATCGACTACGAAACGGACGCGATCGCCGCGGTGATCATCGGCGGCGCCAGCTTCTTCGGCGGCGTTGGTTCGATCGGCAACACGATTGTCGGCGTGATGCTGATCGCCGTGCTGCGCAATGGCCTCAACCTCCTCAACGTCGACAGCGCCTTCCAGACTTTCGCGATTGGCGCAGTGATTGTCGTTGCGGTCGCAGTCGACGTTCTGCGCCAGAGCGTTCTCAGATCGGCGCGCTGATGGAGCAATCTGGCGCGGGCGCTCAGCGAAAGGCCTCGCTCGATAGATGGGCCGCCTGCGAACGACAGGACAATGTCCCGCGTGGACCGGGCGGATCGGCGCATCCGATCGCCCAGGCGATCAGCGGGCCTCAGCGACTTAATGCAACGACCCGAGGGAGGTTGAAATCGTAGCAGTCTGAAAGGGATAGCGCGTGAAATACAATGCCGAAAGTCGGCGTCATCATCTGAGGAGGAAAGAAATGGATCGGAGGACTTTCGTTTCGACGCTTGTGGTTGGAGCCCTGTCTCTGTCAGCGCTTCCAGCCTTGACCGCGGTCAGCGCGCCGGCTGCGGCCGCCGACAAGGTCAAGATCGCCGTCGTGCTCAAGACATTGAGCAGCCAGTATTGGAAGATCGTCGCGGCGGGCGCGAAGGCAGCCGCCGAGAAGAACAATGTCGATCTCATCCTACTCGGACCGCCGACTGAGGACGCCGTCGAGCAGCAGATCAACATGGTGCAGGACGTTCTGGCGCAAAAGCCGGCGGCGCTGGTCTTTTCGCCGTCCCAGCCTGCCACCGCCATCAACGTGTTGACCAAAGTCCGGGCCGCCGGCGTTCCGGTTCTCCTGGTCGACACCGGCATGCCGGAGAAGTTCACCGACTATTCGACCTTCATCGGCACCGACAATATCGCAGCCGGCAAGGCGGGCGGCGAGGCGCTCGTCAAGCTCCTCAAGAAGGGCGACAAGGTCATTCTGCTCGACGGCGCGCCGGGCAATCCGTCGATGACCGACCGCTGCGACGGCGCCAAGCAGGTGCTCGAAGCTGCGGGGGTTGCGATCGCTGCGCGTCAGCCGGCCTATTCGGATCGCGAGAAGGCCTACACGGTCACACAAAACATCCTCCAGTCCACGCCGGACGTCGCCGGCGTGTTCGCCGGCAACGACGAAGAAGCCCTCGGCGCCCTGCGCGCCCTCAAGCAGGCCGGCAAGTCGGTTCCGGTGATCGGCGTCGACGCCAACGCCGACAACCTCAAGGCCATTCTCGCCGGCGATCTCTATGGATCAATCGCCCAGGGCAACTACGACATGGGCCGCCTCAGCATCGAGAAAGCGCTCGAAGTGATCGCCGGCAAGACGATCGAGAAGCGCATCGATTCCGGCGCGACCTTGATCACCAAGGAAAACGCGCAGCAACTGCTCGATTTCCGCAACTCGATCAAGTGAGTGGAACTCGAGCCCGCCTCGGCGGGCGAGGGCGAAAGCCAGCGTGAAGACTTGCATGGCCGAACTGCTTTGCGCGGTTCGGCCATTTCTCGATTGGGAGGGCCGCAACTTGTCTGAATCAGTTCGCGTCGGGATCGTCGGTCTCGGGCGCCTTGGCCGTCGTCATGCCGAGAACCTCGCGTTCCGAGTGACCGGCGCTCAACTGGTCGCCGCGGCAAGCCCGATTGAAGCGGAGCGCACGTGGGCGGCGGCGTCGCTGAACGGCGTGACGACTTACCCGGGACTGGAGGAATTGCTGACGCATCCCGGTTTGGACGCGGTCTGGCTGGTGACGCCCACGTCCCTTCACGCCGACCAGATGATCGCCTCGATCAACGCCGGCAAGCACGTCTTCTGCGAGAAGCCGCTAGCGCTCGATCCGAGCGATTGCGACCGGGCGGTCGCCGCCGCGGCCGATCGCCCCCGTCAGGTGGTGATGGTCGGCTTCATGCGGCGCTTCGATCCCGCCTGCGCCGAAGCCAAGCGCAGGATCGACGCCGGTGAATTGGGGAAGGTCTTCGCCATTCGCTGCGTCTCGGAAGATCCGGTCGACCCCGACGGTTTTTTTGTTCGCTTCGCGCCGACGTCGGGCGGCATCTTCCTTGACTGCTGCATCCACGACATCGACCTCGTGCGGTGGATGCTCGACGGCGCTGAAGCCATTTCTGTCGCCGCCGCCGGCAGCCGCGTCATGTATCCCGCGCTCGGCGCGTGCGGCGACGTCGACACCGGGAGCGCCAGCGTCGCCTTCAAGGGCGGCCAGATAGCGACCTTCTACGTGTCGCGGACGTCGCATCGAGGATACGAGGCGTCGATGAGGATCGTCGGCGACAAGGGGGCGCTCGATCTCGGCGCGGGCATTCCCCGGCTCCCATTGACGCTGGAGAGCGGCGGGAGCCGTTCGACCGCCGGCCAGGTCGACTTTTTCGAGCGCTTCGGCGAAGCCTTCCTTCATGAGGCGCGCGCTTTCATCAAGGCGGTACAAAACGACGGGCCGACGCCGCTCAGCCTCAAGGACGCGCGCGAGGCGACGCGGTTGGCGTGCGCCATACGCGAGGCGCTCAAGGTCGGCTGACGCGGCGAGGCGTGCGGCGCGTCGCGCCGTATCGCCACAGACGCGCCGGGCGGCTTTACAGCCGCCCGGCGAAAGTGAAGTTGGACGGGATCGCCGCCGGCCGCTCAGGGCGGCGGCAGCATCGTATCGCGCACCACCGCCGTCAGTTCCCGGTAGGCTTCGATGAACGACCGCAATGTCCTGACGGTCGCACCGTAGCGGTCGAATTCCGCAACCGACATGCCGCCTTCGTCATAGGCGCGGCGGAACTCAGCGAATTTCCGATGGAGGTCGTCGACGATGGCGGGATCGACGGGATCGTCGATGCGCGGCTTGACCTCGACGTCGGACTTGTTGAATTGCACCTGCCACTCGTAGGGAATCGTCAAAATGACGTCGCCGCCGATCAGTTGCGACCAATGCAGGTGGTGGCGGTAGGCTGCGGCGAGCAGCCGCGCGCGATACCCGCGCGCCTTGAAGATGCCGTAGGCCTTCTTGAAGACGGCGACGCCGCCCCAATCGAGATGGCCTGGCGTCGTGATGACGCCCTCGCGCTTGGCGATCACTTTCAGCCAGTCGTCCAGTCGTCCGATCATGATCGTGCAGACCGGCCGCATTTCGGAGACGTCGTGACCCTCCTTAGCGCGACGATCGAGACCGCGCTCCACGGCCTCCGCCACGGCGATGGCCTGCGGCAGCGTGAAGCTGACCGTGGCGTTGATGTTGACGCCAAGGCGGGTCGCCTCCTCGATCGCGACAATGCCCGCAGACGTCGCCGGGATCTTGACCTGGATGTTCGGCGCAAGACTGCTAAAATGGATCGCTTGTTCCACAAGCTTGGAAGAGTCGACATAGTTGACCGGGTCGGTCTGCATGGAAAGGCGACCCTTGAGGCGCCGCTCCCGCTCGAACACTGGCAGCAGCATCTCGGCGCCGCGCAGTCCCATCTCCTCGATCAGCTTCCAGGCGATCGCGTCTTCGGTCGCTGTCGGGCTCTCGGCGATCAACTGCCGGAGCCTCCCCTTCCAGGAGTCGAATTCCTTGCGCAGGACAGCGAGAACGATGGAAGGATTGGTCGTTGCGCCGACCGCGCCATTGCCGATTGCGTATTCGAGCTCCCGCGGCGAGCACGAGTCGTTCCACACGTCAGTCGGCGCGCCGTGCACGGTTCGATGCAATGGCGACTGATTTGGGGGCGAGATAGTCACTTTAGCGTCTCCTCGTTCGTTCGCGCGGAATCGTTCGGCCGCTCGTCAGTGCCGGTGAATGTAGCCGGTATGAACGTTCTATATTGTAGCAGAAATGGATTGTTTAGTCCATACCAATTTCACCGAAACGACACCCGATTTCCACGCATGCGGCCTGGCTAATAGGAGAATTCGCGCCGACGAAAAAGGCCCCCGCGCCGGGGGCATCGAGGGCCGATCTATCGCTTGTCGCGGGGGCTCGCAAACACCGATGGATGGCGAATATGCCACTTGCGCCTATCCAGGCGGCGTTGCTCAATCCTCGGAAACTGCGCGGCGCCGTGAAAGCTAAGTTGGTGTCGGTCTGACCGTCACCGCGGCAATGTCACTATAGGTAACCGAGATCGGGCTCACACGGCTCCAGACTAAGAATCTGGGGTGTCGTTCGGCGCGGGGTCCCGACGCCGATCGGCGTAATAAATTATTGATCCCAAACGGAACGTGCGGGTCAAAGTCTGCGCCGAATAACATTCATTATTTCGTCGGCGGCGCGACGAAAGTGTTCGGCGCGGCGCTCTATCGCCTGCGCAAGGAGGATTTCGGCGAGATGCGGCGCTGGGGCCAGTCGGGCGCTGCAAACGGATACAAATACAGAGTCACACTCCAAGTTATGGGTCCGCGATGGACGCCGATTGGTGGGTCAGACACCACGCCAAAACACAGATTAGTCGGCGCTTTGTTTTGCGGGCGGCGGTGCGCCATGTTTCAACCCATCGATCAAAAGCACGACCATGCGTCTGATATGGTCCATGCTGTCCTCGCCTGTCGCGACTGAAAGATTGCCGATCGCCCGTAGCAGGTCATAGGCGACGATGTCGTCGCGGATCACGCCGGCGGCCGCAGCGGCTTCGAGGATCGATTGCAGGGCTGGTTCGAACCTGGCCCGGAAGTAGATGGGGAGCGCGTCGAAGGCTGGATCGCCCGAATGCAGCGCCGCGGCCAGCCCGCGTTTTGTTGCGACGAACTGGGTGTAGCGCATCAAGCCGCTCGCGAGCGCCTCGCCCGGCGCCTTTTCGGCAGCAAGCGCTTGAACATCGGCGACGCAGGCATCGATTTCACGCCGGAAAACGGCGGCGACCAGATCGGACCGCTTGGGAAACCGGCGATATAGCGTGCCGACGCCCACGCCCGCCTGCGCTGCGATCTCGCGCACCGGCGCATCGACGCCGAACGTCACGAAGACGTGTTTCGCCGCTTCGAGCAGGGCGTCTTCGTTGCGGCGCGCGTCGGCGCGCACGGGACGCCGAGCGTGCCCGTATTCCTTCCCGGTTTCGCGGAGCGGATCAGGCGTGCGCGCTTCCGTCATCGATCAACATCCTTTCTCACGCTGCCTTTGATAGACGGAACTATGGTCCGTAAATCCAACTGTAAGCGGAACTGCGATCCACATGTAGCGGAGCAAAGTTCCTCTTAACACAGATAGCCGAGCGCCACAGGCTTTGCCGGTTACGAAGGGGATGCGTGCGACCGACCAAGCCCCCGAACCCCGGCCTCCGCCACAACGGACCCGTCCATTGTCATTTCCGTCGCGCCGGTGACCTTGGCCGCTCCCGAACGGGGTGCGGACCTGCAAGTGCGCGTGTCTGTTCGAAAGCGGCGAAATGGGCTCGCTCAAAGGCAAAACGCAGCTTGAGACCATGCTCCGCCAACTCGTCGCACGCGGATAACGATCAACTTGGGCCGCGCCGTCTGATCTCCGAGATAGTATTCGATGCCGGGTCTGGACGCCGATCAGCGTCGCAACCCCGACCAGCTCCGCCGATCGCCCGTTGCTCCCCCGGCGCTCCTGCGCCAATCTCAACCCGCGACTCAGGCCCCGGTTGGTTGAATGCCGGAGGTCACAGCAGTCCTGCCATCCAGCATTGCGCGCAATACAGCTATTGGTATCGGCAACATTCTGCTTGTCCGCGGGGATTTGTTGGACGGCGGCATCTCGAACAATCATAAACAATTCGGGATTGTGTTCGCGTCGGCTCTGCCGCCTGGATAATGTGACGTTACACCGCGAGGCAGGATAACGCGCCGCGCGCCAAAGCACCCCGCAGTCTAATATAGTATATGACGACGCAAGGCGTTCATACACCCTGGCTTCACGTTCATTGTCGCATCTCGCGCTAAGCTATTGATGACAAAACGATCTCATCTACGTGACGTTGCATAAATTTCTCTCATTCTGTGCAAACTTTTTTTGCTTGACGCTGCGTTAAGAGTCCATTTACCGTTGGGTTCGAGTTAGAATAAATCTAACTCCAACAAGCCGCACCACAGGTCGTCCCCTCGCAGCCGTCGTCTGCGAGATGGCGGCGTGCGCGCGGCGCAGACGACCGGGTGGCGTCATGTTGAAAGTGTTCGGACTTGCTCTGTGGGCCATCGCCGCGGCGATGATGATCTTCGTCGCCAGCCTGCCCCTGGGCGTCGAAGCTCAGTTCGTCTTGGCGACCGGATGCCTCGTGGCGATGCTGGTCATGAAGACGCTCGGCCTGCGGGGTCCGCTGCGCCTGGTGTTTCTGGCGCTGGGGATCTTCGTCGTCCTACGCTACTTGCTGTGGCGGCTGTCCAGCACGCTGCCGCCGATCGACTCGCCGTTCGATTTCATCGCCGGATACGTCCTCGTCGCCGCCGAATGCTACTGCGTGGCGATGTTGTTTCTGAGCCTCTTCACCGTCGCCGATCCGATCACCCGGCCAAGGGCGCCGCGCCTCTCCGACGAAGACGCTCCGACCGTCGACGTGTTCATCCCGACCTACAACGAAGCGATCGACATCGTGGCGCCGACGGTCGCGGCGGCGAAGCGGATGACCTATCCCGAGGGGAAGCTGAACGTGTTCCTTCTCGACGACGGCGGCACTGACGAGAAACTCAATTCCGACGACCCGGCCGTCGCGACGCGCGCGCTCAATCGCCGCCAGAGCTTGCAGGCGGTGTGCGACAATCTCGGCGCCCACTATCTCGCGCGCGAGGAAAACGTCCACGCCAAGGCGGGCAACCTCAACAACGGGCTGGCGAACAGCGAAGGCGAGATCATCGCCGTATTTGACGCCGATCACGTGCCCGCGCAGGACTTTCTCAGCGAAACGGTCGGCTTCTTCAATCGGGACGAAAACCTCTTCCTGGTTCAAACGCCGCACTTCTTCCTCAATCCCGACCCGATCGAGAAGAATCTCAGCGCGGCGCGCATGCCTGCCGAGAACGAGATGTTCTACGGATTGGTGCAGAAGGGCTTGGACAAGTGGAACGCCGCGTTCTTCTGCGGCTCGGCGGCGTTGCTGCGGCGCGAGGCGCTCGACAGCGTCGGCGGATTTCACGGCTCCTCGGTCACCGAGGACGCCGAGACTGCGCTCGAATTGCATTCGCGCGGCTGGTCGAGCCTCTACGTCGACAAGCCGATGATCGCCGGCCTGCAGCCGGAAACGTTCGAGTCGTTCATCGGCCAGCGCTCGCGCTGGTGCCGCGGGATGGTGCAGATTCTTCTGCTGAAGAACCCGCTCTTCCGCAGCGGGCTGAATATGGCTCAGCGGCTCTGCTACTTGTCCAGCAGCATGTTCTGGCTGTTCCCGCTGTCCCGTATCATCTTCGTCCTCGCCCCGATGGCCTATATCTTCTTCGGCCTGAAGATATACATCGCCAATGGTCAGGAATTTGTGGCGTACACGCTCGAGTACATGCTCGCAGCGCTGCTGATTCAGAGTTACGTGTTTGGCCGGGTGCGCTGGCCATGGACGTCGGACCTCTACGAATACATCCAATCCGTCATGTTGTTCCCGGCGGTCCTCGGCGTTTTCATCAACCCGCGCAAGCCGAAGTTCAACGTCACGGCGAAGGGCCAGACTGTCGATTTCCGCGGAGAACTGACCCGGGATTTCCATTGAGAACTGACCCGGCTTCGATGTTGGTTTGAGGGTTAGGCGTGCGTCAAGTTCCGGGGCTTCTCCTTTGCGGGTTTGGCGACCTTCGCCGAGCTGTTCTTGAAGCGGAAGCTGTCGTTTCCGGTTTCGAGGATGTGGCAGCGGTGGGTGAGGCGGTCGAGCAGCGCGGTCGTCATTTTGGCGTCGCCGAACACGGTGGCCCGTTCGCCGAAGCTGAGGTTTGTCGTGATGATGACGCTGGTCCGCTCGTAGAGCTTGCTCAGCAGGTGGAAGAGCAACGCGCCGCCGGAGGCGATGAACGGCAAGTAGCCAAGCTCGTCGAGGATGACGAGATCGGAGTGGGCGAGCCGCGCTGCGATCTGCCCGGACTTGCCTTGAAGCTTTTCCTGTTCGAGCGCGTTGACGAGTTCGACGGTGGCGAAGAACCGGACGCGCTTGTGGTGATGCTCGATGGCCTGGACGCCGATCGCCGTGGCGAGATGCGTCTTGCCCGTTCCGGGACCGCCGACGAGGACGACGTTGTGGGCGTCCTCCAGGAACTCGCATCGGTGGAGCTGGCGCACCAGCGGCTCGTTGACCTCGCTGCTGGCGAAGTCGAAGCCGGCGAGATCACGGTAGTTTGGGAAGCGCGCGGCCTTGAGCTGGTAGGCGGTTGACCTCACCTCCCGGTCGGCCGTCTCGGCCTTCAGGAGCTGCGACAGGATCGGCAGGGCCGCTTCGAAGGCCGGAGAGCCCTGTTCGGTCAGCTCGCCGACGGCCTGCGCCATGCCGTGCATTTTGAGGCCGCGCAGCATGATGACGACGGCGCCGGCGGCGGGATTATGACGCATGGCGCGCCTCCCGGACTTTGCGCAGGGCGTCGTAGCGCTCGACGTTGGCCTGCGGTTCGGTGGTCA
>JBEKVR010000100.1:0-20726 GCA_049513815.1 Roseiarcus sp. | reverse complement strand
CGACAGCGACTGGCGCAGAAAATAGCGCTCGTCCTCGTCGAGCGCCGCGCGCGCCTGGTCGCTCAAGCCGGCGCGCCACGCGGCCCGCGCCGCGCCGGCGTTGACATCGCCTTCGCTCAAAGGGACGTCGCGCGTCATCTCACGCCGACCACGGCAGCGAATAGGTCTTGACGTTGGTGAAGCTCTTCATCGCCTCGACCACGCCTTCCTTGTAGCCGAGGCCGGAATCCTTGACGCCGCCGAACGGCGACATCTCGATGCGATAGCCGGGGACCTCCCAGATGTTGACGGTCCCGACTTCCAATTCGGCGACGAAACGGCCGACGTAGTCGAGGCGGTTGGTGCAGACGCCGGACGAGAGCCCGAACGCCGTCGAGTTCGAAATGCGGATCACCTCGCCGATGTCGTCGGGGCAGCGGATGATCGGAATCACCGGTCCGAACGTCTCCTCGTGGACCAGCTCGCAATCGAACGGAACCCGGTCGACGACGACCGGCGGGAACGACGCGCCGCGCCGTTCGCCGCCATAGAGGCGCTCGGCGCCATGGGCGACCGCGTCGGCGACGCGCGCTTCAAATAACTTGGCCGAGCGCTCGTTGATCACCGTGCCGACGTCGGTCGCCGGGTCCATCGGATCGCCGCATTTGAGCGCCGCGGCGCGCGGCAGGACTTTCTCCACGAACCGGTCGGCGACGCTGTCGACGACCAGGATGCGTTTGACGGCGGTGCAGCGCTGGCCGGAATTCTTGGTCGCGCCCATCACGGCAAGTTCGGCCGCCTTGTCGAGGTCGGCGTCCTCCATGACGATCAGCGGGTCGTTGCCGCCGAGTTCCAGCACCAGGCGGCGATAGCCGCTGATTTCGGCGATGTGCTTGCCGACCTTGACCGAGCCGGTGAAGGTGACGAGGTCGCAATCCGGGTCGACGATCATCGCGTCGCCCATCGTCGTCGGATTGCCGGTGACGACTGACAGCATCTCCGGCGGCAGGCCGGCCTCGTAGAGCAGGTCGGCGAGCGCCAGCGCCGTCAGCGGCGTCAGTTCGGTCGGCTTGAGGACGATGCGGTTGTTGGTGGCGATCGCCGGCGCCAGCTTGTGGCTCACCATATTGAGCGGATGGTTGAACGGCGTGATCGCCGCGACGACGCCGAGGAGCGGCGTGCGCGTCGTGTAGATCTTGCGCATCTTGCCGTTCGGACTGATGTCGCAGGAATAAATCTCGCCGTCGTCCTTGATGACGAGCTGAGCCGCGAACGACCACACGTCGTAGGCGCGGCTCGCCTCGTAGAGCGAATCCTTCCAGCACAGGCCCGACTCGGCGGTGATAAGGCGCGCAAACGTCTCCTTGCGGTCGCGCAGCAATTCCGCCGTCGCTTGCAGGATGCGCTGGCGCTCGAAGCGCGTCAGCCGCGGCTTGAACGCCTTGGCCCTGGCGAAGGCGTCGCGCACATGTTCGGGCCGCGCCGCCGGGACCGTGCCGACAACGGCGCCGGAATAGGGATTGAAGACGTCGATCGTTTCGCCGGTCTCGATCGGCTTGCCCGCGATGCGCATCGCCTCGCGGCGAAAGGGGAGGGCGGCGGGAACATTCATCGGGCGATCCGGTTGAGGGCGACGTCGAAGGCGTCGAAATTGCGCAGCGGCTCGGGCGTCGGGCCAACGAGGCGGCGGTTGACGATCATCGGCACGCGCTGCTCCCACAGGCCGCCGTGCGAACGCAGCGGCTCGGCGAGCCCTGAAAGGTCGTGGCGCGCGGCGGTGGTCCCGAGAACCTTGTGGCGCCCGGAAAGGACGACGATGTCGCCGACGCGGTCGGGCGGCAGCTCGAAGCGGACGCATGCCTCCTCGCGCTCCATCGCCGCTTCGACGCCCGGCTCGGCGGCGAGCGCAGCGACGATCCTCGCGCGGTCGACGTCGGGCGGCAAATAGACCGTGGCGAACGAACCGAGCGCGCCGTGGTGAGCGACATAAGGGTCTGTGATCGGCAGGATGACGCGCGCCGCGCCGGCGCCGACGAGCTTGTCGACGACGTCCTGCAGATAGAGCACGTCGGGAGATCCGTCGGCGAGGTGCTTGTCGTTCATGCCGTGGTCGGCGGTCAGAACGACGACCGCGCCGGCGGCGTCGAGCGCGCCGACGTAGCGGTCGACCATCGCGTAGAACGCGTCGGCGGCCGGCGAGCCTGGCGGCGCCTTGTGTTGAACGTAGTCCGTCGTCGACAGGTACATGACGTCCGGGCGGAAGGACGCGAGCAGCTTGACGCCGGCGGCGAAGGCGAATTCCGACAGCGCCGCCGAATAGACCGCCGGCAGCGGCTGGCCGACGAAGGCGAGCGCCGCGTCGAAGCCGTTGGCGTCGCGCGCCGCCGCGTCCGCTTTCTCGGCGGAGAAGGCGACCGCGCGCCCCGAGGCGAATTCGAACCCCTTAGCGAGCAGCGACTTGAGCTTGTCCTTGGCGGTGACGACGGCGACGCGCGCGCCGGCGTCGGCGAAGGCCTTCATGATCGTGTCGGCGCGCAGGAAGCGCGCGTCGTTCATCATCACCTCCTCGCCCGTCGCCGGGTCGAGGAAGTAGTTGCCGGCGATGCCGTGCACGGCCGGCGGCCGGCCGGTGACGATCGACAGGTTGTTGGGATTGGTGAAGCTCGGGATGACGCTGAGCGCGGTCAAGTGCGCGCCGTCACGCATCAGCCGGGCGAGATTGGGCGCGAGGCCTTTGTCGATCGCCGTCTCGATATAGCCGGGCTCCGAGCCGTCGAGACAGATGATGACGGTCGGGGCCACGGGCCAGCGATAGTCGCGGCCGTTGACCGAGACCTGCGGCGGATGTTCGGACATCGCGTTTCCTCTCACGCAGCCGGGGCGGGCGCGAGCGCGACGCCCATCTCTTCGAGCGTCTCGCGTGCGGCCTCGAGAACGCCGCGCATGTGGCCGGAATAGAGACGCCCGATGCAGCCGATGCGGAACGAATCGGCGACTGTCAGCTTGCCCGGATAGATGACATAGCCGCGCTCCTTCAGGGAATCATAGAAGCGCTGGAAGACGAAATTCGGGTGGCTCGGCGTGCGGAAGGTGGCGATGATCGGCGCCTGCAGCGCGTCGGGGAGCAGCGTTTCGAAGCCGAGCGAGCGCATGCCGCCGATGAGGATGCGCGCATTCTCCGCATAGCGGCCGCCGCGGCCGGCGACGCCGCCCTCGGCGAAGAACTCCTGCAACGCTCGGTGGAAGGCGACGATGACATGGATCGGCGGGGTGAAGCGGTACTGCCCGGTCTGCTCGAGATTGCGGCGCTGGTCGAGCAGGTCGAGCGACAGCGTCGTCGCATTGCCCCCGGTTGCCGCGAGCGCCTCGCGGCGGCAGACGACGAAGCCGAGGCCCGGCACGCCTTCGAGGCACTTGTTGGCGGAGGCGGCGACTGCGTCGAACGGCGTCGTGCGCGCGTCGAGCTCGAGCGCCCCGAAGGCGCTCATTGCGTCGATCAGCAGCCGCCGGCCGTGACGCGCGCACAGCGACGCGATCTGCTCGATCGGATTGAGAATGCCGCTCGTCGTCTCGCAGTGGACGGCGAAGACGTGGGTGATCGCCGGCGTCTCGGAAAGGATGCGCTCGACCGCGCCAAGGTCCGGCGGCGTGTCCTCGGCGGTCTCGTGGACAAAGGTCTTGCGGCCGGCGATGGCGAGAATGCGCTTGGCGCGCTGACCGTAGGCGCCGTTGATCAACACGAGGATCGCGCCATCGCGCGGGATGAATGTGGTCAGCATCGCTTCGACGGCGAATGTGCCCGACCCCTGCATCGGCACGGTTACGTAGGCGCCTTCGCCATGGATGATCTTCGGCAGGCTCTCCATGACCTCGGCGTTGAGGGCGATGAAGGCCGCGTCGCGCGAGCCCCAGTCATGGACCATCGCCTGTTTGACCGTTTTCGACGTCGTCAGCGGGCCAGGCGTCAGCAGTAGCGGATCGCCGGTTTCGGAACGCGCTGGGGAAGGCATGGCCGGCTCACTGACCTTGACGCCGGGCTCGGCGTCTATAGCGCGCCTGCTAGCCTCACAATGCGACGGATTTGTTACAGTCGCCCAGTGTCCCGGCGGCCCTCAGTGTCGGGTTAGGCCCGTCAGCGATTGCAGCTGGGCAATCTGCTCGGCGAGAGTTTCGTAGAGCAACTTCCCTGCGGGCGATGCGCCTCGCGCCTCGGCATGGGCGGCGAGCTCCGCGAAGCGGACCTCGAGATCGCGTCGCGTCTGGGGATAGCTCGCCATGACGCCGGCGAGCAGCAGGACCGTTTCTTCTAGCGCAAGCACGCGAGCGCGCAGGGCCGTCGGGCTATCGAAATCCATCGCCGCCTCATGGGGTCGGTTGACGCCCGACAGTGGCGCGACGCCGCCGTCCGCCGCAACTCCGGGTGATTCCCGAGGGCGCGCCGGCAGAGGACCCGCTGGGCGCACTGCGGACCCGCAGGCGGCGGCCGCCGCCTTGACAATGCGGTAGTTCATACAGTCTATAATTCTAGTAGACTGTATGGAGAGGGCCATGCGACTCGCGATCGTCGGTGGCGGCGCGACCGGGGTCCTCACGGCGGCGCATCTTGCGCGGCGACTCGACGCGGCGAACGACGAAATCGTGCTGATCGACCCGGGCGAGACGCTCGGTCGCGGGCTCGCCCACGCCACCGCCGACCCTCGGCACCTCCTCAATGTGCGCGTCGCCAACATGAGCGCGTTCGCCGATGAGCCAGACCACCTTTACACGTGGCTGAGCGCGCGCTGCGGCGCCGGCGCGTCGAGCCCGTTCTCGTTCATCTCGCGTGGCCTCTACGGCGACTATCTCGCCGACCTCGCCGAGCAGACGCTGTCAAACGGTCCGGTCCGGCGCATGCGCGCGCGCTGTTCCGATATCGAGGAATGGGCCGACCGCGTACGGCTGACGCTATCGACTGGCGAAGCGCTGGCGGCGGACGTCGCGATCCTCGCCACCGGCCACGACGCCAAGCCGACGCTCGGCGGCCTTCCGGCCGAGCAGCCGTGGAGCGCCGGCGCGCTCGAAGGCCTCTTGCCCGATGCGCCGATCCTGATCATCGGCTCGGGTCTGACCATGGTCGACCTGGCGCTGTCGCTCGAACGTCGCGGCCAGCGCGGACCGATCGTCGTACTGTCGCGCCGCGGTCTGCTGTCGAAGGCGCACCGACCGGCGCCGCCGCGCAGCGTGAACGCCAGTGAAATCCCGTTCGGCGCCGAGCTTTCGGCGTCACTCGCCTGGCTGCGCCGCCTGGTCGCGCGCTTTGCGGCTGAAGGCGCCGCGACTGGCGTTCGGCGATCGACGCGCTCAGGCCGCACACCCAGCGTCTGTGGGGCGCGATGAGCCTCCAACAGCGCCGCCGCTTTCTGCGCCACGCGCGCAGCTATTGGGACGTCCACCGCCACCGCATGGCGCCTCAAAGCGAGGCGGCGCTGCGCGCGCTCGTCGTCTCCGGCCAGCTCACGATTGTCGCCGGCCGCATCGTCGGGGCGCGGCGTGTCGGCGAAGGCGTCGAGGTCGAGATCTTGCGCCGGGGCGCCGCCGCTGTGGAGACGCGACGCTTCGCGCGGATCATCGATTGCACCGGCCTGTGCGAGCAGCCGCTGCAAAGCGCCAATCCGCTGCTGCGCGCACTGCTTAAGCGCGGCGCGGCGCGGCCGGATGCCCTCGGCATCGGCTTCGACGTCGCGCCCGATCTCAGCCTCGTCGGCGCCGATGGAACAGCGTCGCGGCGAATCAAGGCGATCGGCCCGCTCGCGCGCGCCGCATTCTGGGAATGCATCGCCATCCCCGACATTCGGCTGCAATGCGCCGCGCTCGCCGAGGCGTTGACGCAAGCGCGCGCGCCCTCCGCCGTCGCGTGTGGCGTCGCGGCGAGTACGGGCCGCTGAGCGGCGGCTTACACCACCAGCAGGTCGAGCACGCTGGCGTCGAGGGTCGCCGAAGCGCCTTCGGCGACGATTTCGCCGCGCTCCATGACGATGACGCGCCCGCAGATGCGCATCGCCCGCTCGGGATTCTGTTCGACCAGGATCAGCGCCAGGCCGCTCTCGCGCGTCACCGTCGTCAATGCCTCGGCGAGGTCGTGGACGATCGACGGCTGCAGGCCCTGCGACAGCTCGTCGACGATCAACAAGCGCGGTCCGGCCGCCAGCGCGCGGCCGAGCGCGAGCTGCTGTTGCTGACCGCCGGAGAGCGTGCCGGCCGGCTGGCGACGGCGGCGCGCGAGATCGGGATCCCGTCGATCAAAACTTCGCCGGCGAAACGGTCGGCAAGGCCGGCGAGCGTGCGCAGCAGCGTCGTCTTGCCGACGCCGTTGCGGCCGAGCAGCGCCAGCGTTTCGCTCGTCCCGAGTTTGAACGAGACGCCGTTGACGATGCGGATCGCCTTGTAGCCGCCGACGAGTTTACGCACCGAAAGCAGCATGGTCAGGCCATTCCGAGATAGGCGCGGCGGACTTCCGGATCCGCCGAAAAGGCGTCCATCGAGCCCGCGCTCGAGGCGGGCGTAGGCTTCCGGCAGCGTGACGCGCCCGCCGTCCTCCTGGCGCGCGAGGATTAGATGCTCGTCGACGCTGAGGCCGGGAAACAGGCTCGGCACTTGGAAGGTGCGCCAGCCCTGCGGCGACGCGGGCGTGCGGCGGAGAGGATGCCGAGCAGGGTGCTCTTGCCGGCCCCGTTGGGGCCAATCAGGCAGATGGTCTCGCCGGCGCCGACGCGGAGATCGACACCGTCGAGCACGACATTGCCGGAGAAGCGCTTGACGACGCCCTGGCACAGCAGCGCGTCGCCGCCGGTGGCGAGCGGCCGCCGCGGCGCGGGACCCGCATTGGCGCCCGAGTCGACGACGAGTGGGCCGGAGCGGAATGGACCGGCGACGCCAGCGGGGAACAGCGGCACCGAGCCGATGAACTGCACGCCAAGCAGCAGCAGGTAGGAGTCGGCGAGCCAGGTCGCGAGCGCGTCCTGGCCGTAGGTCGCCGCGACCGCGCCGAGGATCGGTCCGAGGATCGTCGCCTTGCCGCCGATCGCCGTTCACACCAACACCTGGGTCGACAGGACGACGCCGACCCGGTCGGGCGACACGCTGCTCGTCAGCGGCGCGGCGACGCAGCCGGCGAGCGCCGACAGCGCCGCGCTCAGCGCAAAAGCAACGACTCGCTCGCGGTGGACGGGCACGCCGAGATGCTCGGCGCGCTGGCTGTTGAGTCGGATGGCGACGAGGCGCGCGCCGAACGGCCGGCGCAAGGCGAAAAGCCATAGCGCGCCGGCGACGGCAACCGTCGCAGCGAGGCAGAACCAGTAATAGACGTTGGCGGAGGCGAGCGGCGCGACGAAAATGCCGGTGCTGCCGCCAGTGACCGACCACCAACTGCGCGCGATCTTCTCGGCCAGCAGCGTCACCGCCAGAGTCAGCACCGCCATGGTCGATGGATTGGCGGCGCGACGCAGCCCGGCGGCGGCGAGCGCGACGCCCGCCGCTGCGCGGAGCAGCGCCGAGCCGCCGCCGTTCAGCGCGATCGCCACGCCATAGACGCCGAGGCCGAAGAACACCGCGTAGCCGATCGAGATGATCCCGGCGCGCGCCCAAGCGAGATCGAGGCCGATCGCGAACAACCCATAGGCCAGGCCGAGCGCAATCAGTCCGACTTTGAACTCGTTGAGGCCGAACGGCGCGAGCGCCGCGACGACAACGAGTGCGACGACGAGCCGTCGGCCGGGCTGCAACAGCCCCGCCGCTCTCCGCGCTGCGTGGACGTCAATGCGCTCGTTCGTCGTCGGCGACGTCATCGGTCGAGCCGGATCAGCACGATTTCAGGCCGGCCGGCACGACGCCGAGCTCCTTGACGATCTTGAACAGACCGCCGGACTGGATCTGACAGAGGTACATCGGATAGTCGAGCGAGAGGTTGCTGGCGTTGAGCGTCAGCGGCGCGTCGGAGAGCGGCGTCGTCGCCTGCACGCCGCGCAGCGCTTCGAACACGGCCTTGCGGTCGTAGGTTCGCGCCTTCTCCGCCGCCGCCTTGGCGAAGTTCAGCGCGTAAGTGGCGGTGACGCCGACGAGCGGAATCGGCCCTTCGCCGTACTTCTTCTTGTAAGCGGCGACCAAGGCGGCGTTGCCGGCGGTCTTGATCTCCTCGCTATAAGCGGGTGACGACTTAGAGCCCGTCGACCGCGTCGCCCATCTGCGGATAGAACTCCGGCTGCAGGGTGACGCCGGTCAGATGCGCGCCCGGGAGCAGGCCGAAGCTCTTGGCCTGCTGGACGAAGGCGATCGCGTCGCCGCCGACGACGGCGGAGAGGATGACGTCGGGCGCCGCCGCCTTGATTTTGGCGATCGAGCTCGACCAATCGGCGGTGCCGAGCGGGGCGTAGATCTCGTCGACCGCCGTGGCGCCCGCCTTGGCGATGAAACTCTTGCCGACGCCGAGATATTGGTGCGGGAACTCGAAGTCGCTGCCGATCAGCAGGAACTTCTTGCCGTACTTCTCCGCCATGAACGGGACCAGCTCGCTGAGCAGCGAGTAGGAGGTCTCGGCGAGCAGCACGCACGGCGACTTGCAGAACGGCATCCAGAAGCCGGACTCGAGGAACATCACCGGCGCGTTGTAGGCGGCGCCGATCTGGCCGGCGACGGTCTCCTCGTCGGAGGTGATCGTGCCGACGATCATGTCGACGTTGTCCTGCTGAATGAATTTCTTGATCACGGTTCCGGCGACCGCCGGGACCGCCTGGTCGTCTTGACGCATGATCTCGATCGGTTGGCCGGCGATGCCGCCGGCGGCGTTGATCGCCTCGACGCCGAGATCGAATCCGCGCTGCATCGCCACGCCTTCGGGCGCGACTGGGCCGGAAAGCGGCGCGACGAAGCCGATCTTGTAGGGCCGCGAGCCCTTGAACGGCGCCGCCTGCGCGCGGCCGGCGAAGCCGCCGAGAGCGCTCGCGCCGGCGAGGCCGAGCGCGAGATTGGCCGCGCCGCGGGCGAAGCCGCGGCGAGAGACGAGGGGACCGTAAGCGCCGAATCCATCCTCGCTCATTGCGTTTCCTTCCCTGCTTTCTTCCAGGACCACGACACGCCCTGGGGTTTGATGGCGATGAACAGAGCGAGCAGGCCGAACAGAACGCTCTCCACCAAGGTGACGTTGAGGTAGGCCTGCAGAACGGTGAAGACGAACTCGACCGCGATCGCGCCGACGATCGGTCCGGCAAGCGAACCCTGTCTGGCGATCATCACCGCGAAGAACGACGGCGCGAGATAGGAGAGCCCCATCGTCGGGGTGATCGCCAGCGTCGGCGCGACAAGCGCGCCAGCGAGCGCCGCCAGCGCCGTGGCGACGGCGAAGACGAGCGCGAAGGTGCGCTGCGGCGACACGCCCATCAGCGCCGCCATCTGGACGTTGTCGATCGAGGCGCGCAGCCGCAGTCCGACCGAAGTGCGGTAGACGAGCAGCAGCAGCGCGGCGAGCAGGACGACAACGCCGACGGATACGGCGACGCGGCAGGTCGGGTGGGCGAAGGCGCCGATGGCGGTCTGGCCGGCGAGCGGCGGATCGAGACCCTTCTGCGAGATCGAGAAGATCGCCGCGGCGGTCTGCTTGAGCACCATGCCGACGCCCCAGCTCGCCAGCAGCGTCGTCATGAAGCCCTTGGCGTAGACCCAGCGCAGCACGCCGCGTTCGAGTGCGAGCCCGAGGACAAGGCCGAAGACGAAGGTCAGCGGCAGCGCCGGCGGGAAGGGCAAGTCGCGCAGCGCGTACATATCGAATAGGCGCCGACCATCATCAGGTCGCCTTGGGCGACGTTGACGATCTTCAGCTCGCCGAGGATCAGACCGAGGCTGAAGGCGACGAGCGCCAGCGTCGTCGCAACCCAGACGAAATCGCAGAGGACCTGGTAAAGACGCGCTCATCGCGACGTCGGATCGTCGCTCGCGGCGTAGCCGCCGGCCGTTCCGCCCATCCCACGTTTCTCCCTCGGCTGGTCCGTTTCGCGCCAGTGGCGCGCGGGCCAATCTTTTCCTTTGACCCCGCCATAACCGGGAGATGGTTTGATGAAAAACAATTTCGTACGCCGGTCTGGGCGTGCAGTTGGGAGGATCGCCAAATGGGTCAGCTCAGCGGCAAGACGTGCCTCGTCACCGGCGGCGCCGGTAGCATCGGCGTCGCGACGGCGAAGCTGTTCCGCGCCGAGGGCGCGCGTGTGACGCTGATCGACCTCGGCGCCGAAGCGGGGGGGGGCGCGCTTGTCGAGTTTGCCGGACAACCGGTCGCCTACGTCGCCGCCGACGTGTCGCGCTCAGTCGACGTCGAGCGCTGTGTCGCCGCGACGGTGGCGCGCTGGGGCAAGATCGACGTGCTGTTCAGCAACGCCGGCAATTTCGGCGTCGTCGCGCCGATCGCCGACTATCCCGAAGACGTGTTTGACGCCGTCTACGCTGTCCACGTCAAAGGCGCGATGCTGATGGCCAAGCACGCGACGCCGCACATGAACGACGGCGGCAGCGTCATCATCACCTCGAGCGTCGCCGGCGTGCGCGGCGACCCCGGCGGTCTACGCCTACATCACCGCCAAGCACGCACAGATCGGCCTGATGCGCTGCCTCGCTAACGAGCTTGCGCCGCGCCGCATCCGCGTCAATACGCTCCATCCCGGTCCGGTCGACAATGTCTTCCAGGCCAGGGTCGAGGGCGACGTCAGCCGAATCATCGGCCGCGACGCGACCGAGATGTTCAATGGCATGATCCCGCTCGGACGCCATGTGAAGGCGGAGGAGATCGCCAAGGCGGCGCTCTATCTCGCCTCCGACCAGAGCAGCTTCACCACCGGCGCGACGCTGATGGTGGACGGCGGAATGAGCGCATGACAAAGGACGGGCCGCAGGCGCGCGCAGGAACGGCGCGCGATGGGCGAAGGGCGCCTAAGCGAATGAGCGACAAAGCGAAATCGAGCGGACCGCAGGCCCGCGCCGCCAAATCGGCCGCTGCGGCGGCCCCGGTCGATCTCGGCAACCTCGACAACTACATCGGCTTCCACCTGCGCGTTGCGCAGGACGCTTCGTTTCGCGCCTTCGCGCGCGAAAGCGGCCAGCATGACCTCAAGCCGGGACGGTTCACGGCGCTGACGGTGATCGCGCGCAATCCGGGCGTCAGCCAGGCGGCGCTCGGGCAGACCATTGCGCGCGACAAGTCGTCGATCACCCCGCTGATCCAGGATCTGCTGCGCCTCGGGCTGATCGAGCGGCGTAGCGCCGCCGACGACCGGCGGCGCGTCGAGCTTCGTCTGACAGCAGCCGGCGAGAAACACCTTGAGCGCCTGCGGCGCTTCGCCAGCGAACATGACGCGAAGCTCGACGCGATCGTCGGGACCAGAAAGGCCGAGTTCCTCGACATCTTGCGGAAGATCGCCAACGAGATCGACTGAAACCGCGCCAGGCCCGTTGCGACGCTAGCCCGGAGCGGGACGAACGACGCGGCTCGCCGAGGTTTGAGGCGGGCGCCTTTCGGCCGCGTCCCATCGCCGCATGACGTCAGATGCGCTATTCCCTAACGGAGTTAGCCAAGCTTACTATGCCGGGGCGTCCGCCCGGCGGGATCGGCGCGCAATCTTCTGAAACAGGAGGAAGGTCGATGGCCTCAGCGGCCGGCGCACGCGTGTTCTGTTCCGATCGGCTCTCGCGGCGAGAGGGGGGCGCGCTATGAATGGCGATCCGCTGAGCCACGGCTTATGGGAAAAGACTGCCCCTGAGGCGCCTCCGGCGCCGAAACTCGTCGTCGACGTCGAGTGCGACGTCGCCATCGTCGGCGCCGGATTTACCGGCCTCTCCGCGGCGCTGCATGTGGCAGAGGGCGGCGCGACGGTCGCCGTGCTCGACGGCGCCGAGATCGGCTTCGGCGGCTCGGGGCGCAACGTCGGCCTGGTCAACGCCGGCATGTGGGTGATGCCCGACGAACTGCCCAAGACGCTGGGCGACACATACGGCCAACGGCTGCTGGCGCTGCTCGGCGACGCGCCCCGCGTCGTGTTCGAACTCGTTGAGAGGCACAAGATCGCCTGCGAAATCGAGCCCGTCGGCACGCTGCATTGCGCAGTCAATCAGCGCGGGCTCGCCGAGCTCGGGGAGCGCGAGCGGCAATGGCGCGCGCGCGGCGCTCCGGTGCGCCTGCTCGACAAGGCCGAGGCGGCGGCGAAGATCGGCACGAACGCCTATGCCGGCGCGCTGCTCGACGAGCGCGCCGGGACGATCCAGCCGCTCGCTTACGCGCGCGGCCTCGCCCGCGCCGCGATCGCGGCGGGCGCGCGCGTCTTTTCGTCCAGCCCGGCGCTCGGCTGCCAGGCTGACGGCGACCGCTGGATCGTGCGCACGCCTCAGGGCGCGGCGCGGGCGAAATGGGTTCTCGTCGCCACCAACGCCTACACAGTCGCGCCGTGGGCGGAGTTGCGGGCGGAGCTGACCCATCTGCCCTACTTCAACTTCGCCACCGTTCCGCTCGACGAGGCGACCCGGCGCGCGATCCTGCCGGGGCGGCAAGGCTGCTGGGACACCCGTCAGGTCTTGAGCTCGTTCCGCTTCGACCAAGCGGGCCGGCTGGTGTTCGGCAGCGTCGGCGCGCTACGTGGGACCGGCCTGCCGATCCACCGCGCCTGGGCGCGCCGCGCGCTCGCCAAGCTATTCCCGCGCCTCGCCGGCGTCGAATTCGAGGGCGAGTGGTACGGCATGATCGGCATGACGGCAGACCATCTGCCGCGCTTCCACCGGCTCGCGCGCAATGTCGTCTCGTTCAGCGGCTACAATGGCCGCGGCATCGCGCCCGGCACGGTGTTCGGGCGCTGCCTCGCCGATCTGGCGCTAGGGGCGATCGGCGAGGCCGACCTGCCGCTGCCGGTCACCGAGCCGAAAACGGCGCTCTTGCGCCATGCGGCCGAAGCCTTCTACGAAGTCGGCGCTCAGGCCGCCCATTTCGTCGACGCTTGGGTCTAGGCCCCCGCGTCGACGCCAAACCGTCGAGAACCGCCATGACCGTCCACGTCCCCGATTCCAAGCTCGCCGGCGAAGCCCGCCGCATCCTCGAGTCGCTCGGCGTCGACGCCAGGCGCCTCAAGGGCGCGGGGCTCGTCGTCCATTCGCCGATCGACGGCCGGCCGCTGGCGACGCTCGACGAGGCGACCGTGGCCGACGCGAAAGCGGCGGTCGGCTGCGCCCACGCCGCCTTCCTCAAATGGCGCAGCGTCCCGGCGCCGCGCCGCGGCGAGCTCGTCCGCCTGCTTGGCGAGGAATTGCGCGCCGCCAAGGCCGAGCTCGGCCGGCTGGTGACGATCGAGGTTGGCAAGGTCGAGTCGGAGGGGCTCGGCGAAGTGCAGGAGATGATCGACATCTGCGACTTCGCCGTCGGCCTGTCGCGTCAGCTCTACGGCCTGACGATCCAGTCGGAGCGCCCCGATCACAAGCTTGTCGAAGCATGGCGGCCGGCCGGCGTAGTTGGCGTCATTTCGGCGTTCAACTTCCCGGTCGCGGTGTGGTCGTGGAACGCGGCGCTGGCGTTCGTCTGCGGCGATGCGGTGGTGTGGAAACCGTCGGAAAAGGCGCCGCTGTCGGCGCTGGCGGTCGAGGCGCTGTACCGTCGCGCGGCGGCCAAGTTCGGTGCCGACGCGCCCGCCGACCTGCTGACGGTGCTGATCTGCGGGCGCACGGTCGGCGAGGCGCTGGTCGACGATGAGCGCGTGCCGGTCCTTTCGGCGACTGGCTCGACCCGTATGGGCCGCATTGTCGGCGAGCGGCTGGCGCGCCGCTTCGCCCGCGGCATCCTCGAACTCGGCGGCAACAACGCCTCGATCGTGACGCCGTCGGCCGATCTCGACATGACGCTGCGCGCCGTCGCCTTCGGCGCGATGGGCACCGCCGGCCAGCGCTGTACGTCGATGCGCCGCCTCATCGTCCATGAAAGCGTCTACGACGCCTTGGTTCCGAAGCTGGCCAATGTCTATCGCGACATTTCCGTTGGCGACCCCACCGCTTCGTCGGCGTTGGTCGGCCCGCTGATCGACGGCGTCGCGTTCACGGCGATGCAGAAGGCGCTCGCCGAGGCGAAGGCGACGGGCGGAATCGTCCACGGCGGCGAGCGCATCGAGGTCAACGGCGCCGACTCGTTCTACGCCCGCCCGGCCTTAGTCGAGATGCCGGCGCAGGTCGGCCCGGTGGTCGAGGAGACCTTCGCGCCGATCCTCTACGTGCTGAAATATCGCGACTTCGACGACGCGCTGGCGCTGCACAACGGTGTGCCGCAGGGGCTTTCGTCGTCGATCTTCGCCACCGACATCCGCGAGGTCGAGCGATTCCTGTCCGAGGTCGGCTCCGATTGCGGCATCGCCAACGTCAACATGGGCACATCGGGCGCCGAGATCGGCGGCGCCTTCGGCGGCGAGAAGGAGACGGGCGGCGGCCGCGAAAGCGGCTCCGACGCTTGGAAGGCCTACATGCGCCGCCAGACCAGCGCGGTGAACTACGGCCGCAGCTTGCCGCTTGCCCAGGGCGTCAAGTTCGACGTCTGAGGCGGCGGCCGCTTTGCGGGCGCGGCCGCAAGTGAGGCAATCTTAACCACGGCGGGGCGTAATCCGGGCGAACGTTCGTTCGCAGGCGGGGCGCTGGCCCATGAGTTTCTATGCCTTCGGCCCGGACCCGACACTGACCGCCGCGCCGCCGCGCGCGCCTTGGCGCGGCGTGCCGGACCTGGCGCGCCCTTTCGCAATCGTCGCGGCGATCGCCGTCTGGACCCTTCTGGTCAATCTGCCGACCTTCGCCCGTCAGGACGCCGACGACGCTTTCTTCCTCGAGGTCGCCAGGCTTTGGACGCAAGGCTTGCCGCCCTATGTCGCGGCCTACGACGTAAAAGGACCCGCCGGTTTCGCCTTTCTCGCGGCCGCCGTGGCGCTGCTGGGTCCGACGCTTTCGACGCTGAAGATCGTCGCGATTGTCGCCTCGAGCGTGGCGGGGGCGGCGCTCTACCAGATCGCGGCGCCGCGCGACCGCGCCGCGGCGATCGCCTGCGTCGCGCTCTATCCGATTTTCATGGTCGTGTGCGGCGACGTCGTTTACCAGACGATCACCGCAACGCTGCTCGTCGCCTTCGCGTTGGCGTTCGGCGAGCCGGTCGGTCGCAGCCGCGCCGCGGCGGCGGGCCTGGCGATCGGTCTCGCCTGCGCGATCAAGCAGACCTGCGCCATCGACGCGCTGGCGGTCGCCTACGTGTTGTGGGCGAAGGCGGGCGCGAAAGGCGATCGGCTGCGCGTCCTCGCGGCGTTCGCCGCCGCAACGCCGATCATCCCGGCAGGTTTCTTCCTCTACTACGTCTGGCTCGGGGCCGCGGACGTCTTCGTCGCCGACGTCGTCGTCGCCGCTTGGCGGCGCGGCGCGGACGTCTCGCTTGGCGCCGCGCTGTCGTCATGGGCGGACTGTCTCTTCCCCGCGTCGGTCGTGCTGATCGTCGCCGCGGCGGCGTTGACGCGTCCGGCTGAACCCGGCGAACGGTTTGCTCGGCGGGCAACCGCCGTTTGGCTGGCGATCGAGGCTGCGGGGCTGGCGGCGCAGCGCGCAGGTTGCGGCACCTACGTGACGCCGCTCATCGCGCCGGCGCTGCTCATCGCGACTCAAGACGTAAGCGCGCGTTTTGGCGCAGGGGGTCGAGGGCGCCGGACCGTCGCCTTGGCTGTGTTCGGCGCGGTCGCCGTCTGGGCGGCGATGGTCGGCCGCGGCCTGGCGATGCTCGAGAAACTGCCGCGGGTCGACGACCTGTCGCTTCGCCAGATCAAGACCGCGGTCGAGGCGACCGGGCCGCGACTCGACGACCGGCTGCTGGCCGTAAACGGCGCGGCCTTCGCCAACATCGTCACCGACTTGCGGCCGCCGACGCCGGTCTTCCACTGGGCGCACATCCTCTGCGATTTTCCCGGCGCTGGTCTCCCCGCGCTTGCCGCCGATCTCAGGGCCAGGCCGCGTTATGTCGTTTTCGAGAACCCCGATCGGCGCCCCGCCTGCCAATCCTCCGCCTATTCCGATGCGATTCGTGTCGCGCTGGCGACCGACTATGTGCTGGCCGCGCAAGGTGGGACCGAGCTTTTGCGCTGGAAGCTGTTTGAGCGGACGCCTTGAGGGTCGCCGCCGCCGTCACACGAACTTGCATTGACGCCGTATCGGGCTCTCGCTCTGTTGCCTAGCGGGGGCGTGAGCGGGAGCGTCCGATGCGCCTTGGTCGAGCGGGTCCGGGTCTTGGCCTGGCTATCCTTGCGCTGATCTTCGCCGCAGCGCCGCCGGCGCGCGGCGGCGAAGCGGTCGACGCGGCGATCGTGCTCGCCGCCGATGTGTCGCGCAGCATCGACGACAGTGAATTCGACCTGCAGCGCCGCGGTTACGCCGCGGCGATCGTCAGCGACAAGCTGATGGAGGCGATCCACGCTGGCCCGCATGGAGCCATTGCGCTCGCCTATGTCGAATGGGCTGGCGAGGGCGAGCAGACGATCGTCGTCGATTGGACCGTGCTGCGCGCGCCGGCCGACGCTACGAGATTCGCCGCCGCGCTCACCGCGGCGCCACGCTCCTTCGTCGGCCGGACGGCGATCGGCGCGGCGCTCGATTTCGCCATGGGGCTTTTCGCCGAAGGCGGCGTCGCAGCCGACCGCAAGGTGATCGATGTCTCCGGCGACGGAACCAGCAACCAGGGCCGAGCGGCCGGCGAGGCGCGCGACGCGGCGGTCAATGCCGGAGCGGTCGTCAACGGACTGTCGATCTTCAACCGCCGCGCCGCCGCCGGCGGAGGCTATCTGGCGCTGCACACCAATCCGCCCGGCGGGCTGGCGCAATATTACCGTGACAACGTGATCGGCGGCCCGGGCGCTTTCGTGCTGCCGATCGACGATTTCGGCAAGTTCGGCGACGCGATGATCCGCAAACTGACGGCTGAGATCGCATCGCGCGACTAACCCAGGCCCCCACGCCTCAGAACGGCTCCACCCACGGCCTGAGTTCGAACTCCCACGTCCAGGCGCTGCGCGGCTGGCGCAAGGCGTGCAGATAAGTTTCGGCGATCGCCTCGGGATCGAGCAGCGAGTCCGGCCGATTGGGGTCCTCGATGCGGCCAGGACCGAGGATTCCGCCGTCGATGACAAAATGGGCGACATGAACGCCCTGCGGCGCGAGCTCGCGCGCCAGACTCTGGGCGAGCCCACGCAGCGCGAACTTGCCCATCGCGAACGGCGACGACTTCGCATAGCCTTTGACGCTCGCCGAGGCGCCGGTGAAGAAAATCGCGCCGGCGCCCTTCTTGATCATGCGCCGCGCCGCTTCCTGCGCCACCAGGAACGCGCCGTAGGCGTTGACGATCAGCGCCTCGCGCGCCGCCTTGTCGACGTTGCGCGCGGCCAGCGCCACCAGCATCCCCTCGCGCGCCAGCCGGCGGGCGAGCGCGGCGCTGAGGCCGTTTCCGGCCCCGACGATCAGCGCGGCGCGATGGAAGGGCGTCATCATGCTAGCCTCCACGCGGTCGATCAGTTTCCTCCGCGCTCCTTCTACCATAACGGCGCGGGTTTTCGGACGGTTCAGGGCGGCGCGACCGTCGCCGGCTCGATAAGCGCAAGCTCCTCGGCGAGGTGGCGGCGTAACGCCTCGACCGTGAGCTCGATGAAACTCTTGACGCGCGGCGGCAGCATGCGGCGCGTCGGGTAAAGCGCCGCGAGCGTCGCCGGCTGCGGCCTGGCCTCAGGCAGGACTTCGACCAGCCGCCCGTCGGCAAGATGTCGCGCGACCTCGAAGGCTGGCTTCATCACCAATCCAAGGCCGTCGAGCGCCCATTGCGTCAACACGTCGCCGTCGTCGGCGTCGAGCGGCCCTTCGACCAGCACCGACGTCGCCTCGCCGCGAAAATCGAAATTCCAGCGAAACTGCTGCGAACCGGGAAAGCGCAGCAGCAGGCAGTCGTGACGAGCCAGGTCGCGCAGCGTCTCGGGCGCGCCGCGCCGCGCGAGATAGGCGGGCGCCGCGCAGAGCACGCGCCGCACGTCGGCGACTTTGCGCAAGGTGAAGCTCGAGTCCTGCAGCGGGGCGAGACGGATCGCGAGGTCGACGCCTTCGCGCACCAGATCGAGCAGATGATCGGACAGCCGCAGGCGGACGTCGGTGTTGGGCTGCGCTTCGCGGAAGCGCGCCATCATTGGGGCGATGACTCGCCGCCCAAGTCCGAGCGGCGCGGTGACGCGCAGCACGCCATGGGCCGAGACGCCGCTGGACTCGGCGACGCTCGCTTCGGCGCGCTCGACCGCGTCGACAATCTCGCGGCAATGCTCGAGGAAGGTCTGGCCAGCCTCGGTCAGCCGCATCGTCCGCGTCGTGCGCGTGAGAAGCCGCGCGCCGAGCGCTTCCTCCAACATCTGGATGCGGTAGCTGACCACCGACGGCGAAAGGCGGAGCATGCGGCCGGCGGCGGAAAAGGAATTGGTCTCCACCGTCTTGAGGAAGATTCGCACATTCTCGAGTGAAATCATCGCCGGCGATCTTCCAATCCAATCGCAAAATATTCCTGAGATTCTCCGTGGGCAAGCCGGAGAGCGGCCGTTATTGTCGCAACGGGCGCGCAGCGCGGCGGGCGGGCGTCGAGGGGCGAGAACGGAGAAAGCGATGGCGGCGTGGGGTCCCTATGTCTGGGAATGGGGCTCGATCCTGCTGCGCTGGCTGCATGTGACGGCGGCCATCGCCTGGATCGGCGCATCGTTCTTCTTCATGCACCTCGACGCCGGTCTGCGCAAAATGGCGGGCATGAAGACGGGCGTCGCCGGCGTCTCGTGGCAGGTGCATGCCGGCGGCTTCTACGAGATGAGCAAATACACGCTCGCCCCGGCGGAACTTCCCGATCACCTCGTCTGGCACAAATGGCAGTCCTATTGGACCTGGATCTCCGGCTTCAGTCTGCTGTGCTGGGTCTATTACGGCCGATCGAGCGTCTTCCTCATCGATCCGGCGGTGGCGCCGCTCGGCCCGATCCAGGCGGCGGCGATCGGCGTCGCTTCGCTGCCGCTTGGTTGGATCGTCTACGACCTGCTGTGCAAGTCGCCGCTCGCCAAGAACGACGCGCTCCTGGCGTTGGTCGGCTTCGGCTACGTCGTGGCGACGAGTTACGCCTACACGCTGGTCTTCTCCGGTCGCGGCGCGCTGATCCACACCGGCGCGCTGATGGCGACGATGATGACCGCCAACGTCTTCCTGGTCATCATGCCCAACACGCGCAAGTCGGTGGCGGCGCTGATCGCCGGCCGCACGCCCGAGCCGCAATGGGCGAAGACCTCCAAGCAGCGTTCAACCCACAACAATTACATCACGCTGCCTGTCCTGTTCATGATGCTGTCCAACCACTATCCGGTGACCTTCGCCAATCGCGCCGCGATCCCGGCGATCGTCACCTGCGTCGTCATCGCCGGCGCGCTCATCCGCTACTTCTACAATCGCTGGCACGCCGACGAGGACGCCGCAAAGGCGCCGTGGTGGGCGTGGCTGGCGGCGGCGGCGGCGATCTGGGCGGCGTTCTGGGTCGCCATGGCGTCCTCGCCCGGCATGCGGCCTGAGCTCGGCCTCGCGCCGGCGCCTGAGCCGACGCTGGCGGCGGGCCTCGATCTGCCGCGCGCGCCGCCGGCGGTCGTCGACGTCGTGCAGACGCGCTGCGTCATGTGCCATGCGCCGGAGCCGGTCTGGGACGGCATCGGAATCGCTCCCAAAGGCGTCACGCTCGATACCCCGGAGCGGATCGCCGCTGAGGCGCCGGCGATCCGCATGCAGGCGGTGCTGACCCACGCCATGCCGCCCAACAACCTGACCGAGATGACCGACGCCGAGCGCCGCGTGCTCGGCCATTGGCTCGCCGGCGCTTCGCTCGCCGGCAATTGAAGGATAAGCGAGCGATGGCGGCGACGACGGAAGGCCAGGCGCGGCGGCTGATGGCGCGGCTCGACGCGCTCGCCGCCTTCAGCGACGACCCGCTCAAACTGACCCGGCTCTGTCTGTCGCAATCGCACCGGCGCGCCGCCGAGCAGTTCATCGCCTGGGCGAGAGAGAGCGGCCTGTCGGCGCGCATCGATCCGGTCGGCAACGTCCGCGCGCGCTACGAGGGCCGGCGGCCGGGCGCGCCGGCGCTGATGATCGGTTCGCATATCGACACCGTGCGCGACGCCGGCCGCTACGACGGCGCGCTCGGCGCGCTCGCCGCGCTGAGCGTCGTCGAGCGCCTCGTCGCCCAGGCGCGGCGGCTCGACGTCGCCATCGAGATCGTCGCGTTCGGCGACGAGGAAGGCGTGCGCTTTCCCCATACCTTGACCGGCTCGCGCGGCCTCGTCGGGGTCAACGAGCCGGAGACGCTGGCGCAGAAGGACGCCGACGGCGTGTCGATGCGCGACGCGCTGAGGGCGTTCGGCGGCGACCCCGACCATCTTGGCGCGGCGCGCGCCGAAGGCGTGGCGGCGTTCGTCGAACTGCATATCGAGCAGGGGCCGGTGCTGGCGGCCGAGGGCAGGCCGCTCGGAATCGTCAGCGCGATCAACGGTTCGACGCGGCTCAGCGCCGTCGTGACCGGGACCGCCGGCCACGCCGGGGCGTCGCCGATGGACCTGAGGCGCGACGCGCTCGCCGCCGCCGCCGAAATGGTGCTGGCGATCGAAGCGCGCGCGCGCTCCGAGGACGAACTC
>JBEKVR010000099.1:0-17729 GCA_049513815.1 Roseiarcus sp. | reverse complement strand
ACAAAACTGCGAACACTGGGCAGCAGAGCAACTTCCGGTCGGTCATCGTGCGATGCATGATGGAACGATGCAGAAGTGAGAAACCGAGCGTTTCAAGCGCGTCGCACAGACGGCCGCTTGGCGCCCTTTCGCGTCATTCAAAGGCAGCGTCGTCCGCCCCCGAAAGCGGTCATCCGTGTGAATCGGGCGCAAGAGTTCGCCATGGACCACGAGCTTCAACGACCAGGGAGCGCGTGGAAAGACGAGCGGAGAGGAAGCGCTTCGGTCCGCCGGTTGAGGCCGCAACCCGCGAAATCGATTTGGTTGGTCACGCGCTGAAGTCGCTAGCCGAGCGCCATTGGAAGTACGTCGCGTAACGGCGGCCTGAGCAAGCGCGCCCAGTTGTCTCAAGACCGAGCCAGTACATGAGTAGATTCCGAGCGTAGCGCAAAGCGTTCGCGAGAGCCTAAGGTCACGAACATGGTAGCGGCGGGCGGCGTCGAGGTCACTGTCCTGGCGCGCCAATCGCAGAACTGAGTATCGGCTGATCTAGGTCGACGAGGAGTGTTGGTCCTGCCACAATATTGCAAAGGGCGGCAACCAAACTACCCCATTGCTCACTTCTTCCGATAGGAGGCTTTGCTAGGTGTTGGAGGAAGACATCATGGACAAGGATCGTGTCGTCGGATCGGCGAAGGAACTTAAAGGTAAAGTAAAGCAGGCGATCGGAACGGTGGTCGGTGACGCTAAGTTGAAGGCAGAGGGAAAATCCGACAAGGTCGAAGGAAACGTGCAAAACGCTGTCGGCGCGGTGAAAGACGCCGTACGAGAAGCTGTGAAGAAGTAGCTGAAGTCCCGGCAGGGCCGGAACTTTATCAAGCTCTGCCGGAGGTTTACGCATGAGCACCATTCTTATCATTATCGTACTACTTATTATTTTCGGCGGCGGCGGTGGGTACTATGCGCACGGTCGCTATGGGATTGGCGGGCTCGGCGGCGTTTTGGGGCTTGTTTTGATCGTCATCATAGTGCTTTGGCTCGTGGGTGGGATGGGCGTATCTGGTCCGCACCCGTGACGCCTTTGCGAGCCGATATAAGGCATCGCCGAGCCGCGGCTGCGAGCGTGAGACGATCTCCATCTGGAGGCCGCCGACGCCGAAGGCTTCGCTCTCGGCGGCGCCGATCAGCGTGATGCACTCTATACGGTTCAACAGACGTTTGAATGGACGCGCGAACCGAACGGTTTTGCGACGCCATTCGCGGTGGCTAAGGGAATTCGGGAAGAGCGAGGAGATTGTCCGGCGTTACCCCGTCCGCCACTGTCTGGAGGTATTTGCTTCCGGCCGCAGACGTGGCGATGATCACGTTGACGGTGTTTCGTCCGACGTGGACGTAGAATTCCCAGTCGCCTCGCTCGATCCCCTCGATTGCTTCCGTTTCAGAAATCTTTCATCGCGAACCGCCATCGTTCAGGCCGCCGACGTTGAGAATGCGTTCGTGAGCGTTCTGTCGGGTACCGGCCAGTGCGGCGCTTTTCGAAAGCGGACGCTTCATGCCGGCGAGGCCCTTCGGTCTGAAGCGTTATCCTGACTCTAACCTTGCTTGGAGGTGCAGCCGTGGCCGTCGAGGAACCCGCTTTTCGGACCGTTCTTCAGGATAATGCGTTCGAGATCCGGGACTATCCCGCGCTCGTCGTCGCCGAGGTCACCGTGACCGGCGAGCAGAAGGAGGCCGCCAGCAAGGGCTTTCGCCCGCTCGCGGGATATATTTTCGGCGGCAACAGACGGAAGCAAAGCATCGCCATGACGGCGCCAGTGGCGCAGGAACCGACCAGCGAGAAGATCGCGATGACGGCGCCCGTCACCCAAACTCAAACGGCTGGAGAATGGGTTGTGCGATTCACAATGCCGAGCAGCTATTCGCTGGAGACGCTTCCCGAACCAAACGACGCCAGAGTTCGTCTGCGCGTGACGCCGCCCGCCCGGTTCGTCGTCATCCGATTTTCTGGTCTGGCCTGTCCGGACGACGTCGCGGCGAAGACCGCCGAGCTATCAGCGTGGATGCAGCGCCGCCATTTGCGCCGTGCCGGTCCCGCGTCTCTCGCTCAATACAATCCGCCGTGGACCCTTTGGTTCATGCGGAGGAACGAAGTGATGATCCCGATCGAACCTTAACGGCCGATCCTCGAGAATTCCAAGGGTTGCACCCCTCACATCCTGCCAGCTCGACGGGACCGATTAGTTCGGCAATATTATACTTGACGGGACGGACCCCAACCGAGAGTCCGGATGGCCTCGTCGGTCGCGTTCTAACTTGATTTGGGCGCGTCGCGTAACAGGCCCTCTAACCGACTAAGGTGTTTCCTCGAAAGATCTAGCGATTCTCGAAGGATAACTAAGACCTCGTTAGCCGATTGCGCGAGTTGATCGCGTCCCTTGCCGACCAGTTCATTTGCAAGACACTCCTGCCGGGAGACCATCTTTTCGCCCGCTAGAACATGGCGTCGCTCCATGGCGACAGCATCTTCGATCGACCAGCGGGTCATCTCGCGCCTCCGTGTTACGCCACTACGTCCGCCAGCGCCGCTCCGAGGCGAGTTAGATTTGACGGTAGCACCGCAAGATGACTCACAGCCATATGGCCGGCCGCCAGTTGGCGATCTGCTTGTCCAGCGCCTTCGTGGCGTCGGCAACGGCCTCGCGTCTTGTGGCGTACGAGACGGGGGATCGATTGCGAGGCTGTCCGTTTTCGTAGATCGTCCAGCGGAAACGGTGACCGCTCGAAAGATCGGGTTCAACCCTGATCGTGAACGGGTGATTCTCGGCCATCTCAATAATATGGGCACATGGCTGAACGTTTTCCAGCACGCCGTTTGGCCGTCAATTTCAAATTGATCCGTTATCTGAAACAGGGAGCCCTTGATTCTTCTTGGGCAAGGCATACGTTCGATTCGTGCCGCGATGGCAGCTCCTAGTAGTTTCTAGCGTTTGTTACAATCGCCGCGCCAGACCAAAGCGTCAGGCTTCCCACGAACTCGCACATTGATCGGGACCCCTTTGAGCGTCCCTCGGATTCGTTACGACGCATGTCGTACGAAAGGAGGTCGCATATGCGCAACCTCGTCCAGCCCCCGCCGTCCATGCACTGCGAGCTCTGCTATGGCGAACTGCGGTTCAAACAGAGTGAGCCAGACGATCCAATCTTTGATATGGGAGTCGAGATATTCGTTTGCACAAAATGCGGCCATGAGCGCTCGCTTAGGGTGCTTCGCGACCGCTATGCCGCACACACCGCGAGCAGTATGCCGCTCGGCACGTTGGGCCAGCCGGACGGGTCCGGCAGCCATAGACACGCGTGATGCGCGGTCACGGATTCAGCTGACCTCATTGCGGACTCGACGCAATGGGGTCGTCGGCGGTGCTCGCCGCATCGGGCGGCGGAGAGGAACTCTGTCAATCATTACTCGGGGTCGTAATCGGCGCAGTCCGTCGCTGCGGCCGGGGCCTCGTCGTATTCGAGGGAGTCGATAAACTCGGCAAGTTCCTCGGGCGTGAGTGCGGTGCCGCTGTATGTTGGAACGGCGAGCGCGCGGGGCGTCCTGGGAACCTGGTATCTGGTCTTGGTTGCCATGCAAGCATTATAGCGCCAGACCGATGCGGTCACTTGCGACTGTCCCGTTCATGGTCATTGTTGGGACAGTCGGACTCGCTCAGCACGGACGTTCTGGCTTGGGGGTTTTGTAGCGCGGGTTGTCATGTCCGGGGGTGTAAGAGACTTTCGTCCGATATCGTCGCGAGGCGGTAGCCGACGAGCAACTCTTTTTGATCGAGCACTTACCGCTTGAGCTCGACTTTGGGTAAGCTGATTGTGATGTCGCTATTTGTCCTTTGATAGTAGAGGAATCCAACCACGACCAACGCAACAATGAGCCCGCCAATAATTGCTGCTGTGAGAGGTTTCATCAGGCATACTCCAGCTTGAGTTTTTCAACCGCTTGGCCTGCTGCTTCATGGCTGGACACATTGAGTCGTCATGAGCCGGCGTAGGCAAGAATCGGAATGTACTCATGCGGCCATTTTGAGTCGCCCTGAACATGCGAAGTCTTACAAAGACCAATCTGCTGAATCGCGCGCGACTGCAAGGGGTCGAAAAGCGCGCTTTGGCCGACCGCCCCGGCGCGAGCCTTCCGACACCTCTAAGAAGCCGCGCATATCCGGCAGCCCGGCGTTACGCGAAGCGCTCCAGTCGGATTAAAGGCGGCCAGTCAACGCAAGAATGATGAGGACAATCAGGATGACACCGATGACGCCGACGCCGCCGTGACCGTAGCCGTAGCCATAGCCGCCAAAACGTCCGCTGAATCCGCCAAGCAAGAATATGACGAAGATGATGACGAGTATGAGCCCGATCGACATGAACTGCCTCCAGCCGCCGCGGAAAATCGAACATCGAGACAGCCGGCTCGATGATCGTATCGCCTGCATACATAGGTCGCACGAGGGTCATTGTGCAACCGTGCTTCGCGGTGAATCACCAACGACCGCCAAAACGGCTGCGCCAACCCCCGCCCCCAGTGACAAGCCTGAGAACAATAAGCAAGACGATCGCACCTAAAGTCGCATTGATGATGAGGGCGACCGTTCCTGTGCCGAGATGGATACCCAATACCGGCAGCAGCCAATCTCCAATGAACGCGCCGATGACTCCGACTATGAGGTCGCCGATGAGGCCGTAGCCGCCGCCCCACACGACCTTGCCAGCCAGCCAGCCGGCGACAATGCCGACCAGGATGATAACAATGAGACTTTGATTCGTCAGGCTCATGGAGGTTCCTCCCAGGAATTCTGTATTTGACCGAAGCGTTGGATAGCATGGTACACTTCAACTGTCCCGAAAAGAGCCTTTATC
Source organism: Roseiarcus sp. (assembly GCA_049513815.1). Classification (GTDB taxonomy): domain Bacteria; phylum Pseudomonadota; class Alphaproteobacteria; order Rhizobiales; family Beijerinckiaceae; genus Roseiarcus. The sequence goes on along the minus strand of JBEKVR010000099.1, from coordinate 12,842 downwards.
GGGACAGTACCCTTTGTGAACACTCGATCTTCAGCCGCGAAAAGCAGGAAGCGCAGGGCAGCGCCGAGCATCGTTTTTGGGACAGTGCCCCCGCGGCGGATTTTGAATGCGAAGCGCCGGCCGCGCGAATATCTCACCGTCAAGGAAGTGGGGAAGCTCGTCGAAGGCGCGCGGTTGCGCGGGCGCTACGGTCACCGCGACGCGACGATGATCCTCGTCGCGTATCGGCACGGGCTGCGGGCATCGGAGCTGTGCGCTTTGAAATGGGATATGGTCGATCTGGAGCGCGGGCTCGTGCACGTGCGGCGTCTCAAGAACGGGACGCCGAGCGTGCATCCGATGGGTGGCAGCGAGATACGCGCGCTGCGGCGTTTGAAACGCGAGCAAATCGAATCGCGGTACGTCTTCGTTACCGAGCGCCGCGCGCCGATGACGGCGGCCGGCTTCCGCAAGATGGTGGCGCGAACAGGGGAGACAGGGAAGTTTGCGTTCCCGGTGCATCCGCACATGCTGCGGCACGCGTGCGGCTACAAGCTCGCCAATGACGGGAGGGACACGCGCGCGGTGCAGCACTACCTCGGGCACAAGAACATTCAGCACACGGTGCGCTACACGGAGCTTTCGCCGGAGCGGTTCAAATCGTTTTGGGAGGATTGAAGAACCTGCACACGTATGTCGCACAAAAAGGACATTGTGCAAAACCCTACAGCGACCGCGCTGCGTGACGAGCTGATGCCCAGCCATCCAAGTTTATGAGCGGCTCCGGCCTGCCTATGGTATAAGGATGCCAGATACGGGAGGTTGCAATGGACTTCTTCGGAGACAAGCGTTTTTGGTACGCGATTGCCGCAGTGATCGTAGTGGTGATTTTGGCCGCGGTGTTTTGGCCGCGCAACCAACCCACAGCGCCTCCTGCTCCAGCGACGACGACGAGTTCGCCGGCGGCTACGCCGACAGCTCCATCAACAACAGCACCAAAGTAGTAACGCCGGCTAGCCGCACCGGATAACCGATCCGTCTATTCGCGCTCTTGGCCTGCAAGATTGCGCCGGCTCTGCCCCAAGACGCGCGCCCATGATCCGCGCGGCAGATAGAGCGATGGCGACGCCATAACTGTAATTCAGCTCCTGGATCTGACCCAGTGAAGACCAACCGTCTCACGGTGTTACGACGCCGATCGGCAGTCGACCCGTGGCCGATTCACAGGCGCTGTTTGAGAGCCGCTATCGTCCGCTTCGACACTTCCTTTGCCGAAACCCGCCATTCCGTTCTCGGCCAGTTTCAAGGGTCGAGTTGTCCAGCGCCTTGTTCTCCTCCTGGCCGGTAGTGGCCGGAAGAGGAGACGGCAATGGGGCACTCGGAATATGATCCGTCGGTCAAAGATCGGCGCCCATGGAACGTTGGCCGGTTGGTTGGCGCCAAGCGCGCGTTGAAGCCGCAACAAGTCTGGGCCATTCGGTTCTGGCTTGACCGCGAAGGTCGGTTACGCGACCGCGCGATGTTCGATCTCGCCATCGACAGCAAGTTGCGCGGGTGTGACGTCGTCAAAATCAAGATCGGCGACCTTGTCAGCGGTGGTCGGGTTCGCTCACGCGCCATCGTCGTCCAGCAGAAGACGGGCCGGCCAGTTCAGTTCGAACTCCTTGAGCCGACTCGAGGCAGCATTCTGGTCTGGCTCGAACGCCGAGGCGGCGCTCTTGACGAGTTCGTCTTTCCGAGCCGGCTCGATCACGCCAATCATATCAGCACTCGTCAATATGCTCGACTTGTTGATGAATGGGTGACCGGGATCGGATTGCACCCGGAGGACTACGGCACCCATTCACTGCGCCGAACGAAGGCGTCCATCATCTATAAGCAAACAGGCAACCTACGCGCCGTGCAGATCCTGCTTGGCCACACGAAGATCGAGAGCACCGTCCGCTATCTGGGCGTTGATGTAGAGGACGCCCTCGCGCTTGCCGAGGGCACGGAGGTGTAGCGTCGTCTAATCGGCTCCTCGACATCAACATCGAGGAGCCTTCTGCCAGATCGCTATGGCTTGGTCGCGCCCATTACGGGCGTTCCCGGCGAATGCGGCGGTTCTCGAAAACGGACGTTAGGCGGTGGCCCAGTTTGACCGCGGTGGCCGCGAAGCGGCACCGCACACTGACCCGATAAAGCCACTCTTGTCAGAGGGTTAGTGCGTCAGTCGTGGTCCGCATCCATCGCCGACCTATAGTTTTGTCTGAGGCGATGGGAAATAAAATGTGATCGTCTCAAAATATTGTCACAATTGTTGTCGGTTTATATAAATTTAGCATTTGCTAATTACTTCGATTCGCGTAAGGTGAAGCTATCGTCGGCAGAACATTTACTTTAGGCGTTCGGCGACAGAGAGACAATTCAGCGCTCCCGCCTTCTGGCTGTGAGGTGCTGAGATGAATTATCAGCAGATCTCCAACGTCAATATCGACAGGTTTGCGGCGCTGAGCGATCGGATTGTCAGTGCAATCGCGGGCGCGAACGACGCGGTGCTGGAAGCAGACGCGGCGATCAAAAGCGCTCAGGCGCAAATCAGCTTGTCGCGTTCCGCGTTGCAAGCGGAAGCGCAAAGGACGCCCGACACCGGACCGAGAGGGGATTTTGAACCGCTCGAGTTGGACGTCGGCCTGGGATGGTGTGCGCGCGTCACGCTCCCACAAGGAAAACAACGGCAACTCGGCAACTTTGATACCGAACTTGAAGTGCAAGAATGGATCAGTCGCAGGTCATCTGCATGGCTCAAGAAATATCGGCGCAGCGGCCGCCGCTGAGATTCCGTGCGCTGTGAATCGACTCCAGATTCTGACCTCACGTGGACAAATCGCTTCAATAGCTTGCGGCGCCGATCGGCGCGCTGATCCATGGCCGACTAACAGCCAGTAGCTGCCCGACGGCATCGCGCCCTCTCCCGTCATTCAAAGGTAGGGTCGTCCGGCCCGAAAGCGGTCATCGATCCGCGCCTCCGAGCGGGGCGTTCGCGTGCGCGCTCTGGTTCTCCGGCTTGTCCTCCCGGATTAGAATTGGATGACCAGCCGCCCTCTCGTACCACCAGCCTCCAGCCGACGATGGGCGTCCGCCGCCCTTTCCGGCGGATAGACCTCTGCCACGCGAAGCGTGATTTCGCCGGCCTCGACCTGTTGGCGCAGCCGATCGAGCTTTTCGAACTCCTGCGCGTAGGAGCGCACAAAGGTTGCGGTGAAATGGATATCCCGCTGCGGCGTGCCCAGGAAACCGCGGACGGAGGTGAAGGCGCCGCCGTCGCGAACCGCGGGGATGACACGCTCGTTGAGCACCGCCCCGTCCGCGAGCCCGTCAACTCCTTGAGGGAAGTGGCTGCGAAACCGTGACGCGACATCATCGCCCCGCCGAACGACGATGTCGGCGCCAAGCGACGCAACCAGCTTTTCGTCTTTCTCGGACGCATCGGCGATGACTGTCAGCCCCTCGGCTTTGGCGAGCTGGATGACGTAGCCGCCATAAGCGCCCGCAGCACCGGTCACGGCGACGACCTGACCCGGAGACAGCTTGAGCAGGTCGAGCGACAGTCGCGCCGTCAGCCCGTTCATCGGCAAGGTGCCCGCTTCGGCATGAGTCTTTCCGGCAGGGGCGCGCACGACCGATCGCGCATCGAGCACAATCTGCTCGCGATATGCGCCATGGCTGCCTTTCGGCACGACGATCGCCACAACGGCGTCGCCAACCTTGAGTCTGTCGGGAACGCCGCTTCCAACCTCATCGACGATGCCCGCCGCCTCCATTCCTGGCACGTAGGGCGACGGATCAGCCTTCTGTTGTTCGGCGCGAGTGCCGTCGCGAACCCCGACGTCGGTTGGGTTGACCGTCGCCGCATGGACGCGGATCCGCACCTGTCCCGGGCCAGCGTGAACTTCGGGCAATTCGACGATCTGGAGAACTTCAGGACCGCCTTGAGTGAATAGCCCGACTGCACGCATCGTTTCGTCCTTGGTCCGATAGCCGGCGCCTGTCTTGTTCTGTCCCGACTATACCATGGACATTCGCCAGACCGACATCGGACACCTGACGGATCGGTAGGGGACTCCTGTTCTGCTCTCCATGCCGAAGCGCTGACTTAAGAAAGCGCGCTTGACTCTTCCCCGCAATTAAAGGGCTTGTTCACAGTCAGCCAGCCTTGAGTTGTCGTGCAGCCGCGTCAGCCGTATCTTCGGGACGCGTGTTGAAGGCGATCGCCGCGTTTGGCGCGGCTTTGTGGATGATGTTCACCACAGTCTCGAACAGCGCCAGGCTCTTGGGCGGAAGTCTCAGGCCGCCGCCGATCACAACACAATCGTAAGCAGCGCGTTTCAACGCTTTTTCGAGCGCGGCGCTTCCGGCAGCGTCGGGCGTGATCATGCAGGTGTCGCCCTGCCAACCTCGTTCCTCAATCTTCGAGACGCTCAGTGCAATCCCGGCATTGATCTTTTCGGCGTTGAAGCCCGGCGGCAGGGAGGGGTCCGAGAAGTCGACCGTTTCAGGCGTCTGGCCGACGAACAGGATACGCGTCATGGGGGTTTCTCCATTCAAGCGTTGATGATGAAACAGGTATCGAAGATCGCGCCGGCCAAGATTGCTCCGCAGGAATTCGCCGGTGATATCGAGCGCCTCCAGTGCGCCCTGCAGGAGCGCGTCGTTGGCGGGGGAAAACGTGCGCCATGCTCTGCCAGACGTGAAGTTCGGTCGCGGAGCCCTGGCGCGTGGACCAGCAAACTTGATCTTATCACTCTTGAGCAGCGGCTTTTGGAGACATGCCGAAAGCGCGACGGAACGCGCCAATCGCGGCGCGCTGCCGCCGCATCTGCCGCGCTTCGAGACAATCGTCGGCGTTGAGGACAAGCATTGCCCGTGCTGCAAAGGCGCGCTCCATCGGATCGGCGAAGACGTCAGCGAGAAGCTCGACGTCGTCCCCGCCCAGTTCTAGGTGCCGGTCATGCGGCGACCGAAATACGCTTGCCGCGCCTGCGAGGACGGGGTGGTGCAAGCTCCGGCGCCGGCGCGGCTGATCGAGGGCGGCCTACCGCCGTTCGCACTTCGGGGCGTCGCTGCCTGCCGTCGCGCCGAGCTTTCGTGTTCCCAACATCAGACCGGCGGCGCCCTGAGCATGTCTTCGATCCCCGCCGCCGGAAGTGGTTTGCTGAAGAGGTAGCCCTGCATCTCGTCGCAATTGATCGTGCGTAGAAACGTCGCCTGCGCCTCGGTTTCGACGCCCTCCGCAATGACCCTCAAATTGAGCTTCTGACCTAAGGAAACGACCGCGTCGGCGACGGCCTTGTCGTTTTCGTTGACGAGAAGGCCGTCGATGAAAGACTTGTCGATCTTCAGTCGCGAGACGGGAAAGCTCTTCAAAGCGCAAAGGCTGGAGTACCCGGTTCCGAAATCGTCGATCGAAAGATGAGCGCCCAAGCCCTGCAATTCCTTCATCGTCTCAACCGCGAGATCGACGTCTTGCATGATGACGCTTTCCGTCACTTCCAGCTCGAGGTATTTGGCCTCCAGGCCGCTCTCCTTCAACGCGCTTGCAACTTGGGCGACGAGGTTCTTTTCCCTGAATTGCCGCGCCGACACGTTGACGCTGACCACCATCGGGGCGAGTCCCGCGTCCTGCCACGCCTTGTTTTGCCGACAAGCCTCGCGCAGCACCCAGTTGCCGATCGGCACTATCAGGCCGGATCCCTCAGCCATCGGGATGAATTTGATCGGCGGGACCAAGCCAAGTTTCGGATGCCGCCAGCGAACCAGCGCTTCGAGGGCGAAGACGCGCCCGGTGCGCAAATCGACTTGCGGCTGGTAATGGAGGACAAGCTCGGATCGAGCGACGGCGTTTCGCAATTCCTCCTGAAGCAGGAATTTCTCGTGGACCTTGGCGTTCAGCTCGGACGTGTAGAACTGGAAATTGTCGCGTCCGACGTCTTTGGCGCGGTACAAAGCGGCGTCGGCGTTGGCCAGCAGCGCGTCGGTGTCGACGCCGTCGTTGGGATAGTTCGCAATCCCAATGCTGCTCGTCACGCTCAAATCGTGGCCTTCCAGCTGAACCGGCGCCGCGATCGCTGATTGAATCTTCCGCACGGTCTCCGAGATCACGTCCACATCCTTGGGCTGATCAAAGAGAACAATGACGAACTCGTCGCCGCCAATCCGCACGACCGTGTCTGTCGCCCTGATGCAACTCACCATACGTCTGGCGACGGTCTTGAGCAGTTCGTCGCCCGCATTGTGCCCTAGGCTGTCGTTGATGAACTTGAAATTGTCGAGATCGACGAACAGCGCCGTCACCCAACGGTCGTAGCGTTGCGCATAGAGAATGGCTTGCGACAGGCGGTCGTTGAGCAGGGTGCGATTGGGAAGCCCGGTCAGCGCGTCATGGTTGGCCATGAAGTGAATTCGGTCTTCGGCTTGCTTGCGTTCGATCGCAATGCCGGCGATGCGGGTCGCGACATCGATGAGGCCCGCCAGGCCCGCCTCGACTTCGGTCGGTTCGCGTACTTCCCTTGCGTAAATAGCAAACGTGCCGAGAATCTTGCCCTTGTGCGAGAGGATCGGCGTCGACCAGCACGACCGCAGTCCGTGCTCCGCCGCCAGGTCTTTGTAATCCTCCCATCGCGGATCGATCATGACGTCGGCGACGAAGACGGATTCTCGCCGATACGCGCTCGTGCCGCACGATCCCGCTTTGGGACCGATGCAGGCGCCGTCGATCGCCTTGTTGTAGGCGTCCGGCAGACTCGGCGCGGCGCCATGCCGCAAGCGGGTCCCCGTCTCGTCAAGCAGCAGGACGGAGGCGAAGACGCCTTTGAATTGGGATTCAATGAGAAGAACGAGACGCTCGAGCACGTCGCCGAGCGGGGCGCTCATCGTGATCATCTCGAGGATTTGCGCCTGGCCGTCGCGCAAGGCGTCCGCCAGCTTGCGCTCGGTAATGTCGCGCGAGATTCCGGCCACACCGAAGATTTCGTTGCGATCGTTGCGCAGAGGCACCTTGGTGGTCGAGATCCAAGTCTTGAAGACGAATTCCTCCTTGTCGATCATCGGTTGGCCGGTGCGAATGATCTCCTGTTCGTCGGCAAAGAATTTCCGCGCGATCTCCGGCGGAAGCAGTTCCAGGTCGGTCTTGCCGGCCAGCTCCGCCGGTCCGCCTATGCCCATTCGGGTCGCGGTGACCTGGTTGGCGATCACGAAACGGCTGTTGACGTCCTTGACCCAAAGGTTATCGGGCAGCCGGTCAATCAGGGCTTGCAGCGACAGGCGCTCGTTGGCGGCCGTGCGCGCGGCTTTGAGTTCGGTGATGTCGTCATAGGTGACCACACCGCCGCCGCCAGGCATCGGCTGGCGGCGCATTTGAATGAGCCGGCCGTCCGGCAGCTCGGTCATCCAGACGATCGAGTCGCTGCTGAAATGGTTCGCGACGCAAAACGACAGATGGTCGTCGGCGGCCGCGGCCCAGGTTCCGGCGGCGATGCGAAGCTCAATGACCTCACGCAGCGTGGCGCCCGGACGGATTTGTTCGGGCGCAAGCCGATAGATCTCCGCGAAGCGGCGATTGTTCAGGATCACCCGATCCTCGGCGTCGAAGCAGCAAACGCCTTGCGCGATTGCGTTTAAGACGGCCTCCTGGCGCCGCGCCTGCGCCTGCAATTGGACGATTGTGGCGTCGCGATCATCCATGATGGCGTCGCGGGACTCGGTCGCCAGCTTGGCGAGTGCGGCCAAGCCGTCTGCATCGGACGCCTTCTCAGTCCGCTTGACTGGAATTGCGCGCAATTGCCGTCCCTCCGCTTCAGCGATCGAGGCAGCCGTTGACCTAGAAGGCGCCAAGAGTTCACGAGCCTTAACCTGGGCGCACTAATGGCCGGTGAATCGGCGTCAAATATTCATCGCGCCAAACTTTGTGGTTAAGGATCGGCAAAATGCGCGCTGCTGCACGTGCTTCCGGCCTCGCGAACGAGCAAAAGAAAGCCCAACGCTTGGTACCCCTCCCGGAACGACGAATCAGGGCGGCAATCAGTCCGTTTGGTATGCGACCGCGGGCGTCGGGAATGCGCCCATTACGGCCGGCCCAAAGCCAGGCGGGCGTTTCTCGAAAGCGGACTTCACGCTGGCGCGCTTCCAAGGCGTTCTCCCAGTGACCGCTCGTTCAAATTGAACACCCGCCGCATGGGGGCGCGACCATCGCCAACGAGAGACTTTGGCCACGCTTGCACCTCACGCGTCGGAGGGAGTTACGGAACTGGCGTAGGCGTAGGCTTTTCATTTGGCGGCACATTGGTGCGTGCGGGCGCGATCGGGGCGCGAACGTGCTGGACGATGGGGAACAGGCCGAATGCAATCTGACCGGCCAGACCCAAAGCGCCGGCGGTTGTCGCGTATGAGGCGATGTGATCCTCAAGACTGCGGCCGAAGAGCAGCATCGATCCGACGGCTTCGGCGACCATGAGCAGAGCAAAAGCGCCGGCCCCCATTCCAATTGCCTCACCCAGCGACCCAACGCCGAGGACGCGGACGAGCCAGCCGCAGACGAACCATGAAGCGGCGAGCGTGAAGGGAAGTTCGAGCCATGTCGCCAACAGCCCGCCGACCGCCGGAACGATGAAAGTGACGCGCAGTACGCCAAGGGCAAAGGCGACTGCAAAGACAATCGCAAAATACGCCACGCCAGCCACAACCGACCTTGTCATTGAAACCTCGTGTGAAGCGGCCTGGGGTCCCACCGTCGATCGGCGTGAAAAGTAATTGAAATGATTGACTCGACTGGGGTCAACTCGGAGGCTGATTCACACACATGCACGCCATGGCGTATGCGGCCTACGAATATATTGGGGCGAGCCAGAGGCGCCGAGCCGGCAACGAGGACCAACTTCGTCCGCTACGCTCGGAACTCGTCGCGGACGCACGCCGTCTATTCAATATCGGCTTATACCTCCCAACCGAGTTCGTCGCGACGAGCACGTTCATGCGCTGCATGAATGGCAAAGTGTGGCTGTGCTACGTCGGCGCCAATCTCGCCTGCGTCAAGGCCGAAGTCAGCCGCACTTCAGAGGGCGCGGATGCGTACTGCCGGCGGAACCCCGATGTGACCAACGTGCCGATGTCGGCGACCGGCCACGCCACCCTGTTCTCGTGGAAATGCGTCGGATCGAAAGCGACGGTCGACCAACAGATCGGGCACGCAGATCCGCGCGGCTTCCTGGCCGAAAACTGGCTAGAATTGAGGTAGCCGGGCTGGCTTGAGACGTCGGAGCGTCAAGCTGTCAGGTGAATCGGCGTCGCGCTCGACCCCTGCGCCGCGCTGCCTGTTGCTCGACGAGCCGCTCGCCCATCTCGACGCCGCTTTGCGCCACGATCTCACTGCCACGATCCGTCGCATGAGCCGCAAGACGAGAGCGGCAATGCTCATCGTAGCCCACGCTCCCGACGACCTCGCCGGCGCGGCCGATCGAATTCTGCGTCTCGAGGAAGGACGTCTGGAGACGCGCTGAGTCACGCCATCGATGAATGGCCTTATCGTCGATCGAGCAACCGATTGCATAGCTAACAGCGCGGTGCGACCAGGCGTCAAGGATCACTGCGACTAGATCGCCCTGAGCCCCGGTCTCCCGCCGCATCGCCATCGTCGCAGTCCATCGCGAATCTTCGATGATGCAACGGAATCGGGTCAAAGCCACTTCGTCAACGGGCTGCTATCGAACGTCAGCTTTCGCTTGCTCTCGTCTGGAAACCTGCCCGTCCGCCGTCGGCCACGAATTGGCATTCGCATTCGGCCGCTTCGCGCCCATTGGGGACTTGCGGCGCGCCTATTCGGGGCGCCGCAAGCGCATTGATCCTGACCCTACCAGGCGATCAATAGTCCATGCCGCCCATGCCGCCCCCGCCGTGCATCGGCGGCGCTTCCATCTTCGGTCTTTCGGCGACCATCGCCTCGGTGGTGATCATCAGGCCGGCGATCGAAGCCGCGTCCTGGAGCGCGATCCGCACCACCTTGGCGGGATCGAGAATGCCGGCGGCGAGCATGTCGACAAATTGCTCGGTCTGGGCGTCGAAGCCGTAAGTCTGCGATTTCTCGTTGAGGATCTTTCCCACCACGATCGAGCCTTCGGCGCCCGCATTCTCGACGATCTGACGGATTGGCGCTTCGAGCGCCTTGAGGACGATGTTGATGCCGGCCTGCACGTCCTCGCTCGGATCGGAGAGCTTGCCGACCGAGGCTTTCGCGCGCAGCAGCGCGACGCCGCCGCCGGCGACGATGCCCTCTTCGATCGCGGCCTTGGTGGCGTTGACCGCGTCGTCGACGCGATCCTTCTTCTCCTTGACCTCGACCTCAGTGGAGCCGCCGACGCGGATGACCGCGACGCCGCCCGACAATTTCGCCAAGCGCTCCTGCAGCTTCTCCTTGTCGTAGTCGGAGGTGGTCTCTTCGATCTGCGCCTTGATCTGGGCGACGCGGCCTTCAATGTCCTTCTTGGCGCCGGCGCCGCCGATGATCGTCGTGTTCTCCTTTTCGATGCGCACGCGCTTGGCTCGCCCGAGCATGTCGAGAGTGACCTTTTCGAGCTTGACGCCGAGGTCCTCGGCGATCATCTGGCCGGCGGTCAGCACGGCGATGTCTTCGAGCATGGCCTTGCGCCGGTCGCCGAACCCGGGGGCCTTGACCGCCGCGACCTTGAGGCCGCCGCGCAGCTTGTTGACGACGAGGGTCGCCAACACCTCGCCGTCGACGTCTTCGGCGATGATCAGCAGAGGCTTGCCCGCCTGAACGACCGCCTCGAGCAGCGGCAGAATCGTCTGCAGCGACGAGAGCTTCTTCTCGTGGATGAGGATGTAGGGATCCTCCAGCTCGACGATCATCTTCTCGGCGTTGGTGACGAAATAAGGCGAGAGATAGCCGCGATCGAACTGCATCCCCTCGACGACGTCGAGTTCGGTTTCGGCGGTCTTGCCTTCCTCGAGCGTGATGACTCCCTCGTTGCCGACCTTCTTCATCGCCTTGGCGATCATTTCGCCGATCGACTTGTCGCCATTGGCCGCGATCGTGCCGATCTGCGCGATCTCCTCCGAGGATTGCACCTTCTTGGCGCGATGCTCGATGTCCTTCACCACCGCCGTCACCGCGATGTCGACGCCGCGCTTCAGGTCCATCGGGTTCATGCCGGCGGCGACGAGCTTGAGGCCCTCGCGCATGATCGACGCGGCCAGGACCGTCGCGGTGGTGGTGCCGTCGCCGGCGCTGTCGTTGGTCTTCGAGGCGACTTCGCGCACCATCTGCGCGCCCATGTTTTCGAACTTGTCCTCGAGTTCGATTTCCTTGGCGACGGTGACGCCGTCCTTGCTGATGCGCGGCGCGCCGTAGGACTTGTCGAGAATGACGTTGCGGCCCTTGGGACCGAGCGTCACCTTGACGGCGTTATTGAGAATTTCGACGCCGCGCAGCATGCGCTCGCGTGCATCGGTGGAGAATCTGACATCTTTCGCGGACATGGTTTCATTCCAATCATTTGAGAGGCGGACAGCGTCGTTCAGACGGCCTTCTTGGCGTGGGCCGCGCGTTCGATCACCCCTAGGATGTCGGATTCTTTCATGATCAGAAGATCTTCGCCGTCGATCTTGACCTCGGAGCCAGACCATTTTCCAAACAGCACGCGATCGCCGGCTTTGACCTCGAGCGCGATGAGCTTGCCGCTTTCGTCGCGTGCGCCGGGGCCGACGGCGATGACTTCGCCCTCTTGCGGCTTCTCCTTGACGGTGTCGGGAATGAGGATTCCGCCTTTCGTCTTGTCCTCGCCCTCAATGCGACGGATCACGACGCGGTCGTGCACCGGACGAAATTTCATGGGGCCCGTTTCCGGTCAGCATACGAAGCCGGCTCGGGGCAAATGCCTCGGCTCTCGGCGCGAGTCTGACCCTCCGGCTAGATGGCTATCGTTGGCACTCGTTACAAGAGAGTGCTAATCGGTGTTGCTGACTGCCGCTCGTCGTCAATGCCTGCGACGAGCGCCGGGGGCGGCGGCGAAGGTCCGAGGGGTCGAGAACCGCCACGACGCCACGCAGCAGCGAATGTCAGCTTCGACAATTCAATTGCCCAAAGCTGCTGGTTCGCCATCGGCCAGGATGCGCCAGGTCCAGTCGTTTCGGCGCGGTTGGTGGAAGGTTCGGCTCAAGTCGAAACCGGCGGTAGATGGCGGGAACCAACCGTTTGATTTTGACCTCTAGACGGGTCTCCGACGATCAGGCAGCACTATCCGGATAGCGGCAAAGGGTATGCCTTTGATCCATCGGTGGTTGCGAGCCCCCGCGACCAAATTCGACCAAGAAAAGCCTTCTGAATCAAGACCGACGTCCAGGGCTCAGACGGTTCAAGGTATGCGGCGGAGGTGCGACGCGCGGCTGCCGCCCACGGCCCAGCCACGGCGGCAGGAAGGTCGCCCGAACAACGGCGATCGACGCGGCGGGCCGTGACCTCGCCGGGGTCGGCGAGTCACGAGGCAATGCTTTTTCACAGCGGAGACGGTTCAAAGCGATTTGACACATGGCGGCGTGCGCGATCCCCTCCCATTTGATTTCCGCCGTGCGATTGGTGGCCAACATGCTATTCGTTTCGGGGTGGACCGGTTGCCGTCGAAAAGGCTCGCTCTCCCGTCGCAACCCGCCGCTGGAGGCGACAACGTGACGAGCCGCCGTCTACTTGATCCGGACGAAGCCCTGCACCGTCTCGAAACCCGCCTTGGGCGGTTGCACGCACGGCTACGCCTCGGCATCGAGCGCGAGCACGAAGCGCAGGCGTTCGGCCAGGGGCTCACTTTTCTGCACATGGA
>JBEKVR010000098.1:0-18080 GCA_049513815.1 Roseiarcus sp. | reverse complement strand
CAAGTCGCCGACGTCAACGCGGTCATCGCCGGCATCGCCGCCGGCGCGCGCGAACAGTCGACCGGCCTCGACGAGGTCAACATCGCGCTCGGCCGCATGGATCAGGTGACGCAGCAGAACGCCGCGATGGTGCAGCAATCGACCGCCACCAGCCGCTCCCTGTCGCACGAGACGATGGAGCTGTCGCGGCTCGTCGACCAGTTCGAGATCGACGACAATTTCAGCCGTCGCGACGCTGTCGCCCCGGCCGAGGAGACGGACGAGGAGGCCGAAGAGCCGATCCGCCGCGCCTTGCGCGAGACCGCCCCGCACGCCTTCGCGCCGCCCTCGCGCGGACCGGCGGCGCGCGTCGGCGCCGGACGCTGACTCAAGGCCGCTGGGACGCCGGGTTGGCGTCGCGCGGCGATCCCACTATGCCGGGCGCCACAGAGGATTGGCGACGGAACGGTCGGGATGAGCGCGGAAGGTCGGAAAGAGCAATCGCGCGACGCGACGGCCGAACCCGGCGCGCGCGCCGTCGCCGTGGCCTTCGTGGCTTTCGTCGCCGTCTGGTCGGCCTATTTCGCGATTTCCGAGGCCGCGACCGCCATTCATGACGACATGGCCGAAGCCTATGTCTGGGGCCAGGAGTTTCAGCTCGGCTACAGCCAGCACCCGCCCTTCTGGGCCTGGCTCGCGGGCCTATGGTTTCTCGTCCTGCCGCGGGCCGGCTGGGCCTTCGCAATCCTGTCGACGCTGAACGCCGGGATCGGGTTGCTCGGCGCTTGGAACCTGATCGGCCGCTTCGCCGGCGGGCCGAGGCGCGTCGCGGCGACGGCGCTCCTGCTGCTGACGCCGTTCTACACGTTCCTCGCCTATAAATACAACGCCAACTCGATATTTCTATCGCTGTGGCCGTGGACGCTCTATTTCTTCGTCCGCTCGATCGACGAACGGAAGCTCGGCGACGCGGCGCTCTTCGGCCTGTTCATGGGCCTGGCGCTGCTGTCCAAGTATTACGCGCTGATCCTCGCGGCGACCTGCGCCGTGGCGGCGCTCCAGCATCCCGAACGCAAGCGCTGGTTCGCCGGCCCCTCGCCGTGGCTCGCCGCGGCCGTCGCAGCGATCCTCGTCGCGCCGCACCTGTGGTGGCTCGCGACCCATGGCGCGCCGCCGCTGCGCTATCTCGCGCGCGTCTCCGGGCTTGACTACGGCGCGACCGCGCGCGACGCGGCGACCGCCCTTTTCGGCGCGCTGCCGCAGAACGCTATCGCCGTAGCGGCGGCGATCTTCGTCGCCGGCCTCGGCCCCGTCGCCCTGGCGGCGAACGCGCGCGGGCGATGGCGCGAGCCGCGCTTCCGCATGCTGGCGATCCTGGCGGCGGCGCCGCTGCTGCTCACCGTCGCCGCGGCTTTCGTTCTGCGCACCAAGGTGTCGACCAACATGCTGATGGTCACCTTCTCGCTCGCGCCGCTGCTGGCGATCGAGGCGACGGGCGCGCGCAACGTCGAGCGACTCGCCGCGCTCGCGGTCAAGCTCGCGGCGGCGCTGAGCCTCGCCGCGCTCGCCGCCTCGCCTGCGGTCGCCGTCGCGCGGGCCTGGATTTTGCGCGACCAGAACGACGTCGAGCCGCGCCAGGAGCTGGCGATTGCGGCGACCCGGTTCTGGCGCGAGGCGACCGGCAAGCCGCTTGTCTATGTGGGCGGCGCCCAATTCTACGACAACGGCGTCGTCTTCTACAGTCCCGATCGGCCGCACGGCTTCGTCGACTTCGACGAGTTCCGCAATCAGTGGGTCACGCCGGAAAGGCTCGCTGAGAGCGGCCTGCTGTCGGTCTGCGTCACGGATGACGCCATCTGTCTCGCCGCCACCGCGCCGTTGCGGACCGCGGACAGCCGGAGCGTCGAGATCACGCTCGCGCACGCGGCGTTCGGCCATACCGCCAAGCCGGTCGCGTTCGTCGTCACGGCGATCCCGCCGCGCTAGTGGTCAAAATCAAACGGTTGACGCCCGCCATCAACCGCCGGTTTCGACCGGAGCCGGACCTTTCGCCAATTGCACCGAAACGACTGGACTTGGCCGCGAGCGGAACGGCAGGTTTGGAAATCGAGAAATGAAAAGCTGTCCCTCGTTCAGCGTCGAGCGGCGTGACAACGGCGTCGTGTCATCTAGCGTTCCGGCCCTAAGTATGAACACGCCCGGACGCGCGGCAAGTTGCGCGCCGATCGCGGTGCCGCATTTGGAGCAGAACCCGGGCAGGACCTTGTTGCCGGTCTCGGCCGTATCCTCGAAGCTCGCCATTTCGCCGGTGAAGACGAGATCGCTCTCGGCCGTCAACGCATTGACCGTGAAGGCAGGGCCCGAACGCTTCCGGCAATGTGACGTTCAGCGTGAGCTTTGCGGTTCGACTTCCGAGAGCGGGCGCCTGCCGGTTATGCCGCTTCCCGCTCGCTCGGCGGCAGGATCGCGTCGAGAGCGATCAGGCTGATCATCCGCCCGTCAGTCGCGACGATGCCGCTGACGAAGTCTTTCGCCATCTGCGATGCGACGTCGGGCGTCGGCTGGATCACCTCCGGGCTGACAGTCAGAATCTCCGACACACCCTCGACCAGCAGGCCGATCGCCTGATCCCGAATCTGAACGACCAGGATCGCGTGTCGCTTGCTCGGTTCGGTCGGCGGCAATCCGAGCCGCGCAGCGAAGTCGACAATCGGCAACACCTTCCCGCGCAAATTGACCACTCCGCATACGAAACTCGGCGCGTGAGCCAGCGGCGTCGCCGGCGCCCACACCCGAATTTCCCGCACCGACATCACATCGATGCAGAACTCCTGACTTCCGACCAGGAAGGTGAGCATTTCGCGCGATCCAGCGCCATCCGTTTTGTTCGTTTCAGCCATGCGCGTTCGTCTGTCTCCGCGGCCCCGGTTTCGGCGGCCGCTCAACAACAAGACCAGTTTGCACTCTTGCGGCGTTCAGAACTCAGTCCACTCACGAGAATCGTCTCCAGCGGGCGCGCCGTTCGCCACCGCCTTCGACGCCGAGCGCGCCGGCCGTACGGCCGCCTTGGCCGCTTCCGGGCGTTGGTTGCTCGCCACCACCCGCGGTTCCGACTTTGAACCGGCCAGGGCCTTCGCCGGCGCGCGGAAGGCGTGCGGCGCGGCCTTTTGCAATTGGCCGCGTAGGGCGTTGTCGTCGTCCGCCGAACCGAGCCGAAACTGCCCGATCAGACTCGAAAGCTGGTCGGTTTCCTGCGACAGCGAATGATTGGCGGCGGTCGATTCCTCGACCATCGACGCATTCTGTTGCGTCACCTGGTCCATCTGGTTGATCGCGATGTTGACTTGCTGGAGGCCGGTCGCCTGTTCTTGCGCGCCGGCGGCGATGTCGGTGACGACGCGGTTGATCTCGGTCACCTGGCCCTTGATGCGCTCTAGCGACTTGCCGGTTTCGGCCACCAGATTGACTCCACGATCGACTTGGGTGGTCGAGGACGAAATCAGTCCCTTGATCTCCTTGGCCGCTTCGGCCGAGCGTTGCGCCAGCGCGCGCACTTCAGACGCGACCACGGCGAAGCCGCGGCCGGCGTCGCCGGCTCGCGCCGCCTCGACGCCCGCATTCAAAGCCAGCAGATTTGTCTGGAACGCGATTTCGTCGATCACGCCGATAATCTGGCTGACCTCCTGCGACGATTTGGCGATGGCGCCCATCGCCTGAACCGCCTCGCCCACAACCTGGGCGCCCTTCTTGGCGTCTTCGTCGGCGGCGGCCACCACCTGGCGCGCATGAGCCGCGCCTTCGGCGGATTTCTTGACCGCTGCGGTGATCTCGTCGAGCGCCGCGGCCGTCTCTTCGAGGCTCGCCGCTTGCTGCTCAGTGCGGCGCGAGAGATCGTCGGACGCAGCCGATAACTCCTGGGTCCCCGAGTGGATAGCGCTCGTGCTGCCAGTCACGCCCTTCATCGCCGTTTCCAGTTCGTCGATTGCTGCATTGAAGTCGGCTTGCAGCTTGCGATAGGCGTCGGGGATATCGGCCGGGACGCGATAGGTCAGGTCTTTGTCCGCCAGCTTGGCCAAAGCCGCGCCGATTGAACTTGCGACGACCTCCCGCTCGTGCGCGATCGCATCCCGCTGCGCCTGCTCGTTGCGGACGCGCTCGGCCTCGGCGGCGGCTCGGTTGGCGGCCGCTTCCGTTTCCAGCCGCGCTCGATCGACGGCATTTTCCTTGAACACCTGCACGGCCTTGGCCATGTCCCCAACTTCATCGCGGCGGCCCTGGCCTTCGATCTGCACCGTCAGGTCGCCTTTCGCCAAGACGGCCATCCTCTGGCCGAGTCGCGTCAGGGGACCGGCGATCTTCGACGACGACAGCCATAGGGCGAAAGCGCCGGAGAGCATTGTCGCCAACAGCCCGACAACGGCCATCGTAATCAGGGCTTTGGTCGATTGAGCCCGCAAGTCTTCGGCGGCGGCGGCGTTCTCAGCCAGCAGCACGTTGTTGAACTTCACCAAATCCTCGATCAGGTTGCGCGTCTGCATGTCGACGTCGCTGATCAGCGTCGCGCCTTCGGCGAACTGATCGAGTTCCTCGGGCTTGAGCTTCCGTCCATCCGACAACGGGGGAATGCCCTGGCCGATCTTTACAACCTGCTTGGATTTCTCCACGAGCGGCTGAAATCGATCTTTGAACTTCGCGATTTCGGAAGCCTTTTCCGGAGTGAGTTTCGTGGCTTCGTCGAGGAGCGAATTCGTTTGAGCGACTGCCTTCGAGAACCCTTCAGCGGCGATTCGACCATCCGGACCGTCCGGATCATAGAGCAACGCCCCGAACACAGAATACGGGACCATCACCATGTTTCGCGATGCGCGGACGATCAGGACCGCGGCCATATCGCGGCGCTCGATGATCTCGCTTGCTTTCCTGCTCGTGTCGGAAAGCTTCTGCGCGCCAAACGCAACCATGGCGAGAATGACGAACGCCATGAGCGACAGGGGAATGAGAATTTTTGTCCTGAGCTTCAGATTGTCGATGCTCATCGAATTGTCCCTTTATGTCGGCTTGAAAGCGTCAAGAGATTCGGGCGCGTCATCTCGGTTATTGCGCGGCGCCGCTTGTTGACCCGACTCATCGCAATATCGCAAAGGGACTAGCGCGCTGACCGGCGTCCGGACCCCGCGCCGATTGACATGTCATTGGAGACTCCTTCGAGATGGCTGCGTTACATGTGACGATCTCGACCGTTACAATTCGATTCAACGATTAAGTATTGGTTCATTGATCCGCTTGAGTGCGCGATGCGGGCGTGCGGCGCCCGACGTTCTGGACGCATCGAACGAGCCGCCGGAACGCCCGCTCGATGAGCCGACCGAACAAGCAGTCAGAGTGGATCTGTCCGAGTCACAGGGGTCCTCGCTGCTCATGCATGGCCCGTCGTGAGTGCAGAGCTAATGATGATCGCGAACTCACGACCCAGGGATTCTGATAACCGGATACGGCTCGCCGACCTTTCGCCGACCACGCCCAAACGACTGGAGTTGGCCGTTTGCGCTGCGGCCTCGAAACGTACGGTTTTCCTCAAGAAACAGGTTGGCGGCCGAGCGTCTCGGCGACTGAACACATGCGGGCCAATTGGGGACGACGAAATCGGAGACAAAGCGCCTGGCGGTAAGGGCGCCTGTCAGCTCGCTGGTAAATCGGGCAGACATTTCCGTTGAGGGCCGCCAGCGCCGATTTCGTCGTCGCACGCACTCTGCCATCGCCGCTTTGCAGTAGGCTTAACTGGACAAGTCAAATGGTAAGGCGACATGGCGGTGTCGTTGGACGCGGGCGGTCCGTTGGCTGCGTCCGCGTAGTCCGCGACAACGTGACGCATCTCGAATGCGCGTCGTGTTGCGGCCTGTGACGCACACCATGGTGCATCTTGGACCCGCAGGTTAGCCGCCCGTGTGTATGCTCATCGGCCGTAAGCATCCGACGCTCCGGCCCTCGCGCCGAGGCTTCTCATGTTCGAGTGTCGCGTCGTCGTCATCAGCCATTGCGGTCCTTCGTCGCCGCCAGACGAACAACGCGAGTCGATCCACGGCGGCCCGAAACGCCGTCCACGCACGGTGTCCGCTTTTGAGAACCGTTGCAATGGCCAGGACTGGCCGCAATAGGCGCAATCCGGTCGATCCCGCGCCAGCAAGGTGATGGCCGCGTTCCACCCGCAGCCGACCAGCGTAGCGGGAACCAAGCGTCAGATTTTCGCCACTAGCCGCCCGCCGCCGACCGCCTGCTTTATCGGCGCCCCCGCGCCGATGCCGCCCATTGCCATGCGCGACCGGCGCGGCTATTCCCGCCCTCGATCCATCCTCTGGCGGCGGGGCGCGCTGTTGAACGACAAAGAACCGAAGGTCGACCAGGCGTTGGCGATCGCGCACGGGCTGAAACCTGAGGAATATCAGCGGTTCGTCGCCCTGATCGGGCGAACGCCGAGCTACACCGAGCTCGGCATCGTCTCGGCGATGTGGAACGAGCACTGTTCCTACAAGTCGTCGCGCCTCCACCTGAAGAAGCTGCCGACCAAGGCCCCGTGGGTGATCCAAGGGCCCGGAGAGAACGCCGGCGTCATCGACATCGGCGACGGCGATGCGGTCATCTTCAAGATGGAGAGCCACAACCATCCGTCGTTCATCGAGCCCTACCAGGGCGCGGCGACCGGGGTCGGCGGCATCCTGCGCGACGTCTTCACCATGGGCGCGCGGCCGGTCGCGAGCCTCGACTTCCTGCGCTTCGGCGCGCCCGACCATCCCAAGACCCGCCATCTCGTCGCCGGCGTGGTGGCGGGCATCGGCGGCTACGGCAATTCGTTCGGCGTGCCGACGGTCGGCGGCTCGGTCGGCTTCCACAAGCGCTACGACGGCAACATCCTCGTCAACGCGATGGCGGTCGGCGTCGCGCGCGTCGACGCAATTTTCTACGCCAAGGCGAGCGGGGTCGGAAACCCGATCGTCTATCTCGGCTCCAAGACCGGCCGCGACGGCATCCACGGCGCGTCGATGGCCTCGGCCTCGTTCGAGGCCGACGCGGAGGCGAAGCGCCCGACGGTGCAGGTCGGCGACCCGTTCGCGGAAAAGCTGCTGCTTGAAGCCTGCCTCGAATTGATGGCGTCGGGCGCGGTCGTCGCGATCCAGGACATGGGCGCGGCGGGGCTGACCTCGTCGGCGGTCGAGATGGGCGCGAAGGGCGACCTCGGCGTCGAGCTCGACCTCGACCTCCTGCCCTGCCGCGAAGACGGCATGACCGCCTACGAGATGATGCTCTCCGAAAGCCAGGAGCGCATGTTGATGGTGCTCAAGCCGGAGAAGGAGACTGAGGCCGAAGCGATCTTCCGCAAATGGGGGCTCGATTTCGCCGTCATCGGCAAAACGACCGACACCGGGCGCTTCGTCATCAAGCTGGGCGGCGCGATCAAGGCCGACCTGCCGATCCGCGAGCTCGGCGACCAGGCGCCGCTTTACGACCGGCCGTGGACGCCGAAGCCGAAGCCGGCCGCGCTCGACCCGGCCAGCGTCAAAGCGCCGATCGCCAACGCGCAAGCGTTGCTCAAGTTGATCGGTTCGCCCGATCTCTGCTGCAAACGCTGGGTCACCGAGCAATACGACACGCTGATCCTCGGCAACACCGTCGAGGGGCCGGGCGGCGACGCGGCGGTGATCCGCCTCGGCGATGGCCCCAAGGGTCTCGCGCTGACGACCGACGCGACCGAGCGCTATTGCGACGCCGACCCGATCGAGGGCGGCAAGCAGGCGGTCGCCGAAGCGTGGCGCAATCTCGTCGCCGTCGGCGCGCGGCCGCTGGCGCTGACCGACTGCCTCAATTTCGGCAATCCCGAGAAACCCGAGGCGATGGGCCAGCTGGTCGGCTGCATCGAAGGCGTCGGCGAGGCGGCGCGCGCGCTCGACTTCCCGATCGTCTCCGGCAACGTGTCGCTCTACAACGAGACCTCGGGCGTCGGCATCCTGCCGACGCCGACGATCGGCGGCGTCGGCCTCGTCGCCGACGTCGAGAAGACCGCCTCGCTCGCCTTCAAGCGCGCCGGCGACGCCGTGCTGCTGATCGGCGGCGCGCCGTCGTGGCTCGGCTGCTCGGCTTATCTGGCGACGGTCTGCGGCCGCGACGAGGGCGCGCCGCCGCCGGTCGACCTCGCCGTCGAGCGGCGCAACGGCGAATTCATTTCATCGCTGATCGGCGACCGCAAGGCGAGCGCGGTCCACGACCTCTCCGACGGCGGCCTCGCCGTCGCGTTGGCGGAAATGGCGATCGCCGGCCGGGTCGGCGCGACAATCGACAAAAGCGCGGTCGCCGGCCCCGCCCACGCCTTCTTCTTCGGCGAAGATCAAAGCCGTTACGTCGTGACGGCAAAGGCCGACGACGCGCCGGCGATCCTCGCCGCAGCGGCAAAGGCGGGAGTCGCGACGGCGCGGATCGGGACGACAGGCGGCGACGCGCTGGCGCTGCCCGGCGAAGCGCCGGTCCTGATCGCGGCGCTCAGACAAGCGCACGAAGCTTGGCTGCCGCGCTACATGGACGGCCCCGGAGGAGAATTGGGATGATCGGTTTCGTCGCCGTCAAGTCGCTCGGCGGTTATAACTACGTTCGCCCTGACCAGGTGATGGCGGTCGCTGGCATCGAGGGAGCGAAGTGCAACATCTATATGGCGGGCGGCGTCACGGTGCCCTGCTCTGAGCCGGCCAAAGAGGTGATCGCCCGCCTCGAGGCGGCGACGGCCGCGGCCGCGCCGCTGGAGGCGGCCTAATGGCGATGGCGATCTCAGAAATCGAGGCGATGATCCGCGACGCGTTGCCCGACGCCAAAGTCGAGGTGCGCGACCTCGCCGGCGACGGCGAACATTACGCGGCGACGGTGGTCAGCCCCGCCTTCAAGGGCAAGAGCCGGGTCCAGCAGCACCAACTCGTCTATGCGGCGCTGAAGGGTCGCATGGGCGGCGAGCTGCACGCGCTGGCGCTGACGACCTCGGCGGAGTGAAAGCCGCCGGCCGCCTGGCGCCGCGACGTCGTTGCGGGCCTCGCCGCCGCTTCGCTTGCACAAGCAATCCGCGGCCGTGGAGAGGCCTCTCCTCTCGCGTCCTGATTAAATAACAATATATATTTGTAGATACCATTCAGCGCGTCCGCCCGCTTCGCGTTGGCCGCGTAGGCCATCGGCGCCGACGCAAAACGTCCTTGCGCGACGCCCGCCGACGGCGCAGGCGACACCGTCACGCGAAGACATTGCGGTTTAGAATCAGTGGCTTGACTGCCCGTACAGGGCGCTCGCCACCCCTCACGTTCAGTTGAACGCCCACCCCTTGAATGCCCCCGGCGACGCAATATGTTCATCGCACAGTGAGCGATGAACAGTTATCAATGCTCACTGCCTAGAAGGAGAATATCGATGCGCAATGTCGTTCTTGGAGCTGCGGCGCTCGCCCTGGCTCTCGGCGCGGCTCAGGCGTCGGCTTCCATTCGGACCGGCCCCACTCCGCCGAATTTCAACGACCAGGTTTCCGACTCGCAGCAGTGGGGAACCCCCACCTACGGCGAATCCCACGTCGACTATGTCACCACCTCCCACCGCAACCACTGACCTGACGAATCTCTAAAGGAGGATGTCCATGCGTAACTTTGCCGTTCTCGGCGCTGCGGCGCTGCTCTTCGCTCTCGGCGTCGCCCAGGCTTCGGCCACCAACCAGAGCGGCCCCGCCGGTCCGAACATCTACTCGCAGGCCTGGCAGTTGGGCGACACGAACGTGACGCGCGCCGCCCACCGCTGACGTCCCTCCAACCTCTGCGCCGGGGCTCCGCCCCGGCGCAGATGACCGGAAACGACGGGTTCACTCGGTTTGGAGATCTGACAAACACTCACTTTAAGCGCCTAGTTGCGCTGATACGTCCTCGCAAGGGCGAGCGCGCGTTTCATAGGGGTCCCCATGATCATTCGAGTCGAGAAGGCGGTCCCGCGCAGCTACGTGATTTCGCTTGAGAATCGGAAGCGCCGCGGCGCCGGATGCGAGCGTCCGGCCGAGATCCTCAAGGCGGCCAGGGCGCTGTTCCTGGAGAACGGGGTCGAGGGGGTCACCACCCGGCAGATCGCGGCGAGGGTCGGCATCTCCCAGACCGCGCTGTACGTCTATTTCTGCACCAAAGAACAGATGCTGGACTCACTCGCCAGGGAGGCTTGGCGTGGGCTCGGCGCGGCGCTCGACGCGGCCGTCGAAGAGGGTCCCGAGCAGGCTGAGCCGGCTGACCGGCTGCGCGCGATTCTGGGCGTTTTTCATGCGCTATTGGCTGGGCCATCCCGACGATTTTCGAATCGTTTACATGCGCCGCGCATTGCGCAGTAGCTCAAGCGCCGACGACGGCGCGCCGGGGCTATGCCGAAACCTGCTCGGCCGATTCGTCGAATGGGCGGAGAAGGCCTCAAACGCGGGGCAACTGCGCTTTCCCTGCAGCTCGGAGACGATCGCGCTGTCAATGTGGGCGATGGTTTCGGGTCCGGTCGCGTTGCGACTTGCCTATCCTGATCTTCCCTGGCCACCCGAAGACAAGCATGTCGAGACCACTCTCGATATGATTTTCCACGGATGCGATCGGCGACCGGTCGCCGACGCTGGGAAAGCGACCGCGGATCGCGCTCTGGCGGTCCCCGCATAGGCGGACGCGCAATCGTCGTGAACCAACGACGGGCAGTTACGGTTGCGCCGCGCCTCACCGTGTGGCGACGGCGAGCGTGGAGGCCGAGCCGCCGCGACAGACCGTAAGCCGACTGCGGACAGAAGGAGGCGACGGACATGTTGATCCGCCTGACCCTGTACGGAATGGTGGCGCTGGGCTCGATCATCTTCGGCCTGGGCGCCGACCTCGTGATCTCAGGCGCGCTGACTTTCTAGTCGCGCTTGGATTCATGCTTCGAACCCCGCAAAGGGCCAGAGGCCGCGCCTTTCACTTGGCGGCGGCCGCAACCAGCGCGAGGGCGAGGTCGTAGCGTGCGCCAAAGGTGAGCGCCGCGCGCCGCCGGCGACGCGTCAGCCGACCTTCAGCGCCGCCCGCATCGCGCAAGCCAGTCGCGTCGCTTCGCGCGCGTCGGCGAGGCTGAGCGGGGTCGGCCCGCCATTGCGGACAGCCTCGACGAAAGCGTCGGCCTCGTGCAGGAAGGCCTCGCCGAAACGCTCGAAGAAATCGACTTGGCCAGCGACCGAGCGGCCGCCGCCGCTTTCGAGCGTCAGCGGGACTTGGGGAATGGCCCTGCCAAGGTCGATCGCCCCTTTGGCGCCGACGATCGTCATCGACGCCTCATAGCCGCGATGCGACGTGCGCGACACATAGAAGGTCGCAACCCGCCCGTCCCTAAAGGTGACCGTAGCGCAACCGGTGTCGATGTCGCCGCATGCGCCGAGCGCGGGATACATGATCCGGCTTCCCGCGGCAGTGACGGAGGACGGCTCGGCCCCGTCGAACATCCATCGCACCAAGTCGATGTCGTGGATGCAGCAGTCGAGGAAGATGCCGCCGGACGTCGGAGCGAAGCGGACGAAGAAGCCGTCCGGGTCGACGGGATCCTCCGAGACGCAACGAATGGCGAAAACCTCGCCCAGCTCGCCGGCCTCGATCCGGCGCTTAGCCTCCCTGTAGGCCGGATCGAAGCGCCGCATGAAACCGACCATCACAACTTGATCGGGGCGGCTCGCCGCGGCGGCGACCGCCCGGTCGCAGTCGGCGGGGTCGAGCGCCAGCGGCTTCTCGCAGAAGACGTGCTTGCCCGCGTTGATCGCGGCGATCACGTGATCGGCATGGAACGCCGTGGGCGTCGCCAGCCAGACCGCGTCGAGACCAGGATGCGCCAGCAATTCCGCCAGTCCGGGGTAGATCGCCGCGTCGCCGAGCGACGTCGCCGCCCAGGCGCGTTCCGCCTCGATCGGACTGGCCGCAGCGACCAGCCGCGCGCCGGCGACCCGAAACGCGAGGTTCTCAGCATGACGACGGCCAAGCCGCCCGAGGCCGACGATCCCGACGCGAACCACCTCAGACACGGCCGATCCCCCTTGGCGCGCAAACAGACCCCAGCGAGGCGGCCTCGCCGCCGCCAGCGCATCCGCGCCGCAAATGGCGCTCCCTCTAACCCGCCGCCAGCTCGCGCTCGAGGAAGTCCAGCGTCTGGGTCTCGCTCACGTCTTTGGCGATGAAGCTCGCGCCGATTGCGCGCGCGAGGATGAAGGTCAGGCGGCCGCGCTCGACCTTCTTGTCTTGGCGCATCGCGTCGAGGATCGTCGCCGCGTCGGCGTTGAGCCCGCGCACCGCCGAGACGCGGGTCGGCAGGCCGACGCCGGCGAGATGGCGCTCGACCCGGCGAACGTCGTCGGCCGCGCACAGGCCGAGGTCGTGCGAAAAGCGGAAGGCGCAGGCCATGCCGATCGCCACGCCCTCGCCATGGACCAGCGTCTCGCCGTCGTAATGGGCGAGGCGCTCGAGCGCGTGGCCGAAGGTGTGGCCGAGGTTGAGCAATGCGCGCTCGCCCTGCTCGGTCTCGTCGGCGGCGACGACGCGCGCCTTGGCGGCGCAGCTCGTGGCGATCGCCTCCAGCCGCGCCGGCCCGCCGGCGAACACCGCGCGCCAGTCGCGTTCGAGCCAAGCGAAGAAGTCGCGGTCGCCGATCAGACCGTATTTAGCCACCTCGGCGTAGCCGGCGCGGAACTCGCGCGCGCTCAGCGTGTCGAGGACGCCGGTGTCGGCGAGCACCAACGACGGCTGGTGGAAGGCGCCGACGAGGTTCTTGCCGAGCGGCGAATTGATCGCCGTCTTGCCGCCGACGCTGGAATCGACCTGGGCGAGCAGGGTCGTCGGGATCTGGACGAAACGCACGCCGCGCCTCAGCGTCGCGGCGCAGAAACCGGCGAGATCGCCGATGACGCCGCCGCCGAGCGCGACGACGAGGTCGCGGCGCTCGACCCGCGCCTCGATCAGCGCGTCGCTGACCCGCGCGAATTCGACATAGGACTTCGTCGCTTCGCCTGGCGGGCAGACGACGACCGACGTCTTCAGCCCTGCGGCCTCGAGGCTCTTCCGTAACGGCTCGAGATGCAGCTTCGCCACCGTCGCGTCGGTGACGATCGCGCAGCGCGCGCCGGGCGCGAGCGCCGCGACATGGGCGCCGGCGGATTCGATCAGCCCAGGGCCGATGAGGATGCGGTAGGCGCGCCGGCCGAGGTCGACGGCAACCTCGCGCGTCGTCGGCGACGCCGGATGGGCGAGCCGGCGGCGCAGCGCGCCGATCAGCGCCCCGACCACCGCGTCATGCGGGCCGTCGTGCGTTTCGATCGTCAGGTCGGCGAGCGCGTAGGTCGGGCTGCGCTCCTCGAGCAGCTTGCGCAGGGTCGCTTCGGGATCGTCGGTGCGCAGCAGCGGCCGATTGGAGCGTTTGCGCACCCGGCGCAGCAATGTCTCGAACTCCGGCTTCAGCCACACCGAAACGCCGCGCTCGGCGACGCGCCGGCGCGTCTCCTCGTTGAGGAAGGCGCCGCCGCCGGTCGACAGCACTTTGGGGCCGTCGTCGAGCAAACGGGCGATCACGCGGCGCTCGCCGTCGCGAAAATACGGTTCGCCGAACCGCTCGAAGATCTCGGGGATCGTCATCTGGGCGCCGGCCTCGATCTCGTCGTCGGCGTCGACGAAGGGCAGGCCGAGCTTCTGGGCCAAGCGTTTGCCGACCGAAGTCTTGCCCGCCCCCATCATGCCGATGAGCACGACCGACCGGCCGCCCAGGGCGGCGACCAGCCCTTCGGCCTCGGGTATGGGGGCGGCGTCGTTCATGACCCTCTTCCGGCGCCGAGGCGAGGGCGCCCCCGCGCGAGGCCGCTCCTTAGCCCAACAGGAGGGGCTTGGCCAATCCTGGCTTGACTCATGTCAATGGGCGGCTAGCGTCGCGCGCAGAGACTTACAGACGGACATCAAACAGACATTAAACCGTAAAAAGTAGGTCGTGGAGGAGGGTCCGATGGGCGCAAGCGGTCAAAATGGCGAGCGAAGAATTGCCGGACCGCGGTTAATCGCGATCGTCGGTCCATTCCAGAGCGGCAAAACCAGCCTGCTCGAAAGCCTTCTGGTCAGGGCGGGCGGCGCGGCGCGGCAGGGCTCGGTTAGAGACGGCACCAGCGTCGGCGATTCCAGCCCCGAAGCGCGCTCGCACGCGATGAGCGTCGAGCCGAACGTCGCCAGCGTCGACTACATGGGCGACCGCTTCACCTTCGTCGACTGTCCCGGTTCGGTCGAATTCATCCACGACATGCGCTACGTCCTGCCGGTCTGCGATGCGGCGGTGGTGGTGTGCGAAGCCGACGCGCGCAAGACGCCGGCGCTCCAGGTCATCCTGCGCGAGCTCGAAGAGCTCGCCGTGCCGCGCATCGTGTTCCTCAACAAGGTCGATCTCGCCGGCGCCAGCGTGCGCGAGGCGCTCGAAATGTTGCAGCCCGCCTCGCGCGCGCCGCTGCTGTTGCGCCAACTGCCAACCTTCGAGAACGGCCTCGCCACCGGCTTCGTCGACCTCGCGCTCGAGCGCGCGTTCGTCTATCGCGAATCGGGGCCCTCCGAGGTGGTGGAGATGCCGGCTGGAATCGCCAGCGACGAGAAGCAGGCGCGCTACAACATGCTCGAGAAGCTCGCCGACTACGACGACGCGCTGATGGAGCAGCTCATCAGCGACATCGAGCCGCCGCGCGACCGCGTGTTCGACGATCTCGCCAAGGAATTGCGCGACGGCCACGTCGTGCCGCTGATGATCGGCTCGGCGACCGCCGGCCATGGCGTGACCCGCCTGCTGAAGGCGCTGCGCCACGAGGCGCCCGGCGTCACGCAGTCCCGCGCCCGGCTCGGCGTCGAGGCGACCGGCCCGGCGTTGGCGCAAGTGCTGCGCACCGTTCACACCGCCCACGGCGGCAAGCTGTCGCTGGCGCGGGTGCTGCGCGGCTCGTTCCCCGACGGCGCGGCGGTGGTCGGCTCGCGCGGCAGCGAGGAGCGCATCGCCGGCGTCGCCCGGTTGACCGGCGCGGTGACCGCCAAGCTGGCCAAGGCCGAGGAGGGCGACACCGTCGCCTTCGCCCGGCTAGAAAGCTTCCTCACCGGCGACCGCTTCAGCGACAACAAGAAGCCGCCCGAGGCCGCGGTGCTCCCGCCGCCCCCGCCCCACACCCAGGCGTTTGCGATCGTCGCCAAGGACCGCAAGGACGAGGTCAGGCTCGCGGCGGCGCTGGCCAAGCTGTGCGAGGAGGACCCCTCGCTCGCCTATGTCCAGGACCAGGAATCTGCCGAGCTCAAGCTGTTCGGCCAGGGGGAGATGCACCTCAGGGTGATCGTCGAGCGGCTCGCCGGCCGCTTCGACGTCGTCGTCGAGACGAAGAAGCCCTCGGTCGCCTACCGCGAGACGATCCGCGATCCGGTGACGGTGCGCGGCCGGCACAAGAAGCAGTCGGGCGGCCACGGCCAGTTCGGCGACGTGGTGGTCGAGGTGACGCCGCGCAACCGCGGCGAAGGCTTCGCTTTCGCCGAGCGCGTCCACGGCGGCACGGTGCCGAGGCAATATTTCTCGTCGGTCGAGATGGGCGCGCGCGACGCGATGAATAGCGGGCCGCTCGGCTTTCCGGTAGTCGACGTCGGCGTGACGCTGATCGACGGCTCCTACCACACCGTCGATTCGTCCGACATGGCGTTCCGCGCCGCAACCAAGATCGCGCTCGGCGAGGCTTTGCCGAAGGCGCGCCCGGTGCTGCTCGAGCCGATCCTCGCGGTGACGATCTACGTGCCGTCCGACGCCCTGGCGCGCGCGAGCGCATTGGTCAGCGCGCGGCGCGGTCAGATCCTTGGCTTCGAATCGCGCGAGGGCTGGCGCGGCTGGGAGGCCTTGCGGGCGACGATTCCCGAAGCCGAGATCGGCGACCTGATCGTCGAATTGCGCTCGGCGACCGCCGGCGTCGGCGCGTTCGAGACCAAGTTCGACCATCTGGCCGAGATCAGCGGCCGCGTCGCCGACGCGATCATCGCCGCGCACAAACGCGCGGCGGAGTGAGCCGCGCCTAGCCGAGCGCGCGCCAGCCGATCAGCGCGAGCAGGTGCAGGGGATAGAAGGCGTAGAGCGCGAAGCGCGGCAGGAAGCGCGCGCGCCCGGCGAGCCGGTGCGCCAGCGCGAGCGTCGCTGCGGCGACGACAAGCACGAACAGCGGCGCGGCGAGGCTGTCGAACAGTTCGTCGCGCGGGAACCAGTTCAGGCCGAGATAGAGCAGCGCCGCCCAGGGCGCCACATCGCGCCGGCCCTCGAGCGTCAGCTTGAGCGCGGCCGGCAGTAGCAAGCCCGCCATGCCGAAGCACAAGCCGGTGCTGATCGAGGTCCACGGCGCCGCGAACGCCGCCGCCGCGCCGATGGCGAAGACCGTGTGCTGGACGCGTTTCGAACGCTCGTCGAGCAGGATGGCGACGATGCCGGCGAGCAACAGCGTGACGAGAATGTTGTCGAGCCCGTCGTGGAAGGCGGCGCGGTAGATCGGCTGCGAGAGAATCGCGAACGGCGTCAGCCGCGCGACGTAGCCGGCGAGCGGCGCGCCGCGGCGCAAGTTGAGCGCGAACACGAGGCAGAACAGCGGAAACGCGAGCCGGCCGACATACCACAGCGCGAGATGGTCGTGGCGAAGCAGGACGTCGTTGACGTGGTCGCAGACCATCGCCGCCACCGCGACCAGCTTGACCGCGTCGAGCGGCGCGCCGTCGAGGGCGAAGAGGGAGGGACGGGCTGAAGTCATGCGCGACTTGCCCACATCCGGCGCCGCGCGCCACCCCCGGGACGTCGCCCGGGGGCAGGCTCTTGTCCCGCTTGCGGGAGAAGGCCGAGGTGACCGCAAGTTGCGGAACTGACGCTTCCTTTGACAGCCCCCCGCCCCAGGGATAACCCTACTCGTCGCGGGGAAATCCTGGACGGGGAGACGACCATGCGCATCCTGCTCGCGGCGATCATTCTCATCTTCGGCGTCAGCGCGGCGACCGCGCCGGCGCTCGCGACCAACACCGGCGGCAACAACAACAGCAATTGCAGCAACAACAACTGCTGAGGCTCAGCCGACCGGACGGCGTTCACGGCAAGCCCTCCAGCGCACGCCGACAATAGAGGGCGACGTCGCGCGGCCAGAGATCGCGCGGGGCCCAGATTGTCGCGGGGGCGTCGACCGCCAGACAGGCGCGGAACTGCTCGGCCGCGCCGGTGCGATCGCCCGACGACGCCAACGCTTCGCCGAGCCGCTGGCGGCTGATCGCCAGGCTGCGGCGCCAGATCGCGTTGCCCGGATGGGCGGCGACCAGCGCCGCCATCGCCTCTTCGTCAGCCTGGTAGGCGGCGCGCGCTTCGGCGTGGCGGCCGAGCGCGCTGAGCGCGTCGCCGACCTTCTCGTCGGCGTTGGCGGCGTTGTAGCGCGCCGCGGCGTTGGCGGGGTCCTTGGCGACCAGCGCCTGCGACAGCGACCGATAGCCGTCGAAGTCGGCGAGCGCCGTGGTCGGGTCCTGACGCGCGAGTTCCGCCGCGCCCAGCCGCTGCCAGGCGACGGCGACAAACTCGCGCCAGCGGAAGTTCGCCGAGTCGAAGGCGATCAACCGTTCGGCGTCGGCCTGCAGGGCGCGATAGTCGCGCGTCGCCGTCTCGACGTCGCCGGCGGCGAGCGCGGCGTCGCCAAGACGCTGATGGGCGCCGGCGAGCGCCTCGGCGCCGATCGCGTCGGCGGGCCGCGCGGCGGCGAACTGCTCGGCGCGGGCGAGATAGTCGGCGAACAGCGCCGAAGCCTTCGCCGTCGCGCCGTCCGACAGCGCAAGGTCGCCAAGTCGCTGAATCGCGAACATCTCGTTGCGCAGCCAAAGAGTCTCGTTCGGCTCGGCGGCGCGCAGGGCGCCGGCGCGGTCGCGCCAGGCCCGATAGGTCGCGCGCGCGGCCTCGAAGTCGCCGCGCGCGCGGCTGAGATCGCCGACGCGCTGATCGGCGACGGCGAGCTGGTTCTCGGGGTCGTCTACGCCGGCCGGCGACGCGGCGGAGACCGC
>JBEKVR010000097.1:0-18139 GCA_049513815.1 Roseiarcus sp. | reverse complement strand
GGACATGATCGCCGCCGCGCGCAAATGGCTCGATCAGCGTCACGCCGTCACCGGCTATTTGCTGCCGACCGAACAACCGACGGCGGCCTGAAGCCGCCGAGCCAGAGCCGCCGCCAGCGAGAAAGTCGGCGCGCCCGAGGAAACGCTGATGAACATACTCGTCTCCAATCCAGTCGCGTCGAGCTCGGTCAATCTGCGCGACCTCGTCAGTCCGCGCGGCGTGCGCTTCTGGCTGGTGGAAGATTACGCGGTGCCGCTGGTGGCGCTCGAATTCGCCTTCCGCGGCGGCGCGTCGCAGGACCCCGCCGGCAAGGCCGGCGCGCTGACGATGCTCGCCGGACTGCTCGACGAAGGCGCGGGCGATCTCGACGACCAGGCCTTCCAGCAGGCGCTCGACGAGAAGGCGATCGAACTCTCCTTTCATGCCGAGCGCGACCACGTCAGCGGCCGGATGAAGACGCTGACGCGCCATCTCGACCGCGCCGGCGAACTGCTGCGGCTGGCGGTCAACGCGCCGCGCTTCGATGAGGCGCCGACGACGCGCGTGCGCGAGCAATTGCTCGCCCAGATCCGCCATGAGGCCAACGAGCCCGGCGCGGTCGCCGGCCGCGCCTGGCGCGCGCGGGTCTTTCCCGGCCATCCCTATGCGCTGCCGACCAATGGAACGGCCGAGAGCCTCGCCGCGGTGGCGCGCGACGACCTGCCGGCGCTGGCGACGCGGCTCATCACCCGCGCCGCGCTGGCGATCGCCGTCGTCGGCGCGATCGATGAAGCGCGCGCGGCGAGGCTGGTCGACGACGTGTTCGCCGATCTGCCGGCGGTCGACGGCCGCATCGCGCCGCAGCCGGCGCCGTTCGTCGGACTGGGCGGGATCGAGGTCGTCGATCTCGACGTGCCGCAGACGACCATTCGCTTCGGCCGGCCGGCCCCAGGACGCGACGACGACGACCACATGGCCTGCGTCGTGCTCGCCCATGTGCTGGGCGGCGGCACCGGCCTCACCTCGCGCCTGTTCCGCGAAGTGCGCGAAAAGCGCGGCCTCGCCTATTCCGCTTCGGCCGCGGTCGCCGCGTTCGAACAGACGAGCTTCCTGCACGGCGGCACGACGACCAAGAACGAGCGCGCTTACGAATCGCTCGAGGTCATCGGCAACGAGATCCTCGATCTCGCGCGCGGCGGCGTCACCGAGGACGAGCTCGAGAAGGGCAAGCGCTACCTCGTCGGCTCCTACCCGCTGCGCTTCGACACCTCGACCAAGATCGCCGGCCAGCTCGTCAACATCCAGCTCGAAGGCCACGGCCCGGATTGGCTCACCGAGCGCAACGCGCGCATCTCCGCGGTGACGATGGCCGACGCGCGCCGCGCCGGCGAACGCATGTTCGGCGACGGATCGCTGTCGGTGGTGATGGTCGGACGCCCCGCCAAGGGCTGAGGCGCCGGCGCATTTCGGCGCGTTGACCGAGATGGTGCCATTGATCGACGCCGCCTTCGACGACACAGTGGCGCGCATGAAGCGGATCGAATCGGCGAAGGTCGGATGAGGGATTGGAGTGCGAGTGCGCCGCCGCGCTCGACTATTTCCGTTTCTTTGAGGAACTGGAGAACGCGGGAAAGAACGATCGCTGTTTTCGTAAACGGATAGTGTCTCCGATCACGATGGTGCCGGCCTTGCGCCGCTCCCCACCCTCCTCGGTGATCACTTCAAGGTCGGCATTTTCAATTATCGCGGCATGGATATCGTCCATATGCGCGGGCGTATTGTTGTAAATTGCCTCGTAGAAATTGCCGACGCTCAACGCGTCCCCGAACTCGGAGAGGAGTCTAGGAACGTCATCCATCAGTTGGTCCTTGGCGCTGGCGCGCGCGAGATCGTCGAACAAATAGAGTGCGCCAACTTCATGCCTAGGGTCGTACGCCAACATCTCCAATCCCGACCTTCCGAAGTGAGCCTGCAAAGTCGCGTTCCTGTGAAGGACATTGTTGTATTCCTGACGACCGCGATATGAGTTGGCGAAATGGATCAACCAATAGCGCCAGCCGTCGGGGTTATGGATTGAAAACGGACTAACGTATGGCGCGCAGTCCTTAAAGGCGCCGAAGACAACTCGTTCTGCCGCTCCGAGCCACGCCTGGTTGCTCATTGCGCCCTCCAAGGAGCGCAGGTCTTTGTCGCTAAGCCCAATGTGGGCGAGCTGAGCGGTAAATGCTTCCGGCTCTGCTTTACGGAGGTACGTTACGAGCGCCTCAATCGAGAATGTGCAGAAAATCTCAGCACCGCGATATGACCGCAGGATGTCGATCAATGTGGTTCGTTCGACGTGGCTGTGACCGCACTGATCGAGATTGAAGACTACATTGCGAAGACGTCCGTGGTCGAGGAAGTCCTTGATTTTGGGAAAGGCCGTCTCGAAAGGTTCGCTTAGATAGACGACTTTGATCTGTAACTGTGGTGCCGTCTCTTTGATATCGCCGATCAGCGGCGCAAGGGTGCCTTTGAGCATCTCAACAACTGCAGCCTTCGCGTCATTGAGAATCAATTGGCACTCTATGCGGAGCGCTTTCATGCCCTGATCGGCTCTACGAACGTTCTCCGCGACGACAAAGGTCTTCAGCTCGTCAACAAAAATGAGCGGCGATCCGGGCGTACCGCACCTATATCGCCCACCGCCCGCAAACCCGTCGACAACTGCGAGGCGAAATAGTTCTTGCTGCGGAAGCTGACAGCGGACTGCGAGATAACGAGAGAAGTACTCTCGTAAGATCTTCAGCTTGCGTTTGGAATGCTCCTGAAGTGTGGCACCGTCGGCCCACTCGTACGGTTTCTCTGGCATTTCGCCCACTGCCTCCCGGCGGTCCCTAGGCTCCGATTGCGCCGGCACCAGCGGCAGGCATTTCGTCCCAGAGTTTGCCGCGGTATTCGCGGCCATTGGCCTTTTTCGATCGCCTCTTGTTGTCTTTGCCCCAAGTGCCCCACTGCTTGAAAAAGAACGCGGTCTTTTGGCTCAAGCACTGATCATGAATCTCGTCGATCCACTCTTCTCGGATTGGCCGCGCAGCAGGGCCGCTCTCGCCGCCAACTATCGCCCAATGAATTCCTCCGAGATCGACACGCCCTACTGAACCGATCAGTGGTTCGAACGAGATAAATCGGATTGCGGCAGGCACAGAGCGCAGCGTGTCTGCGCGCCCGACGACGGCCGCGTTCTCGATGCTGGTTCCCAACCACACGTTGGAAAGAACTACGCTGATTCGCTCGGCTATGAATTTCGCCGCGCGTTCGGGGCGCTTTGTGAGAATTTGATAATTGTGTTGCGGGGTGTCCCGCATAACCGCCCAAACCGCGGCGATAAATGCGTCGCTGACGCCATCGTGAAAAAGATCGCTCATCGAATTGACGAAAATCTTCCTCGGCTTTTTCCAAGCGCGAGGAATGCCAAGCGCGTCGTGATCCTCGCGGACAACTCCCGTCCACACCGCGCGCTCGCCACTGCGGCGGGTCAAGCCAGAATACTTTTCGACCCCCATCGCTTCGAGGCGTCGCGCCATTTGCATCGCGTAGCAGTTCGTGCAGCCGGCGCTAATGATCGAACACCCCGCGACGGGATTCCACGTGGCGTCTGTCCACTCGATCCGCGTCTCAGCCATGTTTTCACTCAAACGCCGGTTAGCTTGTGCCGGTCTGTCTGCAAAGGACACCAACTACAAGAATTGATGACTTGCGGCAACGTTCACGGTATGTTCCTATCGTATACTGCCTCGAGTTTCAACCGGCCCCGATCCAAGACCAGGCCAATCATGTTAGCAGTTTGACGCGTTTGGGTCGCGTGCTGGCCCGCGTGTCTTGTGAGAGATTCGCTGTCATGACGATTCGCCGTCTCGATCCGCTGCTCGTCGACCGCATCGCCGCTGGCGAAGTCGTCGAGCGGCCGGCTGCGGCGGTCAAAGAGCTGATCGAGAACGCGCTCGACGCCGGCGCGCGGCGCGTCGACGTCGCGATCGAAGCGGGCGGGCGCGCGTTGATCCGCGTCGCCGACGATGGCGCCGGCATGGACGCCGACGATCTCGCGCTGTCGGTCGAGCGCCACGCGACCTCGAAGATTCCCGACGGCGACCTCACCGCCATTGCCACGCTCGGCTTCCGCGGCGAAGCGCTGCCGTCGATCGCCTCGGTGTCGCGGCTCGAAATCCGCAGCCGCGCCCACGGCGCCGACGCGGCGTTCGCGCTATCGGTCGAGGACGGCGCGAAGAGCGCGCTGCGGCCCATATCCCATCCCGCCGGCACGCGCGTCGAAGCGCGCGACCTGTTCGCCGCGACGCCGGCGCGGTTGAAGTTCCTCAAGTCGGACCGCACGGAGGCGCAGGCCTGCGCCGACGTCGTGCGCCGCCTCGCGCTCGCCAGCCCCGGCGTGCGCTTCTCCTTCGCCAGCGACCTCGGCGGCGCGTTCGACTGGCCGGCCTGCCCGGCCGGCGAAGCGGGCGAGCGGGAGCGGCTGCGTCAGGCGCTCGGCGACGCGTTCGTCGCCGATGCGCTGAGGGTCGAAGCGTTACGCGAAGGCGTCCGCATTTTCGGCTGGGTAGGTCTGCCGACCTTCAACAAGCCGAACGCGCTGTCGCAATATTTCTTCGTCAACGGCCGTGCGGCGCGCGACCGGCTGCTGTCGGGCGCGTTGCGCGCCGCCGCGCTCGACTTCATCCCGCGCGATCGCCACGCCGTCGCGGTCCTGTTTGTCGATTGCGCGCCGCGCGAGGTCGACGTCAACGTCCATCCCGCCAAGGCCGAAGTGCGCTTCCGCGACAGCGGCCTCATTCGCGCGCTGCTGATCGGCGCGGTGCGCCAGGCCTTCACGGCGGCGGGGCATCGCGCCAGCGCCAGCGGCGGCGTCGACACGCTGGCGGCGATGCGCGCGCCGGATTATCGCGCGCCGCCGCCGGCGAACTGGGACTGGCGCGCTTCCCCCGCCGCGCCGTGGGCGGGCGCAAGCCGCTTCGCCGAACCGGCGCAGGCCGCCTTCGCCGAATTCGCGCCGTCGGCCGACGCGCGCGCCTCCGCGGCGCCGTCGGCCGCCGACCTCGCCGCGCCGCTCGGCGCTGCGCGCGCGCAGGTGCACGACGCGTTCATCGTTTCGCAAACGCGCGACGGCGTCGTCATCGTCGACCAGCACGCCGCCCACGAGCGCATCGTCTACGAGAAGCTCAAGCGTCAACGCGAGCAGAACGGCGTCGCGCGGCAGATCCTGCTGAGTCCCCTGGTCGTCGACCTCGAACCGCGCGCCGCGGCGGCGCTCGCCGACAAGGCGGCCGAGCTCGAGGCGCTCGGTCTCGTCGTCGAGCCGTTCGGTCCCGGCGCGGCGCTGCTGCGCGAAGCGCCGGCGCTGCTCGACGGCGCCGACATGGCCGCGCTGGTGCGCGACCTCGCCGAAGACCTCGCCGCCGAGGACGGCGCGCAAACGCTGGAGCGCAAGCTCGACCACCGGCTGGCGACGATCGCCTGCCATCACTCGGTGCGCGCCGGCCGTCCGCTCAAGCCGGAAGAGATGAACGCGCTGCTGCGCGAGATGGAAGCGACGCCCGGCGCCGGCCAGTGCAACCACGGCCGCCCGACCTACGTCGAGCTGAAGCTCGCCGACATCGAGCGGCTGTTCGGACGGAGGTAGAGAAGGGGAGCAGGGCGCAGGCGCGATACCGACGGACGGGGCGCGGATCACTAAGCGGGCGGTGACGGTTAGCACTGAGGGGGCAACAAGCCTTGCCAAGCTCCAATGGGCGGCCAAACGATCCAAGAAAGACTGTTTATGGGCCGGCAAGGCCAGCAATTGTTCGTAGTGTTGGAGGCACTGATTCGGAAAGATATCTTGCGAGATTGTGTGAGAAGAGTTTTCTTAACCTGTGGTCATACCCAAATGTATTTATAGATAAGAAGAATGGTGGCAAAGGGGACGGAAAAGAACTTTGCGATCTCTTGGTGGTTTGCGGCGATCACGTTCTAATATTCAGCGACAAAACGATCGCTTGGCCGGGGAGGAGCGACGATCCGCTGGCATGGAGGCGATGGTACAAACGAGCGATCGCAAATTCAGCTGATCAAATTCGTGGCGCAGAACGGTGGGTTACGCGCTTTCCAGATCGAGTCTTTCTCGATCGGAAATGTACCCAACGGTTGCCCCTCCCCATTCCGCCGCCCGATCGACGAAAGGTCCATGGAATCGTTGTTGCTCTCGGAGCGGGAGACGCTTGCAAAGACTTCTTCGGAGAAGGAATTGGGAGTCTGATGATTGCTCCTGCCATTCATGGTGACGAGCACTGGAAGCCAGATGACGTCGTTCCGTTTGGAATTGGTGATGTCAATCCGTCAGGCTCGTTCGTCCACGTGCTCGACGATGCATCGTTGGACATCGCTCTGCGGGAACTCGATACGATCACAGACTTCACCGCCTATCTGACCAAGAAGGAGGCTCTTGTAAGATCGGGAAAGTTGATTGTGGCTGGCGGTGAGGAAGATCTCGTCGCTTACTATATGACCCACATAAACGGGCGTGGAGAACACGACTTCACAATGCCAGATGGGTCGAGCCTTGGTCCAAAAGACTCGATCGGTCTGCAAACTGGATTCTATGCGGACCTCGTTCGGAACAAGAAATACTTAGCAAAGAAGAAAGAAGATCAGATGTCCTATGTCTGGGATCACCTGATCGAAGCGTTTACGACGAACATACTGAATGGCACTACCATACTTCCTGATGGACGGCCCTTTGTTTTGTCCGAAATTCAGGAAGGCGTGCGTCATATGGCGATTGTTCCGCGCCATATCCGCCGTATTCTAGGCGCTTCGATGCTGGACGCGTTTGAGAAAGCAAAAACAACAGACCGATTTACACGAGCATTCTTGCCTGAACCGGAGGGCGAGGATCAAGGAACTGGCTATTTCTTGATGACCTTAGCGCCGCCAGGTTTTGAATTGGCCGGCGGGTATGAACAGTATTGTTCAGTTCGACGAGCCATGCTGGAAACGTATGCACTCGCATTTCTACAAAAACACCCAAGGCTCAAGGTTGTTGTGGGGATCGCCACTGAACCTCCGAGCGAGGATAGCAAGGCTGGCTCGTCAGAAGACTTGATTGTTGTTCCCATGCCAGAGTGGAGTCCGGCCCTGTCGAAGCGACTTGAAGAAAAAAAGAGGCTCTTCAATATTGTCCAACCAAGGCAATACACCGAATATGCCATTCAGAGCGACGAATTTCCGGAAAGCTCGCAACAGCACGGCAGAGCCGATTTTGGCACCCTCAATCGCAAACAAAGACGGGCGAAAGTGGCGGAGGAACGCAAGAGAACGCAGAAGGGTAAGTGATGCGACCGCGAACACGACGCTCTAGGCTTGTAGCCACGCCGGCCCGCGGCCTTCAAGCTGGTTCGCGGCTGCTTCGCTTCGCCCGCTTCGCGGTGACTGCGCCGTTCCGATGTGGCGATATGCTTCCATGATCGTTGCTGCGCGAAGCCGGCCGCAGGGCCGGATCGCGCAGCAACGATCATGGAGGCCGACAGCCTGAGCCGCGCGGAGGGGTCAATGTTTGCGACCCCGGACTTTGATCCGGGGGAGCAACCCGCAAAGCGGGCGGGACATTGACGCCGAGCACGGATCAGGCAGGGGGCGCTTTGCGACCTCTATCATCCCGGCGCGAAGACGCGCAGCCGTTCGCCACCGAGGTCGGGCGCCGCCGCCGCTCCCCGCAAAAAGGGACAGAAACTGGCGCCTAACGGCCTGATTTCACGCGCCCGCGTCCCAAACTTGTCGGCCCGCGCAATGAGGCGTCACAGAGTCGAGGACTCGAGCTCAGACTGGCGCTCGCGGACCTGGCGCTCGACCGGGACAAACACCCTCAGCCGGTGGCCGTCAGGGTCGAGCGCGACGGCGGTGAAGCCGAAATCCATCTGCATCGGCGGCTGCGCGATGCGCGCGCCGAACGCCTGCCAACGGGCGATCGTCACGGCGACGTCCGCTTCGCTTTCGGCCATGATCGCGATCTCGCCGCCCCCTGGCGCGCCCGCCGGCGGGGCGACGCCGTCGCGCCGCCACAGGCCGAGCATGACGCCCGGCGCGGCGGGGATCATGGCAAAGGTCGGCGACGACTCGACCGCCGGGCGGCCGAAGACTTTGGCGTAGAAGGCTTCGCTCGCCGCGACGTCTTCGACGTAAAGCAGGATGAAGTTGAGATCGGCCATGGCTGGGCTCCTTGGGTTGGCGTCAAGGAGACCTAGCGGTCCGGCGCGTCAGATTCTGTCAGCAGCGAGCGAACGATTCTGGGCGCTCATGGCCGGAAAATTCTACCCCCGTCATGGCCGGCCTCGTGCCGGCCATCCACGCCGTTCCGCCGCCGCTTCGCTGACAGAAGAACCGCCCATGCTCTGCTCTTTCCGGATGCAGAGGCGCAGCTTCGCCGCGTGGATGCCCGGCACAAGGCCGGGCATGACGGCGGCTGGAAGTCCTCGGAACGGCGACTACTCGCCGGTCGACGGCGTCAGGTAATAGGGCTCGACCGGGCCGGTGAGGCGGATCGTCAGCAGGTTGCCCTTGCGGTCGCGCGTCTTGCCGACCGGGGCGCGGATCCAGCCCTCGCTGACGCAATATTCCTCGACGTCGTCGCGCTCGCGGCCCTTGAAGCGCACGCCGACGCCGCGCGCGAGCGCGGCCTCGTTGTAGAACGGGCTCGCGGGGTCGATGCAGAGTCGGTCGGGCGGTTGGTCGAGCGGCTCATCAGCCATCGTCGGCCCCAGACGAAGCGGCGGCTCAGGCGCCGCGGGCGCGATCAGACGGCGAGCGCTTTGACGCGCTTGGCGAGGCGCGAAATCTTGCGCGAGGCGGCGTTCTTATGGACGATGCCCTTCTGGCCGGAGCGGGCGAGCAGCGGCTCGGCGGCGCGAAAAGCCTCGGCGGCGGCGGCGGCGTCCTTGGCCTCGAGCGCCTCTTCGACCTTGCGCACGGAGGTGCGCATCTGGCTGCGGCGCGACTTGTTGACCGCCGTGCGGCGGGCGATCTTGCGGACGGCCTTCTGCGCCGACTTGGTGTTCGCCATGAACCTGGTTCCTTCGCTGCGGCTGGGCTCGCTCGAGAACCGCGCGCCGCCGCCTGAAATGCAATCGCGGCCGGGTCGACGCCCAGCCGCTTTCGCCGCGCTTATAAGCGGAGGTCGAGCGCGCCGTCAACCGGCCAAGAGCGCGCTCAGCCACTCGCGAAGCGGCGTCCCCGGCGCGCTGGCGAGCTTCAGCGCCAGCGCGACGCTGACGACGACGATCAGCGGCCGGACCAGCCGCGCACCGGCCTTCAGCGCCGAGCCGGCGCCGAGCCGCGCGCCGAGGAAGGCGCCGAGCCCCACCGCCAGGCCGGCGGCGACGACGATATGGCCGCCGAAGGCGTAGATCGCCAGCGAGCCGAGGTTGGAGCCGAAATTGGCGAGGCGCGCGCCCGCCATCGCTGTGATCAGACCGCAGCCGGCGAGCGTCAGCAGCGCGATCATATAGAACGAGCCGGCCCCGGGGCCGAACACGCCGTCATAGAAGCCGATCGCCGGCGCCAGCGTCAGCGCGTAGAGGCGCGGACCGATGCGGGCGCGGCGCAGGGATTCGTCGAGCGGCGGCGCGAAGGCGAAATAGAGCGCGACGGCGATCAGCACGAACGGCAGCGCGTCGGCGAGCGCCTGGCGCGGCGCGTAGGGCAGGGCGAGCGCGCCGAACGCCGAGCCGACCAGCGCGGCGAAGGCGGGGGCGGCCATGGTCGGCGCGTCGATCTTGCCGGCGCGGGCGAAGGCGAGCGTCGACGAGCCGGAGCCGAACGCCGAGCCGAGCTTGTTGGTCGCCACCGCCGCGACGGGATCGAGGCCGGCCAGCGCCAGCGCCGGCAGGGTGATGAGGCCGCCGCCGCCGGCGATCGCGTCGACGAAGCCGGAGACGAAGCCTGCCGCCGCAAGCAGAGCGAGAAGGGAAAGGGTCAAAGGTCAGGCCGGTCAAGGGCGGGGCCGGCGGCGCCGCCCGCCCGAGCTAGCCGGGCGGAAGGCTCAGCGCAAGCGGCGCGCCGGGCGCCGCCGCCGCGGGAGTCGCCGCCGGCTTGGGCGCGACGGGAGAGGCGAGCTTGGCGCGCTTCCCCTTCGCGACGGTCTGCAGATCGCGCCAGGAGTCGTTCTGGGCGATCATCTGCTTGATCGCGGCGACATTGGCGCTCGCCGCCTGGGCCGTCATGTCCTGCCGGCTGATCTGCTCGGCCTCGGCGAATTTGCCTTCGAGCGCCAGCACGAGCGCGAGATTCTGCCGCACGCGCGCGTCGGCGCGCGGGCTGGCGCTCGCTTCGCGCAACGCCGCCTCGGCCTCGGGCAATTGCTTGGTCAGCGCGTAGGAGAGGCCGAGGTTGGAGAGCACCGACGGTTCGCCGGGCGCGATCTTCAGCGCGCCGCGATAGAAGGTCTGCGCGCCTTCGTGATCGCCGAGCCGGTCGGCGACCGCGCCCTGCACCGACATGATCGTCCAGTCGGGCCGCTCCGGCGTATAGGAGCGCGCCAGCACTTCCTTGGCCTGTTCGAGCTGGCCGACGTCGGCGAGCGCCTTGCCGTAGGCGCCGAGCACTTCGAAATCATGCGGCGCCTTGACCGCCGCCGCCTCCATCACCGCCGCCGCTTCGCTGTAGCGGGTCAGCGCCCGGAGCGCCCGCGCGTAATTGATCGAGGCGACCTTCTCGCCGGGATTGCCGTCGTAGCGCTTGCCCCAATCGTCGGCGTAGGCGCGCAATCGCGCTTCGTCGGTCGGCAACGGCTGCTGGGTCGAGGCGATCGAGCCGCTCATCTCGCTGAGACCTTGGCAACCGGCGAGCGGCGCGGCGCCGATTAACACGGCGGCGAGCGCGACCGCGCCAAGGCGGCCGGAAGAAAACGCGAATTCGCTGCGGAATGACATGGGAAGCCCATCGCTGGCGGCCTCGTCAGCAATAAATCGTTAACGCTAACGGATGGTTAACGACTTCACGCCAGGACTCGGCGCGCCGTCCCGACGCCGCTATGATCGCCGCCGCCGTCCCTGCCAACCAAGGTCCGCTCCCTTTGCCGCTTCAATTCGCCCCGCCCGATTCGAACGCCGTTCCGGTCTGGTTCGTCACCAGCGAAAGTTGGCCGGCGATCCAGACGGCGATCGGCCCGGCGGCGACCCGCTACGCCGCCGCCTGCGGCTTCGAGCCGAAGCCCGGGCGGCTGCAATTGCTGCCGGGTGTCGACGGCGGCCTCGCCGGCGCGCTGTTCGCCCTCGCCGACAAGGACGCCAAGGGGCGCGATCCGTTCGCCGCCGGCCGCCTCGCGACGACTTTGCCGGCCGGCGCCTATCGCTTCGCCAACGCGCCGCATGATCCGGAGCTGGCGGCGCTGGCGTTCCTGCTCGGCCTCTATCGCTTCGATCGCTACCGCGCCGATCCGGTCGAACGGCCGCAGCTCGTCGCGCCGGATGGAGTCGACGCGGCGCGGCTCGAGGCGATCGGCCGCGCCGTCGCGTTCGGCCGCGACCTCGTCAACACGCCCGCCAACGACCTCGGTCCGGCGGCGCTCGAACGCGAGGCGAAAAAGCTCGCCGAAGAATTCGGCGCGGCGTTCGCGGCGACGCGCGGCGACGAACTCCTCGAACGCAATCTGCCGCTGATCCACGCCGTCGGCCAAGCCGCCGCCGAGGCGCCGCGCCTCGTCGATCTTCGCTGGGGGCGCGAGGACGCGCCGAAAGTGACGCTGGTCGGCAAGGGCGTCGCCTTCGACAGCGGCGGCCTCGACGTCAAGCCGTCGAGCGGCATGTTGCTGATGAAGAAGGACATGGGCGGCGCGGCCGCAGCGCTGGCGCTGGCGCGGCTCGTCATGGAGACGAAGCTCGACGTGCGCTTACGCGTGCTGGTTCCGATCGTCGAGAACGCGATCTCGGCCGCGTCGATGCGACCCGGCGACGTCCTGCGCAGCCGCAAGGGCCTCAGCGTCGAAATCGGCAACACCGACGCCGAGGGGCGGCTCATTCTCGCCGACGCGCTGGCGCTCGCCGACGAGGAGGCGCCGGACTTGGTGTTCGACTTCGCGACGCTGACCGGCGCGGCGCGGGTCGCGCTCGGCCCCGATCTGCCGCCCTATTACACCGACGACGAAACGCTCGCGGCGGAGATCGCGTCGGCCGCGGCGCGCGTCGCCGATCCGCTGTGGCGCATGCCGTTGTGGCGGCCCTACGAGTCAATGCTGGAGAGCCAGATCGCCGATCTCGACAATTCCGGCAGCGGCGGCTTCGCCGGCTCGGTCTCGGCGGCCCTGTTCCTCGCGCGCTTCGTCGTCGCGGCCAAGGCCTGGGCGCATTTCGACATCTACGCCTGGAACCCAAAGCCGCGCGCCCACGCGCCGCAGGGCGGCGACGTGCAGGCGGCGCGCGCCGTGTTTGCGTTGCTGGAAGCGCGCTACCGGCGCTGAGCGCCGGCGTCGGCGAGGAATTCGTCGTCGGCGCCGGCGGCGGCGACCAGCGCCGCGACGTCGGCGTCCTCGGCGCTGGCGGCGACGAAGCCATAACCCGCGCCGGTCCAGGCGGCGACGCTGAGGCCGTCGATTTCTGCACGCCGCGCCGGCGCCGCGCCGATCTCGTCAAGCGGTTCGACCATCAGCGCGACGCGTGCGCCGTGCGAATTTTCGTAGAGGTAAAGCGTCGCCGTCGCTTGCGAACCGGGCGCGAGGCGGGCGCCGACCAGTTGCAGGCCCGGCGCCAGCGGCGGCGTCAGAGCCAGGCGCGGGCCGAGGCGCTGGGCGAGCGCCGCCGGATCGCCGGCGACGAATTCGACCGGCAGGTCGGCGAGCGCGCGAGCGGCCGACGCGCCGGCGGCGAGCAGCGCGGCCGGGGGCCGCGGCTCGAGGGCAGGCAGGCCGACCCAGACAATCGCCGCCGCGAGCGCGATGGCGCCGACGACGCGACGGGCGGTCGGTCCAAGACCGGCGGGGCGCGACTTGGCGATCGGCGCCGCCGCCCGATGTTTTCGCGCCTGGCCGAATGGTCGCGCGGCGCCGTCGACGGATCGCGCCGTTTCGCCGGCGCGTCGCACGGCGTTCTCATTCGAGGCGCCGCCGAGATCGAGCGCGCTGCGCGGCGGCGCGCCGAAAGCGGCGCGGATGGCGCGGTTCTGCGATTCCCATTGCGCGACCTCGCGGCGCAACTCGGGGTCGACCTTCAGCCGCGCTTCGAAGTCGCTGCGCGCCTCCAGATCGAGGCAATCGTCGACATAGGCGAGGGTTTCGGCGGGGTCGGCGCGGCCCGTCATTTGACGATTCTGAGATGAGCGCTTTGCGGCCACGCGGCAGCGGCCTCGCGCGAGGCGGCCATGTGG
This sequence comes from Roseiarcus sp., assembly GCA_049513815.1. GTDB lineage: Bacteria > Pseudomonadota > Alphaproteobacteria > Rhizobiales > Beijerinckiaceae > Roseiarcus. The sequence continues at coordinate 4,776 of JBEKVR010000097.1, read as the reverse complement.
GCGGCGAGCCGTGTCCGCGCGCGCACCAGCCGGTCGATCACGACGGCGAGCGGCAGGTCGAGCGCCTCGGCGGCTTCGCGATGCGTGAAGCCGGCGAGCACCACCAGCAGCAGCGCCTCGCGCAATTCGAGCGGCAGGCCGCGCACACCGACCGCCGCCGAGCCGCAGCCGCGATTGCTCGACGGCGTTTCGTTCCAGCCGCCGTCCTCGTCGACGGCGAGCCGTCGCGCATGGCGGCGATAGAGGCGAACGAATTGAGCGAAGGCGCGCACGCGCGCCGCGCGGCGGTCCCCACCGGGACAATCGACGAGAGTCAGCGAGGCCTGCCGGAACAGCTTTTCGATCAGCGCACTGGCGGCGACGTCGTCGAAGACGAAACGATCGTCGCGCACGAGGGCGAGACCAAATCGCCGCAAGGCGCCCGCGTCGTCAAACCATTCGCGAACCGAGGACACCAGTTTGGACCGTAATCTTCGGTTAAGATTAACAATCCTATGCCGAAGGCCAGTCGCTTCCAAGGGTCAATGTGTGCGATTTCACATATTTTGTGACGAGAGCAGGTGACCCGCGCCTCTTCCCTCCCGCCGCCGCCGACGCTATGGGGAGTGCGCCGCGGCGCCCAAAAACGAGGCGGCAAACGAGGGGATAGGCGAGGTGTCGATGACGAAGCAGCATGGCCAGGCCAGTTCGGGCGAGGGCGTCATGCGCGGGTTAAGGGGGATCGTCTTCGGCGTCGCCAATAACCGCTCGATCGCCTGGGGGATCGCCAAGGCGGTCCACGCCGCCGGGGCCGAGATCGCATTCACCTACCAGGGCGAAGCGCTGGAGAAGCGGGTCCGCCCGCTTGCCCAGGAACTCGGCGCGCCGGTGCTCGGCCACTGCGACGTCACCGACGGCGCGACGATCGACGCGGTCTTCGCCGAAGCGACTCGGCTGTGGGGCGGGCTCGACTTCATCGTCCATTGCATCGCCTTCGCCGACAAGGACGAGTTGACCGGCCGCTACGTCGACACCACAGAAGCTAATTTCAATAAGTCGCTGGCGATCTCCTGCTACTCGTTCACGGCGCTGGCGCAGCGGGCGGAGAAGCTGATGACCAACGGCGGCTCGCTGCTGACGCTGACCTATTACGGCGCCGAGAAATGGATGCCGCACTACAACGTCATGGGCGTCGCCAAGGCGGCGCTGGAGGCGAGCGTGCGCTATCTCGCCGCCGACCTCGGCGAGAAGGCGATTCGCGTCAATGCGATTTCGGCTGGGCCGATCAAGACGCTCGCCGCCTCGGGGATCGGCGACTTCCGCTACATTCTGCGCTGGAACGAGCTCAATGCGCCGCTGCGTCGCAGCGTGACGACCGAAGAAGTCGGCGACACCGCGGTCTATCTACTGTCGCCGATGTCGCGCGGCGTCACCGGCGAGATCCTCCACGTCGACGCCGGCTACCACGTGGTTGGGATGAAGAACCCCGCCGCCCCCGACATCTCGATCGTCAAGGAGTAGCCGCCGCGGGCGCGCGCGGCGTGTTCGGATCCGCCAGCAGCCGCCACAGCGCGAACGCGGCCATGATCGCGTGGACCAGCGCCGCCTGGACGAACAGCGCCGACGGCCCAAACTGGCGCATCAGCAGCGAAGCGAGCGACGGCGAGATGATCGCGCCGACGCAGTAGATGAACAGCACGCCGGCCGAGACCGCCACCATGTCGTGCAATTTGGCGCGGTCATTGGCGTGCGAGATGGCGAGCGTATAGAGCGTGTAGGTCGTCAGCCCGACCAGGAAGCCCATCATGATCAGCGGCGCGCCGGAGAAACGAATCGACGCCAGCGCAATCTCGACCATTACGCTGGCGGTCATCGTTGCGACCATCACCGCGCGCCGGTCCATCTGATCGGAAATCCGCCCGGCCGGGTAGACGCCGAGCGCCGAGCCGGCGACGATCGCCGCGGTGAACAACGGCACCGCCGAAGGTTCGACGCCGATCTGCAACGCGTAGACCGGCCCGAGCGCGAACAGGGCGCCGTTGGCGATTCCGGCGATCAGCGATCCCAGCGCCGAGACCGGCGCGAGCCGGATCAGCCACGGCAATCTGAGGCGAATCGACTTCGGCGCGACGGGCGGGTCGACGCTGGTCATCGCCAACGGCACGATTCCCAACGCCAGCAAGGCGCCGGCGACGCTGAAAGGCAGGAACGAATCCGGCGCAAACGCGCTCAGCGCGAGCTGCCCGCCAGCCGAGGCGGCGAAAGTGACGATCTGGTAGACGCCGTAAAGCGCGCCGCGGCTGGCGTTGTCGGCCTTGGCGTTGATCCACGATTCGATCACCGCATAGACGCCGGCGAAGACGAAGCCGAGCGCGCCGCGGCAGAGCATCCACGGCGCCGGCCGCTCCCATCCCGGCATCAGGATCACGGCGACGATCGCCACGGCGACAAAAACCGAAAAGGCGCGGATATGGCCGACGCGGCGGACGATCGCGGGCGCCGCCAGCGTGCCGGCGAGCATCCCGGCGAAATAGACGGAGCCCAAGAGGCCGATCTTCAGGTCGGAGAAGCCGATCAAACTCGCTCTCAGCGGCGTCAACACGCCGATCATCGCGTTTCCGCCGAGCAGCAGCAGCACGGAAAGGAGCAGAGCGGCGATGGAGGAAAGGGCGTTCACGCGCGGGCAATCGGTTGGAGCGCCGGCGGTCGGCGCGGCGGATTACTTGGGGTAGGGGATGCGCAGGCCCGCCTCGCGCATGCGGCGCAGGATGTCGAAATTCATCTCGCTGCGCACCCTTTCCGCCATCACGACGTCGTCGACGTAGCAGACGAGCTCGAATTTCAGCGCCCAGTCGCCGAATTGGCTGAATAGCACCAGCGGGGCCGGGATCGCCAGCACCGAATCCTGCCCCTTGGCGGCGGCGATGAGGATCTCGCGCGCCGTCTCGACGTCGGTCTCGTAAGCGACATTGACCGCCACGACGATGCGGCCGGTGCGGTCGGCGTGCATCCAGTTCTTCACCGGGCCGCCGACCAGCGTCGCGTTCGGCACGATCAACGTGCCGCGGTCGAAGGTCTCGATCTCGGTGGCGCGCGCGTTGATGCGTCTGACGAAGCCCTGATCGGCGCCGACCACGATCCAGTCGCCGACCCTGATGCCGCGCTCCCACAACAGAATCAGGCCGGAGACGAAATTGTTGGCGATCGACTGCAGGCCGAAGCCGATGCCGACCGACAGCGCGCCGGCGACGATCGCCAGCTTCTGGAAGTCGAGGCCGAGCTGAGCGCCGCTGATCGCCAAGGCGGCGAGCACGCCGAGGTAGCCGACGATGGTGCGGATCGAGTTGCTGACGCCGGCGTCGAGCCGGGTGCGCGGCAAGTAGCGCGACGACAGCCAATTCTGCAGCGCGCGGGTCGTCGCCATGCCGAACGCCAAAGCCGCGCCGGCGACGAGCAGCGACGACACCGACAACGTCACGCCGCCGACCTTGACGCCGAAATAGGCGGCGCGCAGGGACGAGGCGAAATCCTGCGACACGCTCCAGCGGCCGAGCACGATCATCGTCCCGCCGACGAGGATGGTCAGCCGGGCGAAGCCCTGGACCAGCACGATGATCTGATCGAGCGCGTCGCGCTTGAGCCCGATCGCCGCCGTGAGGCCTCGGCCGATCGGCGCGCTCGGCTTCAGCAGAGCGTCGGCGCCCTCTTGCAGCACGGCGTCGACGATGAAGAGCGTGGCGACGATCATCGCCAGCTCCATCGTCTGCTGGACCACATAGGTGGCGAAGGCGACGTAGCCGGTCAGCGTCGCGCCGATGGTCAGCGCCGCCAGCGCCCAGGCGAAAGCGGCGCGCGCCGCCGCCCAGGCCGGGCGCGCGGTGTCGCCCGCCCCGGCGGCCAGCCGCCTCAGCGTCGCGGCGAGGAACAGCGCGGCGAGCGTCGCGCCGACCGCGCGGCCGGCGACGGCGATATTGAGCGAGCCCAGCGCGTCGACCGCCGGCTCCAGCAGCCGTTCGACGGCGAGGATCGCCGCGACGCCGAGCCACAGCCGCTCGATCAGCGCGGCGGAGTGGTCGCTCAGGTTGACGAGCCGCCAGTTGGCGCGACCAGGCGCCAGCAGCCCGTGCGCAATCGCGTTGGCGATCGCCAGCAGCCGCAGCCCGTCGAGGACGGCGTCGAGCGCGCCCTGCGCGCGCGGATCGGAAATGTCGAAGACGTCAAGCGCATAGGCAAAGGCGCCGAGCGCAGCCAGCGGCGCGGCGGCGAGCACTGTCGCCGACCAGGCGGCGCCGAGCGCGCGGCGGAAGCGGTCGGGCTCGCCGGCGTTGGGATCGCGGGCGATGACGCGACGGGTGATCCAGTTGAGCGGCGCCGCAAGGGCGACGATCGCCAGCATCGCCGCAAGGAAGCCGAGCGTCTGCGATAGAGTGAGGCGGGCGGAGAGGCCGCCGAGCCAATCGCCGAACCGCGCCGCCAGCGCGCTCGCGTCGTTCGGCGCTTCGCGCGCCAGGTCGATCCACAGCAGCGGGCTCAGCACGCTCGCCGATCGCGCAAAAGTCTCGCGGGCGAACAGGTCGCGCCGCTGTGCGCTGATGCGCGTGTCGATATCGTCGATCTGCAACAGCATCGCCCGCGCCGAGCGCAGGTCGGCGTCGAGCGCGTCGTGCTTCAGCTTCTCGGCGGCGAGCTCGGGGCTCGCCGAATCGGTGACAGCAGGCTCTTTCGACTTCGGCGTCAGTTCGGCCAGACGCTTGGCGGAGGCTTCGAGGCGCGGCGACAGATCGACGATGACCGCCT
>JBEKVR010000096.1:0-18466 GCA_049513815.1 Roseiarcus sp. | reverse complement strand
TCGGCGTCGCCTATTTCGACAAGCGAAAACCCGAAGCCAAGGTCGAGCGACTGGTCCGCCAAATCAAAAAACTCGGCTACGAGGCGGCCCTCAAACCGATCGCAAAGGCAGCTTAAGACACCCAAAAGAAAGTCGTCGGATCAAATACATAGCCGACTGTTTCTTTTTAGCGAAGCGAAGCAATCCAGACTTTGGATTGCGGCTGTCGCTTAGTCTGGATCGCGTCGCTGTCGCTCGCGATGACGGAGCGAAACATCGTCGTCCGCGCGCACAATCGCCGCCAAGCATTCCACGAGCATTTGCGTCAGCGCGCTGGCGGACGGGCCGACGCGCCTACTTCTGACACACCGGACAATAGAACGTCGACCGCCCGCCTTGCACGATGCGCGCGATCGTCCCATGGCAGCCGCGGCGCGGGCAGGCGGCGCCTTCGCGGTCGTAGACGGCGAACGAATGCTGGAAATAGCCGAGCTCGCCATCGGGCTGGCGGTGATCGCGCAGCGTCGAGCCGCCGGCTTCGACGGCTTCCTTTAGCACCGCGCGGATCGCCGGCGCCAGCGCCCGCGCGGCCGCGGTCGGCTTGCCCTTGGCGTCGGCGAGCAAGGAAGCGGGGCGGGTCGGCTTGATGCGGGCGCGGTGCAGCGCCTCGCAGACGTAGATGTTGCCGAGTCCCGCGATGCGCTTCTGGTCGAGCAGCGCAGTCTTGATCGGCGACCGCGCGCCGGCGAACAGCGCGGCGAGCTTGGCGGCGTCGAATTCCGCCGACAGCGGCTCGACGCCGATCTCGGCGAAGGGCGGCCGCTCGTCGATCCCTTCGCTCTTGACCAGGTCCATGGAGCCAAAGCGGCGCGGGTCGTTGAAGACGACGCGCGCGCCGCTATCGAGATGGAAGATGACATGGTCATGGGCGGCGAGCTTCGGTCGTTCGTTGTGGAAGGGGGGAACGACGACCTTTTCGCCGCGCTCGATGCGGAACGAACCCGACATGCCGAGATGCATGACCAGAGTCTCGCCGCTGTCGAGCGCGGCCAGCAGATATTTGGCGCGCCGGTTCAGCGACAGCACGCGCCGCCCCTTCAGCCGCTCGGCGAAGCGCGGCGGGAACGGCGCGCGTAGGTCGCCGCGCCGCGTCTCGACTGCTGCGAAGCGCGCGCCGACCATCGTTGGCGCGAGGCCGCGGCGCACGGTTTCGACTTCGGGCAGCTCAGGCATCGGCGCGCTCGCGGATTACGGCGAGGAAGGCGGAGCCATAGCGCGCCAGCTTCGCCGCGCCAACGCCGTGGACGCGTCCGAGCTCGTCGAGGCTACTGGGTTTCGCCGCCGCCATCTCGATCAGGCTGCGGTCGGGGAAGACGACATAGGCCGGCTGCTTCTGCGCCTTGGCGAGCGCGCCGCGCAACGCCTTGAGCGCCGCAAGCAGCTCGGCGTCGGCGTCGCCGGGCGTCGCGAAGGCCGTCGCGCGCTTGTCGCGTCGCGCCTTCTTGGCGACGACGTCCTCGCGCAGCGCGAACGGCGCTTCGCCCTTCAGCACCTTGCGCCCGTCCTCGGTGACGACGAGGCGATCGCGGTCGGCGCCGTCGTGCTCGATCAGCCGCGCCGACAGCAATTGCCGCAGCACGCCGCGCCATTCGGCCGGCGCGCGGTCGGCGCCGACGCCGAAGGTCTTGAGCTGGTCGTGGCCGTGGCGCTCGATCGCCTCGCTCCTCTTGCCCGACAGGATGTTGGCGAGATGGCCGAAGAAGAACCGCCCCGACGTGCGCAGCACGGCCGAGAGCGCCTTGCGCGCCTCGAGCGTGCCGTCGATCAGCCGCACCGCGCCCTGGCAGACGTCGCAATGGCCGCACGGCGCGGAATCCTCGCCGAATGAGGCGAGCAGCGTCTGCCGGCGGCAGCGCGCCGTCTCGCACAACGCGACCAGGGCGTCGAGCTTGGCGGTTTCGATCCGCTTGCGGTCGTCGGGCGCGCCGCCTTCGGCGATCTGGCGGCGGCGCAACTCGATGTCGCCGGCGCCGTAAAGCGCGAACGCTTCGGCCGGCAGGCCGTCGCGGCCGGCGCGGCCGATTTCCTGATAGTACGCTTCGATCGACGACGGCATGTCGGCATGAAGGACGAAGCGCACGTCGGGCTTGTCGATCCCCATGCCGAAGGCGATCGTCGCGCAGATGACGACGCCGTCCTCCTGCAGGAAGATGTCCTGGTTGCGCGACCGCACGACGTTGTCGAGGCCGGCGTGATAGGGCAGCGCCTGGCGCCCGCGCTCGGAGAATTCGCGCGCCAGCTCGTCGGTGCGTCGGCGCGAAGCGCAATAGACGATGCCGCTTTCGCCCGGGTGCGCGTCGAGCCGTTCGGTCAATTGGCGCGTCGCGTTGGCCTTGGGACGCATAGCGAGAAAGATGTTGGGCCGGTCGAACGAGCGCACGAACACGCGCGGCTTCTTGCTGAAGAGCCGCGCGGCGATGTCGGCGCGCGTCGGCGCGTCGGCGGTCGCGGTCACCGCGAGGATTTGCGGATCGCCCAGCGCCGCGGCGGCCTCGCGCAGGCGCAAATATTCGGGACGGAAGTCGTGGCCCCATTGCGAAACGCAATGGGCCTCGTCAATGGCGATGAGATCGACCGCGCCTCTTAGCGTTTCGAGCGTGTCGTCGCGCAGCAGTCGCTCGGGCGCGACATAGAGCAGCCTGAGCGATCGATCGCGCAGGCCCGCGGCGACGCGGCGGCGCTCGTCGGGCTCGGAGGCGGAGTTGATGGCCGCGGCGGATATGCCGAGCGCGTCGAGCTGGGCGACCTGGTCGCGCATCAGCGCGATCAGCGGCGAGACGACCAACGTCAGGCCGCCGCGCGCCAGCGCCGGCAGTTGGTAGCACAGCGACTTGCCCGCGCCGGTCGGCATCACCGCCAGCACGTCCTCGCCGGCGAGCGCGGCGGCGAGGATTTCCTCCTGGCCGGGACGGAAATCGGCGAACCCGTAAGTCTCGTTGAGCGCGCGTCGCGCTTTGGCCAGCAGGCGCGTCGCGTCGTTCATCGCGCCGCCGCCGGGTCGAACACCGGCGTCCATTGCACGTCGTCGATGCGCTCGGCGCCGCAGGCGAGCATGACGAGCCGATCGAAGCCGAGCGCGGCGCCGCTCGCCGCCGGCATGATCGCCAGCGCGGCAAGGAAATCCTCGTCGATCGGGAAGACTTCGCCGTAGACGCGTCGCTTGACCGCCATCTCCTCTTCGAAGCGGCGGCGCTGCTCGACCGGGTCGGTCAGCTCGCCGAAGGCGTTGGCGAGCTCGACGCCGCAGGCGTAAAGCTCGAAGCGCTCGGCGACGCGCGGGTCCTGGGCCGAGACCCTCGCCAGCGCCGCCTGCGAGACCGGATACTCGGTGAGGAAGGTCGGCCGGCCGAGGCCGAGGCGCGGCTCGATGCGATCGGAAAGGATGCGGCTGAACACGTCCGACCACGAATCGTCGGCGCTGACACGAACGCCGACGTCGGCCGCCTGGCGAGCAAGGCGGTCGCGGTCCGGCGCGCCGCGACCGTCGGCGGGCAGCGAGGCGAAGAGGTCGATTGCGGCGTGGAGGCGGAACGCGTCGCCGACCGTCAACCGCTCCGGCGGGGCGAAGGGGTCAGCCTCGCGGCCGCGCCAGCGCAGGCGCCGCGTCCCCGCCGCTTCCGCTGCAAGTCGCAGGGTCGCGGCGCAGTCGGCCATCAGCGCTTCGAGCGGCGCCTCGGCGCGATACCATTCGAACATGGTGAATTCCGGCGCATGCAGCGCGCCGCGCTCGCGATTGCGGAACACCCGCGACAGCGCAAAAATCCGCCGCTCGCCCGCCGCCAGCAGCTTTTTCATCGCGAATTCCGGGGAGGTGTGGAGATAGGCGGGGCGGGCGACGCCGTCCGGGCCGATCATCGACGTGGCGAAAGTGTGCAGGTGGGCCTCGGCGCCGGGAGAGGCCTGCAGCGCCGCCGGCTCGACTTCAAGGAAGCCTTCAGCGGCGAAATGGCTGCGGATAAGGGCGGCGAGACGGGCTCGCGCCGCCAAGCGCGGCCGCCGGTCGGCGTGGCGGGACGGGGTCCAGAAGGGCGAGGCGGAGGTCAAGGCGGGTTCGGTGGTAACGGGATTCGCCGAGGCGCGCCAGGGTGGCCCCTTTTGGGTAGGGGGTCAGTCTGAATTTTCGCACCCGGCCGAGAGCGGACTGCCGCCTATCGAAAGCAAAGCACGGAATAGCCGACATTGCGCAATGCTTGACCCCTCGGCAGCGATCTATTACGGCAGCTATTCGCCGGGCTGGCGGCACCAATGCCGCCTGCGAGAAGAACGGCTGAGCGCGCCGGGTCAGCTTGCAGGGTGAAATCGCCGTTCGGTTCCGCCGTGCGCGCCATGCCCCCTATTGGCAGAACGTCAAGGGCGCGCTTGAACGCGGAGCCGCTTATCCGGGTTGCGATCATCAGCTCGCTTTCGCCGGGCGCGCCGGCGAGCGTTAGGGTCCGCGAGCGACCCTTGGCGTCGGCTTCCGACAAGTCGAGCAGCGTGAGTGAGACATTCTGGCCAGCGACATGCGTGAAACCGGCCGGCTTGGCGAACCGAAACGCCACAGTGCCGTCCGCGACGACATCGCGCCCCGTCAGCGGGACATCGTAGCTCCCCACCGCCTAAGCCGCCCTGTCAACTTCAGGCCATCGCGCATGTTGAGACCGAGCAAGGCGATGTTCGTCGCGCCCGCGATCAGTTCGAGCGCTTGCACCAGATAGAAATAGCCATCGAACTCGCCGGCCCCTGCCTTAGATGCAAGAAACAACGCCGCGGGAATAAGGATCAGAATGCCGTTGCCGGCGATGAATGGCATACGTTTGGCCTTGGCCCCGACAAGTCCGGTCTTCGCCCCTTTCGCCAACGAAAATCCGGAGCCGCCGGCCGCCGCCAACGCCGGAATCAGCAATAGGAAGCCCCAAGGTATCGTCGTCTTCACGCTCGCAATGAGCGCGTGGGACCCGAACAGTTCGCTGACAACTGTCGAGAGCCAGAACGTCGCAATCGTCAAGAGTCCGACCGCGCCGGCTATGAGATGGATCGTTTTGGCCATTGTTCTAACCCTTCGCTCGGAGGCCCTAAGCGCCGCAGATGCATGACACCCCGTTCCCCGAAACAGCCGTGCAGGGGGAGAGGACATGACAGCCGTGGTCAATTAGGATATATGATGTCGTATTGGGCGAAAACGAACATACCTAATTGACATCATCATGTCAATAGGGGTTTATGGGGCCTTGTGAGCAGTATGGACCTGACGAAACCCGGGGTGGCCCTGACTGACGTCATTCTCGGCCTTTTCCGCGTCAACAGCCTGCTGCTCATGCGAGGAGACAGGCTGGTGGCCGACCTCGGACTAACCAGCGCGCGTTGGCAGGTTCTCGGCGCTATCGTTTATGCGGACCGCCCGGAGCCTGTTGCATGGCTCGCTCGGGACCTCGGCAGCAACCGCCAGAACGTGCAGCGGATTGTGAACGACCTGCACAGAGAGGGTTTTGTTGAGTTTCAGACGAATCCGCATCACCGCCGAGCGCAGCTCGTCGTCCTGACGGACAAAGGAAGAGCGGCCTTCGATCGGGCAATGCAGCTATGGATTCCGTGGGCAAATAGTCTCGCGGAGGGTCATTCACTCAAAGACATCGGGACCATGGCTGCTTTCGTGAATGCCTTGCGACGGAAACTTGAGGACGGTCACAACGCTGACGATGAGTGACGCGCGCCCGTCGCGGTCCGTATTTCAAGATTTCTGCACTGCGATCACACGCTGGGGATTTCAGTCGCTTCGCCGGTGCAAAATCCAGCAGCGAAGTGCGCCTCCGCAGTCGTAGCGATCATCTGCTGCCCTGTTGTCGCCGAAAGCGCAACACTGGCATCGAGTCCGCTTTGAGAACAGCCTCATCGGCCAAGACCGACTGGAACGGGCGCGAAGCAGCAGTGATTGGCCCGGAGGGGAACGGCGGCATTGCGCGATTGAGTCGCCACACCTGGATTGTGACAGTTCTGTTATGTACACCCCATCTGGGAGTAAGTGGCATGAGTTTCTCGCATCCACTCGCCAGAGCCGCGCATGTCTGGCAGGCGAACGTTGGCGGCCCAAGAAAAGTCCTTATCGTGGTGACGACGCTCGAATTGGACCCGCATCACAAAGGATACAAGAAGACATTGGTGGAAGGACTCTCTTCCGCTGTGGATGAATTTGTGGTTGCTTCAGACGACTTGGATGGATACTGCCTCATCAATCGATTGCGCGAGTGGAATAGGTAGGCAATCTCGAAGGTCTCGCATCGCATGGCGCACGGCGCGACGTCACTGGCGGACCACGCGCAAGTTTGCGGAAGGTCCGCTCTCCGTCAACGACTGCCGGGCGGGCCGGTCGCCTCGACGTCCGCTACGGAGCTGCGCTAAGCGATTCCTCTTCTTCGCCGGTTGTGCGATCCGCATAACCTTGACGGCGTTGCCGATGACGTCGGCGGGGCGCTTCTCGCCTCTAGGCCCGGTGGGCACCATGTACCTCGCCCAGTTTTTTGAGGATTTCCGTCGGGGTCTCCTTTACGTCAAGGACATCTTTTTCTCCGCCCAAGAACGCGACACGGGTGCCCGACTTATGATCGACAATTGTGAGTGCGTTTGCGAAGTTCACCCACACCGTCTTATCGCCCGCTTGATGCGTGCACTTGATCCACTCGGATGCCATCTCAGCCTCCATGTTTGCGGCTAAGCATATCACACGGCGCGGCCATGGCGCGAGCGCTTGTCAATCCGCCTTATTTTCAAACTGAGACACTACCTGTTGCCACGCCGGCAGGATGTCCGCTCTTGATCAGCGCCGCATTGGCCGGGACCAGCCGCACTGGGCGCAATCCGGCCATTCAATCTGACCCGCCACCCCCATTTGCGCCCTCTGCCGAAATTCGCGCCGCCGCCGCCGCTGACGACTGGCCTTTGCCGCCAAAATCAGTATGGTGCCGCCGCATTTGCGCCGGAGGGAGGGAAAGCCGCCTCCGCGCCTCCGCGCCCAGCCTTAAGGACTTAAAGACGTGAAGGTCATCGCCAGCTCGATTCGCAAGGGCAACATCATCGAGCGGGAGGACGGTCAGCTCTGCGTCGTCCTTTCGGCCGAAAGCTTCCACCCCGGCAAGGGCACGCCGACGACCCAGATCGACATGCGCCGCCTGTCCGACGGGGTGAAGGTCACCGATCGTTTCAAGACCACCGAGCAGGTCGAGCGCGCCTTCGTCGAGGACAAGAACTTCGACTTTCTCTATTCCGACAACGACGGCTATCATTTCATGAACGCCGACACCTACGATCAAATCCAGGTGCCGTCCGACGTGATCGGCGACCAGAAGCAGTGGTTGCAGGAGGGGATGAAAGTCATCCTGTCGATCTTCAACGAGACGCCGGTCGGCATCCAGTTGCCGCCGCGCGTGACGCTGGAAATCGTCGAGACCGAGCCGGCGATGAAGGGCCAGACCGCATCATCGTCATATAAGCCGGCCAAACTCTCCAACGGCGCGCGCGTCATGGTGCCGCCGCATATCAGCGCCGGAACCCGCGTCGTCATCCAGACGGAAGACGGCGCTTATGTGGAGCGCGCCAAGGACTGACGCGCTCGGTCAGCGAAAATCAGGAGGCGGTGCATGCAGCTCGGCGTCATCGGTCTGGGGCGCATGGGCGCCAATATCGTTCGCCGGCTGACGCGCGCCGGGCATGCCTGCGTAGTTTATGATCGCGATCCGGCGCCGGGCAAAGCCCTGGCGGCCGATGGCGCGACGCCGGTCGAGTCGATTGCGGCGATGGTCGGCGCGCTCGCCGCGCCGCGCACAGTCTGGATCATGCTGCCGGCCGGCGCCGCCACCGAATCGACCGTCGAATTGCTGCGGCCGATGCTCTCGCGCGGCGATTGCGTCATCGACGGCGGCAATTCGTTCTGGCGCGACGACGTGCGGCGCGGCAAGTCGCTCGCCGCCGACGGAATCGATTATGTCGACGTCGGCGTCAGCGGCGGCGTGTGGGGTCTCGAGCGCGGCTTCTGCATGATGATCGGCGGCCGGCGCGAGACGTTCGAGCGGCTCGACCCGATCTTCAAGACGCTGGCGCCCGGCCGCGGCGAGATTCCGCCAACGCCGGGCCGCGAAGCGCGCGATTCGCGGGTCGAGGAAGGCTATCTCTACGCCGGTCCGTGCGGCGCCGGCCACTTCGTCAAGATGGTGCACAACGGCGTCGAATACGGCCTGATGCAGGCCTATGCCGAGGGCTTCGACATCCTGCGCAACGCCGACGCGCCGACCGTCGACGCCGACCATCGCTTCAGCCTCGACGTCGCCGACATCGCCGAAGTGTGGCGGCGCGGCAGCGTCGTCTCGTCGTGGCTGCTCGATCTCACTTCGATCGCGTTGGCGCGCGAAGAGAATCTCGAATCTTTTTCCGGCTATGTCGAGGATTCAGGCGAGGGTCGCTGGACGTTGCAGGCGGCGGTCGACGAGGCGGTGCCGGCCCAGGTGCTGTCCGCCGCGCTTTACGCGCGTTTCCGCTCGCGCCAGGAGCATTCCTTCGCCGAGAAGATCATCTCGGCGATGCGCAAGGGCTTCGGCGGTCACGTCGAGCCCAAGAAGGCGTGACGCGCCGCTCGCTTTGAGCGTTCGTCGTGGGCAGCCGCCCTCGTCCTTCGACTCGCCTGCTCTCGCAGGCGGCTCAGGATGAGGGCGGTGAAGAGTGCGCGAACCCGATTCCCCTCATCGTGAGGAGCGCCGCGTCAGCGGCGCGTCTCGAACGACGAGGGGGATCGGCGCGGCGTTCCGGCGGGATTAGGGTGGCGCGATTGTCAGCGCGCCGAAGGAAACCGCGATGAGAGCCGTTCTCTATGAAGCGTTTTCGCAGCCGCCGAAGCTGACGAACGTGCCGGACCCGACGCCCGAAGCGCATGGGGTCGTCGTGCGCGTCGAGGCGACGGGCGTCTGTCGCAGCGACTGGCATGGCTGGGTCGGACACGACAAGGACATCACGCTGCCCCACGTGCCCGGTCATGAACTGGCCGGCGTCGTCGAAGCCGTCGGCAGGGACGTGCGGAAATGGAAGCCGGGCGATCGCGTCACGGTTCCCTTCGTCTGCGGTTGCGGCGAATGCCCTCAGTGTCAGGCCGGACATCAACAGGTTTGCGACCACCAGTTCCAGCCCGGCTTCACCCATTGGGGGTCGTTCGCCGAATTCGTCTCGATCCACCGGGCCGATCTGAATCTCGTCGCGCTGCCGGAAACCCTTGCGTTTGACACAGCGGCGAGCCTCGGCTGCCGTTTCGCGACATCCTTTCGCGCCGTCGTCGACCAGGGCGAGACGAGCGCGGGGCAGTGGGTCGCGGTTCACGGCTGCGGCGGCGTCGGGCTTTCTGCGGTCATGATCGCCAACGCCGTCGGCGCCAATGTGATCGGCGTCGACATTTCCGACGACAAGCTCGCGTTGGCGCGCGAACTGGGCGCCGTCGCGACGATCAACGCCAATGCCGTCGCCGACGTCGCCGAAGCGGTGATCGAGGCGACGAGAGGCGGCGCGCATGTGTCGATCGACGCGCTCGGCCATCCGACGACCTGCTTCAATTCGGTCAGCAGTCTGAGGAAGCGCGGCAAACACATTCAGGTCGGATTGCTGTTGGGCGACCAGAGCGCGCCGCGGATTCCGATGAGCAGGGTCGTCGCCAACGAGCTCGAATTGCTCGGCAGCCACGGCATGCAGGCTCACCGCTACGGCGCGATGCTGGAGATGGCGCAGTCCGGCAAGCTGCGGCCCGAGCGCCTGATCGGCGGGCGCATCAGCCTCGAGCAATCGATCGACGCGCTGATGGATATGGATAAGTTTCAGTCGGTCGGCGTGTCGGTGGTGACGCGGTTCTGAGACCAGTCGGACCTCGCCTCCGCAATAGAGGCGCGTCGGGTCGCCCGAGGCGGATGGCGACTGTCCCCGGAGACCGTCCGACAGCGTTACAGCGCGCCGCGGGGGTCGCTCTGGGCGCTGGTCCGGCGGTAATTGGTATTGTAGCGTGGACGGAGCAGGGCTTGGCGTACAGCCTGCGGTCCGGACGCGCGGGCTGAAGGGAAAGGGCCGCGAATTGTCTCAACTCAGAGTTCTCGCTTTCGTCTGGGCGCTTCTGGCCACGACCGCGGCGCCTGCGGGCGCCGAGGACTCCTCAAAGCTCGATCCGTCTACGGCGCCGGTCGACCCGAAGATCCAGGTATCGCTCGGCGATTCCTGGACATACGACCTTCGCGACGACGTCACCGGCGACCTCAAGGGTTCGGTCGCTTTCGAGGTGACGAAAGTGACCGACGGCGAAATCGAGACCCGCACAACTCGACAGATGTCGACCACCAACGCCAAGACGACCGCGGTCCAGCGCTTCGACGCGCGCTGGCGCAGAACGGACAACGGAAAGTACGTCTGGCGGCCCCATCTCGACACGAGCGGCGTTCCCGATGACCTCCGGGTCGGGAAGTCGTGGTCGTTCAAGTTCGAAGCTCTGAGAAAGGGGTCGGCGCAGACGGAGGAGTACGCCGGCGTCGGCAAAGTCGAGGCGTGGGAGCGCGTGACGCTGCCGTCCGGCGCCGCTTACGACGCCTTCAAGATCGACGTCGCCGACACCCAGACATCGGGGCTTGCTGGCCGCAAACATGAGAACCATGCGGTCATGTGGTTCGCGCCGGCGGTCAATCGGCTGGTCAAGATGATCGACGAAAGCCGCGACAACGGGAAGTTGAGGGATGCGACCGAGCAGACCCTGCGCGAATACAAGCCGGCGGCGAGGATGTGAGCCTTTCCAGGAGAGGACGAGGAATGTCTAGCATTGTGCGCTTGGCCATGGCCGTCGCGTTCGCGCTCTCCGGCGGCTGCGCTGCCCTGGCGGATGACGACACGAAACCGAACGATCCCAATCCGCCGGCCAGCGTCAAAATCGAAGTGTCGCGCGGCGACCGCTGGACCTATCAGGTTCGGGACGACGTCACCGACGAGCTGAAGGCCATCTTCGATGTCGCCGTGACCGACGTCACCGATTCCGAGATCGACACCCGGATTCGCACCACCAATGCCGCCACCAACACCGAGTCGACCGCAGTGTACGTGTTCGATCCGCATTGGTGGTTGAAGGACGACGGGGTCGCTGTCTATCGTCCCGGGCTGCAGCATCTTGGTATTCCGGCGGACATCCAGGTCGGCAAGACGTGGTCGTACGGCTTCGAGAGGTCGCGGATCAACCCGCCCGGAGACTTCAAGTTCGCCGGCAAGGCCAAAGTGGAATCCTGGGAGCGCGTCTCCGTCAGCAATGGTTTGGCATACGACGCGTTCAAGATCGAATTCAATCAGGCGGCCACGCCGGTCGTCAACAATCGCAAGTTTGAAGAGCACGTGGTGCTGTGGTATGCGCCCGCAGCCAATCGATACGTCAAGCTAGTTTTTGAGAGCCGCCAAAACGGGAAGTTGCTGACAGCGACCGTGCAGACGCTGCGGGAATACAGGCCGGCGGCGAAAAAGTGAGCCTTTCCAGGGGGACGAGGAATGTCTAGCATTGCGCGCTTGGCCGTGGCCGTGGCGTTTGTGCTCACCGGCGCCTGCGCCGCCTTGGCGGACGACGATACGAAACCGAACGATCCCAATCCGCCGGCCAGCGTCAAAATCGAAGTGTCGCGCGGCGACCGCTGGACGTACGAGGTTCGGGACGACGTCACCGACGAGCTCAAGACCATCATCGACATCGCCGTGACCGACGTCACCGATTCCGAGATCGACACCCGGGTTGGCTTCACCAACGCCTCGACCAACGCCGAATCGACCGCGGTACAGGTTTTCGATCCGCACTGGCGGTTGAAGGACAACGGCGCCTTCGTCTATCGTCCGGCGCTCGAGCATTTTGGTATTCCGCCGGACATTCAGGTCGGCAAGACCTGGTCGTACAGCTACGAATTGTCGCGGATCAATCCGCCAGGAAACTTCAAGTACGCCGGCAAGGCCAAAGTGGTGTCCTGGGAACGAGTTTCCGTCCGCAACGGCTTGGCCTACGACGCGTTCAAGATCGAGTTCAATACGGCGGCTACGCCGGTCGTCAACAATCGCAAGTTCGAAGAGCATATCTTGCAGTGGTACGCGCCGGCCGCCAATCGATACGTCAAGTTCGTCTATGAGAGTCGCCAAAACGGGAAGTTGCTCGAATCCAGCGTCCAGACGCTGAGGGATTACCGGCGCCGCGAGTAGCGCCGTTCGCCGCCGAGCATGGCGAAGACGCGCATCGTTTCAACCTTGGCGGCCGCCCTGTCGCTCGTCGTCGTCGGCGCGAGCGCCGGCCGAGGCGCGGAGACGCCGGCCATGCAGGTGCCGGCGAACGGCGTCGACGCCGACCGCGGCGACGAGTGGACCTACTTGACGCAGGACACGCTGACCGGCGAGTCGCTCTCCGAGGTCGAGGTGGTCGTGGTTGACCGACAAGCCGGCGAGATCGACGTGCGACTCCGCGTCACCGATCCGCGCACCGGGGCGGTTCGCGTCGGCGCGGCGACGTTCGATCCGTTCTGGCGACGGATGCCGGACGACTCGGACTCGGGCCAGGGAACCCAAGACAGCTGGGGCGTAAGGCCGGGCCTGCGCGTGGGCGAGGACTGGAACTACGATTTCGAGCGGCCGCTCTCGGGCGGCCCGATCAAGATGCGCTGGATCGGGCATGGCGAGGCCCTGGCGGCGGAGCGGGTCGACCTTGCCAACGGTTCGACCGTCGAGGCCCTGAAGATCGAATTCTTCGAACGGCCGGCGGTCGCCCGCTATCGCTTCGAGATGCACGTCGTCGAGTGGTTCGCGCCGGAGATCAACCGCTACGTCCGACGCGAGATCGAAACCCGACTGGCCGGCAAGATCGTCGAGTCGACGAGCGAGATCCTGCAGGATTACGTGCGGCGGCGGTGATGTCCGGCATTTTCCGCCGCTCGCGCTCGCCCATTCAGGCGGGAGATTCTCGCGGTCGGCCTAATCAAAGTAACGCGGTCTAGGCGCCGAAATTGCGAGAATGCAGATTGCGGCGACGCATGCTCATTTCCCTTGGCGCGATGCCTGTTCCGCGCAACCGCGCGAAAGCCCGGCGTCCGCTCATCGGCTGAATGCTCGCCGGCGACGGCGCGGCGGAAATTTCCCGCGCAAGCCCTTGAAAGCTAGCACGTGCGTCCGAAAATGGCGCCGGCCTTGGCCGGCCCGGTTGGGGCGAGCGACAGGCCTCGCCCCATTCAATAGAACCCGACCGGAAAGTACTTGGTGTAGATCTCCGCGTAGGCGCCGCGGGCGGCGAGACGGGCGAGCGCCCAGTCCATCGCGCGGCGCAGATCGGCGTCTTCCTTGCGCACGGCGATGCCGACGCCTTCGCCGAAATAGCGGCTCTCGGTATAGGGCCCGCCCTTGAAGGCGCAGCAGTCGGACGATTCCTGACCCGCCAGCCACACCGCCAGCGTCAGGCCGTCGGCGAAGACGGCGTCCACCTCGCCCTTGCGCAGCGCTTCGTGCATCGCGGCGAAATTGGGATAGGGCTTGCCGGTTGCGGCGGGGAAGAAGGTGGCGAGAAACGACTGATGCGCCGAGCCGGCGACGACGCCCACCGTCTTGCCGGCCAGCGTCGTCGGCGTCATGTCGGCGAGCGGCGAGTCTTTGCGCACGGCGAACCGCGCCGGGGTCTTGTAGTAAGGCTGAGTGAAATCGATGCGCGCGCGCGTCGCGGCGTTGGCGGCGATCGAGGCGATCACCGCGTCGCCTTTGCCGGTTTCGAGCGAATCGACCAGCGTGTCCCAACGACGCGCCTGGATGGTGCAGCCGATGTGGAGCTCCTCGCAGATCGCGCGGGCGATTTCGACGTTGAAGCCGACCAGCGAGCCGTCAGCGAGGGCGAAATCGAGCGGCGGATAGTCGTCGTCGGTGAGGAAGCGGATTGCGCGCAGCGCCGAAAGGTCCGGCCGCTCGAGATGCAGGTTGGGATCCCAGAAGCTCGGCGCCGGAAGACGATCGGCGGCCGCCGCGGCGACGCTGACGGCCACCGTTACGCAGAACGTCAAATAACGCACGGCCGACATGGAATATTCCTGTCAGTTTGGATCAAATCCTGCGGACACGAGCGTCGCGAGCGCCTTGGGGGCGAGTTCGACGCGCGCAATCGTTGTGCGGCGTGCGTTGCGCGAGTTGGTAGCGTGGGCGATTTCCCGATGCAAGCGGCCGCCAGGGGGTTGGACTGGCCGCGAAGCGACCCATTTGGCGGTCGAGCCACCGGCGCGCGAGGCAAGCTCGCGTGGCCGGGAGTGTGCGTCGGCGGCGAATTCGCGCCGGAGATCGCCTTCCTTGCCGGGCAAGAATGCGCTCAGGACGCGTTGCTGCAGGCGGAGGCGGCCGCGCGACGCGACGGCGTCTCGGCCGAGCAAGCCCTGCTTGGCGAAGGCCTGATCGGCGAAGACACCTATTATCGCGCGCTCGCGCGTCATCTGCGGCTGCCCTTCTACCGCGGCGAGATCCCGGTCGCACAATCGGTCGAAGCCGATCCCGCGATCGCCTGCGGCGTCGCGCCGCTGGCGCCAAACCGAGCCGGCTTGCGCGTCATCGCCGCGCCGCGCGCGATGGCGATCCGCTACCTTCTCGATCGAGCCGAAGCGGGCGCGCTGCCCTCCGGCCTGTCGATTGCCTCGCCGCGCATGTTGAGCGACAAGGTGCGCGCCGAGGCTGGCGCGCGCATCGCCGCCGCGGCGGCAGGCGCATTGGCGCGGTGCGACCCGGCGCTGTGCGCGCGCTTCGGCGTGAGCCGCGGCCAGTGCGTCGCGCTCGCCCTCTTCGCCATTGTCGCGATGGCGGCGGCGGCGGTCGCGCCGGACGGCCTTGCGCTGATCCTGTCGGCCGCATTGTGGTCGCTCTTCGCCGCGGCGATCGTGTTGCGCAATCTGGCGGTGGCCGCAGCCGGCGTCGCGCCGCCCGCGAGGCCGCTCGACGACGCCGAATTGCCGATCTACACGATCATCGCGCCGCTGCGCGGCGAGGCGCGGATGGTCGCCAAGCTGGTGCGCAGGCTCGATGCGCTCGACTATCCGCGAGGCAAGCTCGACATCAAGCTGGTGGTCGAACGCGACGACGAGGCCACGCGCAGGGCGCTCGAGTCGCTCGACCTGCCGGCGCGTTACGAGATCGTCGTCGCCCCGCCCGGCCTGCCGGCGACAAAGCCGCGCGCGCTCAATGTCGCGCTACCGGCGGCGCGCGGCGCGCTGGTCGTCGTCTATGACGCCGAGGACGAGCCCGACCCCGACCAGCTTCGGCTCGCCGCCGCTCGCTTCGCCGCCGAACCCGCCGTCCACTGCCTGCAGGCGGCGCTGACGATCGACAACGCCGCCGATTCGTGGATCAGCGCCATGTTCGCGATCGAATACGCGACGCTGTTCGACTTGATCAACCCCGGTCTCGCCGCGCTCGATCTGCCGATCCCGCTCGGCGGCACCTCCAACCATTTCCGCGTCAGAACGCTGAGGCGCGTCGGCGCCTGGGACGCCTGGAATGTCACGGAGGACGCCGACCTCGGTATGCGGCTCGCTTTCGCCGGCGCCCGCGTCGGCGCGCTCGCGTCGTCGACGGCTGAGGAAGCGCCGGCCGAACTCGCCGCCTGGTTCCGCCAACGCGTGCGTTGGCAGAAGGGGTGGATGCAGACCCTGATCGTCCACAGCCGGCGGCCGGTGCGCTTCGCCCGTGCGCTTGGGCGTTGGCGCGCGCTTGCCGCGCTGGCGCTGATCGGCGGCTCGACGCTCGGCGGCCTGTTCGGTCCGCCGCTGCTTTTCGCCGCGGCGTGGCGCGCCGTCTCGGGTCAGCTCGGCGCGGCGACCGTCTGGCAGATCACGGGCGATCTCGTGACCTATCTGCTCGCGGTCAGCGGCCTGATGACGATGGCGATCCCCGGCCTGACCGCGATGCGCCGCCGCCGCATCGCCGCGCGCCCAAGGATCCTTACGACTCTGCCGCTCTATTACGCGATGATCTGCGTTGCGACCTGGGCGGCGCTGTTCGATCTGGCGATCCGGCCTTACCATTGGGCCAAGACCGAGCATGGGCTGAGGCGTGTCCGGCGAGCGTCGCCGATCGTTCAGGGCGCGAAGCGCGGGCGCCCAATCTCGATATAGACGCGGGCCGGACCCGCCGGCGTGTCGAAGCGCGTGTCGAGTGCAGTGGCGGCGCCGGTCCTCAACCCTGGATTCGCCAGCAGCAGCGCGTCGCGTCCGCTGCGCGACGTCGAGAAATCCGCCCCCGCGTCAATATAGCCGCTGATGCGAATACAGGCGTCCGATCCGGCGACGCCGAAAAAACCTTCCCCATGGGAACGGCAGCGCGCGTTCGAGGGCGTGATCGGCGCGGCGGAATCGCCGGCGCGCGCGTCCGCCGCCGCAAGGTACGCGACAAATGAAAAGGCCGCGCCTAACACCGCGCGCTGAGCCGACGAATTCATGGCGTCCATCCGAATCGAGGGCGGCAAGCTGCTGCGATATCGTGGCGGCATGAAGGCGCGCCGCGCGCCTTTCCACAATGTCATCGCCAATCGCCGAACCGGCTCTGAATCAACGCCAGCGCCGCCACCGCGGCGGTGTCGGCGCGCAGCACGCGCGGACCCAGGCTCAAGCGCAGCACCCGCGGCAGCCGCGCGATCGCCTGTCGCTCGCACTCTTCAAATCCGCCTTCGGGTCCGATCAGTAGCGACACGCCGGCGCTGGCCTCGACCGTCGCTAGCCCAACGATCGGATTGGCGAGCGGCGCGTCCTCGTCGCAGAAGACCAACAGCCGCTCGGCCGGCCAAGCGGCGAGGATCTCTTCGAGTCGCCGCTCTGGCGACACTTCCGACAACCAGATGACGCCGCATTGCTCCGCCGCCTCACGCGCATTGGCGGCGAGGCGGGCGAGATTGACCCGGCTCGCTTGCGTGCGGCGGGTGATGACCGGCTGCAGGCGGCGCGCGCCCATCTCGACCGCCTTCTGCGCCATGTAGTCGAGCCGCGCGTGCTTCAGCGGCGCGAACAAATAGTCGACGTCGGGCGGAAATTCCTGCGCCCGGATGCGCTCGCCGATCGTCAGCGTCGCCGACTTGCGCATCGCCGCGCCGATCGTCGCGGCGAACTCGCCGTCGCGGCCGTTGAACACGAGCACGCGCGCCCCGCGCGTCAGCCTCAGCACATTGAGGAGATAGTTGGCCTCGTCGAGCGACAGCGCCGCCGTCGCGCCCTCGCTGAGGTCGCAATCGAGGCACAAGCGCGGCGTGGTGAAATCGGTGCGGGCCATTTCGCGCGCCAACTCCGGGTAAGTCGAGGCGCTGCTTAGCACGGCGAGGCGGCGCGAAAAAACGGCTTTGCGCCGATCCGCCTTCAGTCGGCGGCCGCCGGCGAGGCCAGACGCTGCAACGCTTCGCCTGAAAGCCGATAGACCGTCCAGTCGGACATCGGCTCGGCGCCGAGCGAGCGGTAGAAGTCGATCGCGCCCCGGTTCCAATCGAGCACCCACCATTCCAGGCGCCCGCAACCACGCGCGACGGCCAGGCCGGCCAAATAACGGAACAGCAGCTTGCCGTAGCCTTGGCCTCGCTTCTCCGCACGGACGTAAAGATCCTCGAGGTACAGACCCGGCCGACCGAGGAACGTCGAGTAGTTGTGGAAGAAGATGGCGAAGCCGACTCGTTCGCCATCCGCCTCGACGAAGACGACCTCGGCGTATCTGCGCGGGCCGAACAGACTGTCGCGCAGGCTTTGTTCCGTCGCCGCAATCTCGTGCTCGAGCTTCTCGAACTTCGCGAGCTCCCGGATGAAGCCAAGGATGTCGGCGACATCCTCGACGCCCGCTTCGACAATCCGCGCCGTATTCATCGCCGAACGCCCTCTCGCCTGAATTCGCCGCGCCGCACGCGCGTTGGCGTCGGTCGGATCGCATATAGCATCGCCGGCGCGGGGGCGCGTAACGACGGCCCGGCCGCCGGCGAAAGGGAAGGAACAACGTCGCATCCGGCGACGCAAGGAAGTTCGATTGCGCGCTTCTTCCCTTTCTCGCGCCGCCATGGCGTTGTGGCTTGCGCTCGCCGCCGCTCCCGTCGGCGCGGCCGACGCGCGCCATCCCTTGGTGATCGAATTGTTCCAGAGCCAGGGTTGCTCGTCGTGCCCGCCCGCCAACGCCAATCTCTTCGCCTGGGCGGCGCGCGACGACGCGCTGGCGCTCAATTTCGCCGTCGACTATTGGGATTCGCTCGGCTGGAAGGACACGTTCGCCAAGTCCGCCTTCACCGCCCGCCAATGGGCCTACGCTCGCGCCCTCGGTCACGGCGAAGTCTATACGCCGCAGACAATCGTCAACGGCCGCGCCGACGTCACCGGCGCAGACGCGTCCGAGCTGCAGGCGCTGGCCAGGCGAGAGGATCGCGGCGCCGGCGGTCCCGACCTCT
>JBEKVR010000095.1:0-18887 GCA_049513815.1 Roseiarcus sp. | reverse complement strand
TGGGAAGGCGACGTCACGCGCCTCGTTGGCGCGGCCGACGCGGCGCTCTACCAAGCCAAGCGTGACGGACGCAACCGCGTCGTCATCGCCAGCGAGCCGCTGCGCGCCGCAGCCTGAAAGGGCCTCAGCTGCGTCTTGCGCCCGACCTAATCGTTTGGCCGATGGTCACTGCGCCTTTGAGCGGACGTTGATGAGACGGCCCGCTCCGCGGCCGCAGGCGAAAGGCGGGCCCTACTGATAATCGGCGAGGGGGGCCCGCTGCAGATCGGCGCCGAAAGTCCCCAATCAAGCAACCGCCGGAAGCATCATAAGGTACAGCCGAGTCACAAGCGTCTCCAAATTGCGGAATTCAGGATCGCGAGAACGGCGCCGAAGGCGGAGGAAGTTTTGAAACTTGACGGCGACGCCGCCGGCGAAATGTCGAACGACGCGGGCTCGTCTTTGTCCGACAGTCAGCGGCGAACCGATGGGGGGCGCGATCGCAACGTTCATCGCCGCGCCCTCGCTCGAGACGTCAATCAATGTCGCGACATATTCTTCGCCATCCGGCGTCGTGACAATGATTTGTCCGTCGTCGGCTTCGACGCGCTCCTGCCGACGATTGTCCGGCGCGCCAAACCCGTCATGTTGGACGAGCCAGGCGATCCGAGCAGCAAGCTTTTCGACTTTGCGCGGCGGCGCGGCGATCTTGAACGCGAAACCACTCTAAAACTGGCGCGCGATCTCGCCCTCCATACGGCCGAGTTGGTTGATATAGGCGACGACGTGATCGCCAATTTGCCCCTGATCGCCGCATTCGACGGCTACGCCGCACGCCGCCAAATCGATTGTCGTGCATGAGCGCTCGAGGCGGTTTGCGAGCATGCATCGACCCGGCAGCCTCAGCCTGGCGCGTTCCTGCTGGCGACGCCCTACGAATGTTGAACCGAACGCCATCGAGTCGATCCGCACAGCGGCAACTTCTCGCGCTTGAAAGCAAGCGCCATAGGTTGGGGCCTTGGCGGATCATCAATCAGGCTGATTAATCGAATATCATCCGTCCGCGCTCAGTTGCGGTCATGGTTGCGCAATCGCGAACGCGGGCGGTAGGGCCGATCAACTCGTCAACCCAAATTGGCGTCGGTCCCGCGCTTCGTCAGCGGCGGCCATCTGACCTAGCGCTTTTGCGCGCTCGCCACGGCGTTCGCATTCGTTTCGTCGGCGGACGCAAATCGCTGAGGTTCGCCGCTTGGCTGTCACGACCACGCCTTCGCATTCTATTCTTGGCCGACGCGCGCCCAGAAACGTCGTTCAGCCGATGGTCGCCGCAGCTGCGAAGTCGACGTCGAGGCGAGGGGCCGGTTCGGCCGCTGGGGAGGAAACCCGGACGAACGCTTTCGAGTTCGAACCGCCTGGAAGCGGATAGATTGGAAATCCGACGAACGCCGCGCCGCCTGGTCCCCCGGTTCTCGCGGGGTCTGTGGAACGGCGCCGTTGTTGACGCCGCTAAAGCCAACATCGCCAAATCCTTAGCGCGTCGATCGGCGTGCGAACCGGCCGCCTCAGGCCAGGACGCGCCGGTCGTCGCTCGGCGATCGCTTTGTTCGGCCTGCCGCCCGGCGCCGGCAGGGGCGCTGTCAGCTTCGGCGCCTCGGGCGACGACGGGCAGGCGTTGCGTCTTGACCCCGCCGTCCACAACGAATGCAATGGATGGGACGCCGAGCGGCGTCACGACTTGATTCGAAATTGTGGGTCACGCTTCGTCTCTCTATCCCTTCGAGACGGCGAAAGCGGGAATCGAGGGGTGGACGAAAGACATCATGTCGGGGTCCCCAACGGAAGTCCTCACGACGCCGCGCGTCGACGACTTGGGCCTCAAGCGGATCGTCAACCGCAGCGGAGTGTCGATCGGCCTTCTGCCGAACGGCGCGGTCTTCTCTCTCGAACACGCCGAAGGCGCCCGCCGGATCGTCATCAACCAGGCGTTTGCTTCCCCGATCGCCGGCGGGATGGGGCGACTTCTTCTTCGCGTCGGCGGCGCGGATCCGTCGATCCTGTCCTGCGCCGGCGCCGAGGCGTCACGCCAAATCGGCGTCGCCGACGACCGCTTCGTCTGGCAGGGAGAAGAGCGCGGCGTCTTCTACCGGGCCGCGCTTTGGCTAGCCCCGGATTCGAACGTCTGGCTATGGCGGCTCGCGGTCGAAAACCAACGCGAAACGGGACTGCCGTGCGACGCTCTGTTGATTCAGGATCTCGGACTTGCCGATCCGGGCTTCCTGATGAGCAACGAAGCCTATGTATGCCAGTATCTGGATCATCACGTCGCGCGCCATCCGCGCGCGGGGTCGGTCGTGATGAGCCGACAGAATCTCGCTCAAGGCGGCGCGCACCCGTGGGCCGCGCACGGCTGTCTCGAGGGCGCGGCGGGCTTCGCCACCGATCTGCGCGAGCTGATGGGCCCCGCCTGCCGCGACGCCAACGGGTTCGCACTTGCTTTCGGGGCGCGCCTTTCCTCGCAGCCCCTGCAATATGAGACCGGCTGTGCGGCGCTGCAGTCGAAAGCGGTGACCCTTGGGCCGGGATCGGCGACGAGCTGGACCTTCTTCGGCGCCTACCAACCCGACCATGCGGCGCCCTCGTCCGACGCCGACCTCGCGTTCGTCGACGAGGTCGAACGGATCTCCGCAGGGTGGCGTGAGCGCAAGCTCGTCCTCGCCGCGCCGACCCGCACAATCGTTCATGAAGCGCCGGTCGCCGTCTCTGATCCGTTGGACGATCGGGCGATCGGCGCGCGCTATCGCCGCCGCGCGCATGTCGAGCGGCGTGGCGGCGAGACGCTGTCGTTCTTCACGCCGGCTGGCGGCCACAGCCGCCACGTCGTGTTGCGCGACAAGGAGCGCAGGATGGCGCGCCGCCACGGCGCGATGTTGCGCAGCGGCGCTCAGATGCTGCCGACCGAGGACACCCTGTGCGCCACCGCCTGGATGCACGGCGTCTTCGCCGCCCAGTTGACGATTGGCAACACGACGTTTCACAAGCTCTTCTCCGTCTCGCGCGACCCTTACAACATCGTGCGCGGGAGCGGCCTCAGAATCCTCGTCGATATGGGCTGGGGATGGGGGCAGCTCGCCGTGCCGTCGGCCTTCGAAATGGGCCTTTGCGACTGCCGTTGGCTCTATCGATTGGGCAAGCGGACGATCATCGTCTCGGCGCGCGTCTCGAGCCGGGAGCCCGCCCTGCAGTGGCGCGTCGCTGCCGAAGGCGGCAAATGCCGCTTCCTCGTCTTTGGCCATCTCGCCCTTGGGGAGCACGAGTACGCCAGCCGCGGCCGCGTCGAAATCAACGCGCAGAGCAAGCAATTCGTCTTTCGGCCTGATCCTGATGACTTGTGGGGAAAACAATACCCGCGCGCCTCCTACCGCCTGGTGACCAGTACGCCCAAGGACGTCGAGGCGATCGGCGGCGACGAATTGCTCTACCTCGACGGCAAGCGGCGCGGCGGCGGCTACGCCGTCATCCGCAGCCGGCCGACGCGCTCCCTTGTCTTCGCGGTCGTCGGGTCGCTGACCGACGAGCGGCACGCGGCGGCGCTGGCGGCCAAATACGCCGATGGCGTCGACGACAACGTCCTTTCGGCCCAATCGACGCGCGCGTGGCGCCGGATCAGCCGCGGCGTGCGGCTGCAGGGCGCCGGCGCCGAGGCCGTCGACGCGATCCTCCCCTGGTTTGTCCATGACGCGATGATCCATCTCACCGCGCCGCACGGGCTCGAGCAATATTCGGTTGCGGCCTGGGGCACGCGCGACGTCTGCCAGGGTCCCCTGGAACTGCTGCTGGCGCTCGAGCACGACGGGCCGGCCAAGGCGATCCTGCGCGTCGTCTTCGCGCAGCAGTACGAGAAGCAGGGCGACTGGCCGCAATGGTTCATGCTCGAGCCCTATTCGGCGATCCAAGACAAGGCGGCGCACGGCGACATCGTCGTCTGGCCGCTCAAGGCGCTGTGCGACTATGTCGAAGCGACCGGCGACTTTGGATTCCTCGACGAGCCGATCGTTTGGCGGCGCGACGACGATTTCCAAACGACGGCTCGCGCCGACCCGGTCGCCGCCCATGTCGCGAAACTGGTCGCAACTGTGCGAGAGCGGTTCATCCCCGGTACGCATCTCGTCCGCTACGGCAACGGCGACTGGAACGATTCGCTTCAACCCGTCGATCCGGCCAAGCGCGACTGGATGACCAGCAGCTGGACCGTCGCGCTCCTCTGCCAACAGCTGCGCCGCTACGCCGACGTGTTACGCGCGGCCGGCCGCTCGGCCGCCGCCAAGGACCACGACGCGCTCGCCGCGGCGATGAAGAAGGACTTCAGGCGCTTGCTCATCCGCGACGGCGTCGTGGCCGGCTATGGCGAGTTCAGTCCCAACGGCGGGCCGCCGGAACTGCTTCTCCATCCCAGCGACCGAACCACCGGCGTCTCCTTCTCCTTGATCGCATTGACCCAGGCGATCCTCGGCGGTCTGCTGACCACAGCGCAGGCGCGCCGCCACGCGAACCTCATCACCAAGCATCTCCTGTTGCCTGACGGCGCCCACCTGATGGATAAGCCGCTCGCCTATCGCGGCGGCTCGGAGACGATCTTCCGCCGCGGCGAGTCGGCGGCGTTCTTCGGCCGCGAGATCGGGCTCATGTACGTCCATGCGCATTTGCGCTACGCAGAAGCGATGAGCGGTCGGGGCGACCCGCAAGGGTTGTGGGACGCGCTCGTGGTCGCCAATCCGATCGCTGTCACCGAGCGTTTAGGCCACGCGACGCTGCGGCAACGCAATGCCTATTTCAGCAGCAGCGACGCGGCGTTCCGCGATCGCTACGAGGCCTGCGCGAAATGGGATCTGGCCAAGGCGGGCGAAGTGGCGGTCGACGGCGGCTGGCGCATCTTTTCCAGCGGCCCGGGGATCTACGTCGCGCTGGTGATCCAGCACGCGCTTGGCGTGAAGCGGCGCTTCGGCAAGCGGGTCGCCAAGCGAAACTTGCCGGCTGCGCTGAAACGCCTGCGGCTCGCCGGCGTCCCGCCGACCCGGTGAGACCGTTGGCCTATTGCGTGCTAACCGCCGCGGCTTGACTGTGGTCGGGGCGTTCCGTTCTGACCGACGGCTTGAACCGCGGCCCCTGCGGATCGACGACGAGATTGACGACCCGCGGGAAATGCCCGTGTCCGTCGGGCAGGGGCCCGATGTAGACGACGCCGACGCCGGCCATGTCTTGCGCGAACGCATCCGCCAGGCGTCGCGCCACCTCGGGCCCGAGCGCGGCGAGCGCTCGGTTGAGCACGACCCAACGCGGCTTTTGTAAGAGAACGCGCGCCATCGCCAGGCGCTGCTTGTCGTTGTCGTTCAGCCGCCGGTCCCATCGTTCCGTCTCGTCGAGCATCGAGGCGAAGTGTTCGAGGCCGACGACAGCCAGCGCCTCTTGGATGCGCGCGTCGTCGTAAGCGTGCGGCGGATGGGGATAGGCGAGCGATTCGCGCAGCGTGCCAGGGGGCGCGTAACCCGGGGTCGGCACGAAAATGAACGACTGACGCGGCGGGCGGGCAATGCTGCCGCCGCCCCACGGCCACAGCCCGGCGATCGCCTGGAACAACAACCGTTCGTTGTCCTCGTCGCCGACGATGAGCAGGCGCTCGCCGGGTTTCACGGTCAAGTGGGGCTCGCTCAGCGCCAGGCGCCCAGAGGGCGCCGCGATCCAAAGGTCGTCGATGACGATCTGTTCTTCCTCGCTCTCGTTCAGCTCGATCCGGCTTTCGCTTTCGCCGACCTTGTCGATCGTCATCAGCGTCGCGCGGAAGCTTGCGACGCGAGAGAGCGTCGCCCGCCAGTCGGCGATGCCGGAGAAATTGTTGGCGAACCATCCCAAGGACTGCTGCACTTGGTTGAAGGCGCCCACGACCATCATCAGCTTGCCGAAGGTCATGCCGCCATAGAAATACGAGGGCGCGGCGACGAGGATCGGCGCGACGATCGCCAACCAACCAAAGCCCGTCGTCGCGCAGGTCAGCCAGGTCGTCGCCAGGACGATCTGATCGAAGATCTGGACGACGCCGCGAAAGATCCAATCGAGACGCTCCTTCTCGTCGGCTTCGCCGCCGTCGAGCGAGACGCCTTCGATTTCCTCGTTGACCCGCACCAGGGCGAAGCGAAACTGCGCCTCGCGAGCGTAGCGCTCCGAGTTCAGGTGGATCAGCGGACGGCCGACGCGCCAGCTCACCAGTGACGCGACCCCGGAATAGAACAGCGCGCACCACACCATGTAGCCCGGGGCGACAAAGGCGTGTCCGGCGATCCTGATGACCATTCTGTCGGACAAGATCCACAACACGCCGACGAAACTCAACAGCAATAGGCTCGACTGCAGCAGGCCGATGCCCAAGTCGGTCGACGTTTCGGTCAGGTGCCGGGCGTCCTCATGGATGCGCTGGTCGGGGTTTTCGCCGAACTCGCCGGTTTGCGACAGGCGGACGGCTCTGAGCGGCGCGAGCCACTCGGCGGTGAGGTCTTCGACCAGGCCCTTGCGCAAGACGAGTTTCGACTTCACGTTAAGCCACGCTTGGGCGACGTTGAGGACCAGCAGGACGCCGGCCAACTCGGCGAAGACGCCGAGCTGGACGACGAATTCGGAAACGTCCTTGCGCGACAGCGCGTCGTAGAACGGCTGGTTCCAGGCGTTCAGCGAGATCTGCGCGTATGCGGTCGCGCCGACCACCGCCACCAGGGCGAGGAGCAACGCGATGACCTTGCCGCGCTGGCGCGACGCCCACAGCGCCGCCGTCATGCCGATCACCTGCAAGACGAGGCTGTCTTCGGCCGGCTTGGCGCCGTTTCCGGCGGACGGCGTCTCATTTCCCGCTGTCGCCATGGCCTTGCATCCGTTCGCATTGCCCTCGGGGCGGCGTCCCTAGGCCGGCGGCGGGATCCGGCAGGGCGGACGCACGCCGCGAGGTCGAGGCCGATGTCATTATCCGATTTGGCGACCAAGACAACTGACCGGCCGGGGCCGCTCGCGCGACCGCTGCGACGAAACGACGCCCTCGTCGCGGCGACGAAAAGGCGCCATTCGCGCGGCGAGGCGGGGGGCGCGCGCCGGCGCGGCCGCCCGCTTGCCGCGGACGAAAGGCCGCCTTGTCGATGCGGCGGCTCGGCCCTACGTTCGGCGGCGGAAGCCGAAGATGAAAGTCCCGCCTAAGCGCCAATGGCGCGTCGCCGCCAGCAGCGGCGAGCCCGAGCGCGCCG
This sequence comes from Roseiarcus sp., assembly GCA_049513815.1. Classification (GTDB taxonomy): domain Bacteria; phylum Pseudomonadota; class Alphaproteobacteria; order Rhizobiales; family Beijerinckiaceae; genus Roseiarcus. The sequence continues at coordinate 11,628 of JBEKVR010000095.1, read as the reverse complement.
TCGACGACAGCTACGCGACGGCGTGGCGGGCCGGGGCGGCCGGCGGGGCGTGGTTCGAGATCGATCTCGGCGCGGTCGCGACCCTTGGCGGGCTCGAAGTCTATTGGGGTGAAAGCGCGTCGACGAACTATCGCTTCGCCTCGTCGCTCGACGGGAAGACGTGGTCCGAGGTCTGCCGCACGCGCCATGGCGAGGGCGGAGAGGACGTGTTCGCTTTCCCCGCGGTCGAAGCGCGGTTCGTTCGCTGGCTGAGCGCGGACGCGCCCGCCGAGCGCGGGCCGGAGATCGTCGAGATTAACCTCTACGCTCCCGAGGACGCCGCCTCGGTGCGAGAGCCGGACCGGCTCGCCGCGCTCGGCCACGCCGCGGTGACGGTTCTGGCAGGCGAGAGCCTTACGGTCGACTTCGGCGCCGTGCGCTCGCCGCTCGGTGCGCTGATCGACTGGGGAGAGACGTACGGAACCGTATTTTCGGCGCTTCTTTCCGACGACGGCGAGAATTTTCGCGAGATGGGCCGCATCGAGACCGGCGACGGAGGAAGCGACAGCTTCTGGTGGCGCTCGACGACGAGCCGTTATTTTCGCCTGACCGTGCATAAGGCGAGCGCGCCCGGCGGCGCCGTCGTCAACGAGCTGAAGCTACGCATCCTCAACAAGGATCGCATGCCGATCGGGCAATTGGAGCGGGCGGCGCAATCGGGACGCGGCGAGCTCTATCCGCAGTCGCTGCTTGGCCGCCAGGTCTATTGGACGGCGCTCGGCGAATTCGATCAAGGCGACCAGGCTCTGCTCGACGAATATGGCGATCTCGAGCCGCGCCGCGGCTCGCCCCAGCTCACGCCGCTGATGCGGCTCGGCGGCGCCCTTCATGGCGCGCCGAGTTGCGCCAGCGTCAGCCAGGCGCTTGCCGAGGGCTCGTTGCCGATTGCGAGCGTCGTCTGGCGCGTGCAAGACATCGAGCTCAGCACGACCGCCTTCGCTCATGCCGGTCAGGCGATGGTCGAGCACCGTCTCGCCAACCGAAGCGGCGCCGCGCGGCAAGGCGCGCTGGTTCTCGCCGTGCGCCCGGTCCAGATCAACCCTTACTGGCAGCACGGCGGCCACGCGCCGATCAGCGCGATCGCAGTCGACGGCGACGAGCTATGGGTCGACGGCCGGCTCTACGCCGCGTTTTCGCGCGCTCCCGACGCGGCGGCGGTCGCCGATTTCGATGGCGGCGACGTCGTCAGGCTGATCGACGCCGGGCCGCGCCAAACCGCCAGCAGCGTCCATTCGGCGTCCGGGCTCGCCAGCGCCGCCTGCGAATTCGCGTTCTCGCTTCGACCCGGCGAAAGCATGTCGGTAAACGTTTCTGCGCCGATGCGCGACGACGTCGCTCGGCGCGCCGACATCGGGTTCGCCGCCGCCCGCGACCGCGTTCGCCGCGCCTGGCGGGACAAGCTCGGCCCGCGCCGGATCGTCGTCGGCGACCGCGAGGTCAGCGACACATTGGAAGCGCAGATCGCGCTGATCCTGGTCAACGCGACGCGCTCCGCCTTCAAGCCGGGCCCGCGCAACTACGACCGCACCTGGATCCGCGACGGCGCCGCGCAGGCTCTCGCCTTGCTGTGGGCCGGCCTGATCGACGAGGCCAAGCGCTACGTGCTGTGGTACGCCGAGCGCGTTTATGACAACGGCCTGGTTCCGCCGATCCTCAATGTCGACGGCACGGTCAACCGTGGTTATGGCTCCGACATTGAATTCGACGCCCAGGGCGAGTTCGTCGGCATCGCCGCCGAGGTCTACCGCGTCGCCAAGGATCGCGCCTTTCTTCAGGCGGTGTACAAGCCTGTCGTGCGCGCGACGCGGTTCATCGAGGCGCTGTGCGCGCGAACGGAAGCGCTGCACGGCGCGGAGACCCGCTTCAACGGCCTGGTCGCGCCCTCGATCAGCCACGAGGGCTACAGCAAGCCGTCCTACAGCTACTGGGACGACTATTTCGCCTTGAGCGCCTGGCGCAATTGCCAATATCTGGCGCTCGAGATTGGCGACGAGGAGGCCGCCGATCGCGCCAAGGCGCAAGGCGAGGCGTTCGCCGCTCGACTGACGCGCTCGATCCGCATGAGCGCGGCGGCAATGGAAGCTGACCTGATCCCCGGATCGGCCGATCGCGAGGACGTCGACCCGACCTCGACCTCGATCGCCTTCGAGCCGTGCCGGGTCGACGACGCGCTTCCGGCGGAGCTGATCGCGCCGACCTACGATCGCGCCGCCGAGCGCCTCGCGGCGATCTCCGCGCCCGGATTTACTGGCAACTATTCGCCTTACGAACTGCGCAACGTCAACGCTTTCGTCGCCTTGGGGCGGCGCGACGACGCCTTTCGGCTGCTGGCGAAAATGCTGGAATCGCGTCGGCCGCCGGGCTGGCGGGTTTGGGCCGAGGTCGTCTGGGGCGACATGCGGGCCCCCGACTACATCGGCGATATGCCGCACACCTGGATCGCGGCGGAGTTCGCCACCGCCGTTCGCCGGATGTTGCTGCGCGAAAACGGCGGCACGCTCGAGCTGTTCAGGGGCGCGCCGGACGGGTGGTGGGAGAACGGCGGGGTGAGGCTCCGCGACCTGCCGACCGCCTTTGGCGTCTTGGCCCTAAAGGCGAGCCGCGATCGATCGCAAGCCACGGTCGACCTCGCGCTGTCGGGCCCGCCGCCCGACAGGATTACGATGCGCTACCCCGGCGCGAGGCAGGCGCGCGCCGACGGCGAGCCATGCGCAATCGCGGGCGACGTGATCGTAGCGGCGAACTTCAGCCAGCTGGTCATAGACTTTTAGCGGCGCGGCGGACGGCGGGAGGCTCGGCCTCGTCAAGGCGTCAATCCAAAAGTGAACGCCCACCCCTCGCGTCGAGCCCGCGCAGCCATGGCTCGAGCGCGCAATTGGTTACGTTTTATCCACCATTTGCGACGACATCGCCTGCCGAACCGCGGATCGATCGGATTTGATGCAAATTGTCGAGCGAATTAGCAACGCCTTTCGTGAGAAACTGCCGGCATTGGGATGGAGCGGTTCGTCGACTCGAGAAGGGGCGCTGCAATGACCAATCAACGCTTGGCCGAGACCTATCTGGCGCGGGCGCGAGAATTGGAAGAATGCGCCCAGCGGGTGGAACAAAATCCCGCTTCAATCCGCGCGTCGCCGCGTTGGCGCGATATTGCCTTTCTGCGTCGCGAGGCCGCGTGGTGGCGCGCCCACGCCCAGGCGGTCGCCGCAGCGGCCTGAGGATGTTTGGCTGAAGCCGCGCCGGCAAGCCGCGCGGCTCGGGCGTCGGCCGGCGTTGACGAGGCGAAGGCCGTTTGCGGCGCCGAATGCGCCGCCAAGTCCGCCCCGCCAAGTCTGCGCCTAATCGCGCTGACGGGCGTTATCGCGCAAGCGACGAGGATTGAGCCGCGAGATCGATGTCTGGACTTCGCGCCGAACTGCACGGCCGGTCTTGTCGACGTCTCTCCCCCTTCCGCAACGAAGCGTCCCAATCGCCGCTCACGACGAACAAGGACGTCATCGTCAGCGTTGCAACCATTCGTCGCCGATGCCGTATGCCGAATTGAAGCAGAACGGGCGAGCGTGAGCGTCAAGAAACGGATCGTCTTCGTCGCTGGAATCGTCGGCGCGGTCGCCGCTTGCCGTTAAGGTTCGCGCTTGGCGCTTTGATGATCGACGCCGAAGTCTTCGACGCGCCGCCGATCAAGGAATTCGTCAGCCAGGTCGTCTTGTCCCGTCATCATGTCGTTAGCCCTTGCGACAAGATCGACTGAACCCGCGACGGCGTCATCGACAGCTGACTTTGGTGTTCTGAGCGGCTTCGGGCGAATGACGCCTGGCGTTCCGCCGGGGTTGGCGATTGCGGATCGGCGAACGTCGGTTGCGACGGCGAGAGAGCGCCCTGAACCCGCATTCGCCAGACGGCGTAACGATATAGGGCGCTTCCTAGGCGATTCAGCGATGATAATCAATTGCTTAAGCTGATTTGGAAATTGACGTCACGGCGAACTCGGCCGGTGAACCGATTGGAGAGGCCCTGAGGCTCGCTTCCGACCGCTGACGAACGTTGCAATTTCGCGGTTCGGCCGTCGCGTCCGGCGTTGGGTCGCTCGCGCATTGTGAACGCGAGACGCGTACGGCCTCCGCGCGACGGCGGGCAAAAGTCGGGCTATTCTTTGGCTCGCGATCGAGGGCCGGCGCCACAAGCGCATCCGCAACCCGCGACGAGCCGCCATCTTGCAGTTGGCCTCCAACAGCGACAATCTCTGCCTGACCGAGCCCTCCACCTAGAGAATCTCGGCTTGGTCCAACTGGACTTTGCGGAGGACGCAATTATGCGCGCCGCAGGACATCTCAAAGCGACAATCAGTCTGACGGCGGGCGCCGCGGCGCTCGCAGGCCTGTTCGTTCTCGCTCCGGTCAGCCCAGCCGCAGCCGGTTGCGGCGGGGGCGGCGGAGGCGGCCATTCGTCGGCCCCCAGCCAGGATTCGACCCCCTACCAGCCGAAGAAATTGACCGTGGCGGATCGCAAGCGATTGACCGACATGATCGAAAAGGAAGGGAAGGCGCGCCAGGCCAACTACGGAGATCACCCTCCGCCTGCCTTGGTGAAAGAAATCCAGAAGCTGATCAACGATCTCGACCCCAAGGGCTACGACACCGATCCCGAATACGAGAAGTTGATCACCCAGCTGAAAACGGGTCTCACCAACGCCGGCGACGTGCAATGGAACATGAAGCCGACGACGCTCTTCTCCGGCAACGCTTCGGGCAAGTGAGCGGCCGAGTCGCTGGCTAAGGGTGAAAAGGCGGACGCCGCGGCTACGGGGTCGACCGACGGGTGTGGACTGCTGGCGAAGAGAGGCTGAACGCCGATTAACCGTGCGATTCGAAGATCGATCTTATTCGCGAGCAACTTTAGTCCGTTAGCGTCTCTCGTCCACCCCCTCTGGAGGGGCGACGCGCACGCGCTGTCTACGCGTTGCGCGCGGCGTCTCTCCGACTTTGCCGTCTCGTCCGAAACGTCTCGGCGAGCGGAGCGCGCATGACCGACGCCCCAGACCGCCTCACGCCTGCGACGCCCGAAAACCTCGCCGACGTCCTAGCGCTCGCGTTGCGGTTCGTCGGCCGCAAACGGAAACACGACGCCGGCGAGTTCATGGCGCGGATCGTCGCAGCGCTTACTTGCAATACATAATGTAGCATGCTGCGCCGCGCGGCGTTCGCACAGCGCATTCTCGCAATGCTATGCCTTTCGCGGTTGTTGGATAGGCGGCGGCGCCCCAGCCGGTAGCGCCGGTCGTGCCCCGCGCCGCACAGCACCAAGCTTCAGCAGGCGCGCCGAAGCGACTCTTGCGGGCGATGTTCTTGCAAGCCTTCTATTCCGTGCGATCTGAGCGGCAATTGATGGAGCGGCTCGACACCGACCTCCTGTTTCGCTGGTTTGTTGGCCTCGGGGTCGACGAAGCCGTTTGGGATGCGACGGTCTTTTCCAAGATCTGCGACCGGCTGCTCGACGGCGCCGTCGCCGCGAAAGTCCTGGCCGCCGTGCTCGCGCAGCCGCAGGAGAAGACGTTACTCTCGAACGACCATTTCTCGGTCGACGGCACATTGGTGGAGGCTTGGGCCTCGATAAAGAGCTTCAAGCGTAAAGAAGGCGCGGACGACGAACCGTCGAGCGGCGGCGGCCGCAATGTCGAGGTCGATTTCAAGGGCGAGAAGCGTTCCAACGAGACGCACGCCTCGACCACCGATCCTGATGCGCGGCTCTATCGCAAGGGACCTGGCATGGAGGCGAAACTGGCCTTTCTCGGTCACGCGCTGATGGAGAACCGCTCCGGTCTCGTCGTCGACGCCTGTTTGACCGCCGCCAATGGCCATAGTGAGCGCATCGCCGCGCTGGCGATGATCGAGAAACGCGCCGACCGGCCGACCGGCGTCACCCTCGGCGCCGACAAGGGCTATGACGCCGCCGACTTCGTCAACGAGTTGCGCGCCATGAACGTCCGCCGCAGGTGGCGCAGAACATCAACGGCCGGCGCTCGGCGATCGACCGGCGCACAACGCGACATGCGGGCTACGCATTCAGCCAGCGGATCCGCAAACGGATCGAGGAGGCGTTCGGCTGGATGAAGACCGTCGCCGGCCAGCGTAAAACGAAGCTCCGCGGGACCGATCGCGTTGGGTGGTCCTTCGTCTTTGCCGCCGCAGCATACAATCTCACCCGGTTGCCGAAGCTGCTACAGGGCGGAGCCGCGTGAAGACGCCGATCGGGGCTCGCCACTCACGCAGCGCGTTACGAGACGCCAACCAGCCCACGCGCTCGAACTTGAAAGTCTGACCATCGCGCGAACGTCCGCCGGAAGCGATGCGTTTCTTTCAGCAGCCTGCTAGTCCTTCGGCCGCATGTCGAGAACGCGCTTGGCCTTGCCGATCGAGCGGTCGATCGCGCCGGGATCGACGACCGAGACCCGCACTGACACGCCGACCACCGCCTTGATGTGGTGGGTGAGCTCCTTGACCTGCTGAGCGCGAGCCGCAGGGTCGGCCGCGTCGGGGCGCGCCTCGACCAGCACGTTCATCGTGTCGAGCCGTCCCTCGCGGCCGAGCTCGAGCACGTAATGGGGCGCGAGGCCGCGGCACTTGAGGATCTGTTCCTCGATCTGGGTGGGGAAGACGTTGACGCCGCGCAGGATGACCATGTCGTCGGAGCGGCCGGTGATCTTCTCCATCCGGCGCATCGTGCGCGCGGTCCCCGGCAGTAGGCGGCTGAGGTCGCGGGTGCGGTAGCGGATGACCGGCATCGCCTCCTTGGTCAGCGAGGTGAGCGTCAGCTCGCCGTGTTCGCCGTCGGGAAGAACCGCGCCGGTCGCCGGGTCGACGATCTCCGGATAGAAATGGTCCTCCCACACCGTCGGTCCGTCCTTGGTCTCGACGCATTCGCTGGCGACGCCGGGGCCGATCACTTCGGAGAGGCCGTAGATGTCGAGGGCGTCGATGTCGAGCTCGCTCTCCAGCTCCTCGCGCATCGCGTTCGTCCACGGCTCGGCGCCGAAGATGCCGATCTTCAGGCTGCACTTGCGCGGGTTGAGGCCCATCTTGCGCATCTGGTCGACGATGGCGAGCATGTAGGAGGGCGTCACCATCACGACGTCGGGCTTGAAGTCGGCGATGAGCTGCACCTGGCGCTCGGTCATGCCGCCGGAGACCGGCACTACAGCGCAGCCAAGCCGCTCGGCGCCGCTATGCGCGCCGAGGCCGCCGGTGAACAGGCCGTAGCCGTAGGCGACATGCACCATCATGCCGGGCCGGCAGCCGGCGGCGCGCATCGATCGCGCCATGACGTCGGCCCAGACGTCGAGGTCGTGCTGGGAATAGCCGACCACGGTCGGCCGGCCGGTGGTGCCGGAGGAGGCGTGGACGCGCGCGATCTCGTCCCTCGGCACGGCAAACAGGCCGAAGGGGTAGCTGTCGCGCAGATCCTTCTTGGTGGTGAAGGGGAACTTGGCGAGGTCGGCGAGGGTCTTGAGGTCGTCGGGGTGGACGCCGGCCGCGTCGAACTTGGCGCGGTAATGGGGCACGCGCTCGTAGACGCGGTGGAGCGTCCACTTCAGCCGCTTGATCTGCAGGGCGGTGAGTTCGTCGCGCGAGGCGGTCTCGATCGGCTCCAGCAAGCTCCCTTGCTCGACTTGGCCTGTCATCGCCTCCCCCTCCGGCTTTTCGCCCTCGCCGAACGTCGCCGGGCGACGCCAGCCGTCGACCCTCGCGACGGTCAAACAGCCACGCTGCCGCGTCGCCTCCCGCCACTTTTGATGGAGGTCAATTCGCCCCTGCGGCGAATTGCGCAGCCTCGATCGCGCGGCGCGAATTTCCTTGCGCGACAACGGCAGGGCGGCGCAGAGACCTTGTGCGCGCGGGAGGGCCGGGCGGGCGATGAACCGACAGGCGAGCATGGCGACAGCCCAGGCGGCGGAGGAGATCGCGCCGCTGATGGGCAACGAGGCGATCGCGCGCGGCGCCTGGGAGGCGGGCGTGCGGGTCGCCGCCGCCTATCCCGGCACGCCGTCGACCGAGATCCTTGAAACCCTCGCCCGCTACCCCGCCGCCGACCTCTACGCCGAATGGTCGACCAACGAGAAGGTGGCGCTCGACGTGGCGATCGGAGCGGCGCTGTCCGGCGTTCGCGCGCTCGCGGCGATGAAGCACGTCGGCCTCAACGTCGCCGCCGATTCCCTGATGTCGCAGTCCTATATTGGCGCGTACGCCGGCCTGGTGATCGTGGTCTGCGACGACCCGGGCCTCCATTCCTCGCAGAACGAGCAGGACACCCGCCTGTTCGCCCGCTTCGCCGGCGTTCCGGCGCTCGAGCCCAGCGACGCGCAGGAGGCGCACGACTTCGTCAAGCTCGCCTTCGAGCTTTCTGAAACGTTCGACACGCCGGTGATCCTGCGCTCGACCACGCGGCTGTCGCATACCCGCAGCGCCGTGCGCCTCGGCTCGCGCGACGAGCCGCCCGCCAAGGGCTTCGTTGACCAGCCGACGAAGACGGTGGCCATTCCCGCCAACGCGCGCCGACAGCACCCGAAGCTCGCGGCGCGCGAGGCGGCGCTCGCCCGCTATCTCGAGACCTCGCCGCTGACCCGCTGGGAAAAGGGCGACAAGCGTTTCGGCGTCGTCACCGGCTCGACCGCCTATCTCTATGTCAAGGAGGTCGCGCCCGACGTCTCGATCTTGAAGCTCGGCGCCGCCTATCCGCTGCCGGAGGCGACCATCCGCGCTTTCGCGGCGTCGGTCGATCGTCTCATCGTCGTCGAGGAGCTTGAGCCGGCGCTGGAGATGGAAATCCGTGCGCTCGGTCTCGCCGTCGAGGGCAAGAAATATTTTCCGCGCTGCGGCGAGCTGTCGCCGGAGCTGGTGCGCGCCGGCCTCGCGGCGGCCGGCGTCGTTTCCACCGCGCCCGCGCTCGCCGCGTTCGCCGTCGAGCCAATGGCGCGGCCGCCGGTCTTATGCGCGGGCTGTCCGCACACCGCGACCTTCCTCGCGCTGCGCAGTCTCGAAGCGCGCGTCGCCGGCGACATTGGCTGCTACACGCTCGCCGCCGGCGAGCCGCTGCGCTCGATCGACACCACCGTGTGCATGGGCGCCAGCGTCGGCAACGCGATCGGCATGGCGGCGGCCGGCGAGACGAAGCCGATTGTCGCGACCATCGGCGACTCGACCTTCCTGCACGCCGGAATTCCGCCGCTGATCGACGCCGTCTACAATCAGGCGAACATCACCGTCGTCATCCTCGACAACGGGATCACCGCGATGACGGGCGGCCAGGATCATCCCGGCACCGGCCGCACCTTGCGCGGCGAAAAGGCGCGCAAGGTCGACTACGAGGCGCTGTGCCGCGCCGTCGGCGTCGCATGGGTGCGCCGCGTCGACCCCTATCAGGTCGGCCGCCTCCGCCAGACTCTGCGCGAGGCGACCGCCTTCGATGGCGTCTCGGTGGTGATCGCCGAGCGCCCCTGCGTGCTCGACCCGGTCAAGATCAAGGGCTCGCCGATGGCGGTCGCGCTTTCGGGCTGCTTCGCCTGCCAGTCGTGCATGAACCTCGGCTGCCCGGCGATCGTGTGGAGCGACGAGACGTACGAGGGGCGTCGCAAAGTGAAGATCGATTCCGGGGCCTGCATCGGCTGCGCGCTGTGCGCCCAGATATGTCCGTCAGACTGTATCCAACCGGTGGCGTCGTGAACAAGGCTTTCATTCGGTGGCGTCGTGAACAAAGCTTTCGTTGAACCGGCCGCGTCTGACGATGCGAGCCTCGCCGAGCGCGGAAGCGCCGCGGCGCAGAACGTCATGGTGGTCGGCGTCGGCGGTCAGGGCGTGTTGCTGATCTCCAAAGCGCTGGCGCTGATCGGCCAGAAACAGGGCTTCCAGGTCAAGCAAAGCGAAGTTCACGGCATGGCCAAGCGCGGCGGCGTGGTGTTCAGCCACGTGCGCTTCGGCGCAGCAGTGTGGTCGCCGACCATCGCCAAAGGCGAGGCGGACGCGCTGATCGCGCTGGAATGGGCCGAGGGCCTGCGCTGGCTCGACTATCTCAGACCGGGTTCCGGCCTCTTCATCGCCGACACCCGCCGCATCGTGCCGCCTTTTTCGTGCCGCGACCGCCGCCTCGGCGCGGCGACCGAGTACGCGCGCGAGACGCCGGCGGAAATCGCCGGCAAGGTGGCGGAGAGCTACGCGCTCGACGCGACGACCATCGCCGTCGAGCTCGGCGAGTCGCGCGCCGCCAACACAGTCCTGCTCGGAGTCTTCTCGACTTCGATGACCTATCCGGTCGAGGACTGGCTCGCCACGCTCGACGTCCTCGCGCCGGCGAAGACGCGCGCGATCAACCGCAAGGCGTTCGAAGCCGGCCGCGCCTGGGCGGAAGCCACGCGCGCCGATCCGGCGTCGCGCTTCGAGCCGGCGCTTCCCGTCGTCTGCGAGCCTGCGCTGCGCTGCGCCGCCGCCGTGGCGGAAATCGACGAAGCCTGGTGCAAGGGCTGCGATATCTGCGTCGCACTGTGCCCCGAGCGTTGCTTGGCGCTGACCGCGCGGCAGGTCGCGACGGTCAGACGGCCGGAGGCGTGCACCGGCTGCCGCGTCTGCGAATGGCTGTGCCCAGACTTCGCCATTTCCGTCCGCGCCGCCGCGCCAGAACCGCAGGTCGCCTGAATGTCCGCTGCGCCCGCTTCTCTGCAAGGCAACCGCGCCTGCGCGCTGGCGGCGGTCGCCGCGGGATGCCGCTTCTTCGCCGGCTACCCGATCACCCCGTCCTCCGAGATCGCCGAGACGATGTCGCGCGAGCTGCCGCGCGTCGGCGGCGTGTTCATTCAGATGGAAGACGAGATGGGCTCGCTCGCCGCGGTGATTGGCGCCTCGTTCGGCGGCGTCAAGGCGATGACCGCCACCAGCGGGCCCGGCTTCTCGCTCATGCAGGAGCATCTCGGCTACGCGGCGATGACCGAGGTTCCGTGCGTGATCGTCGACGTCATGCGCGGCGGTCCGTCAACCGGCATGCCGACGCGGCCGGCGCAGGGCGACCTGATGCAGGCCCGCTGGGGAACCCACGGCGATCACCCGGTCGTCGCGCTGGCGCCGGCTTCGGTGCAGGAGATCTATTCCGAGACGATCCGCGCCTTCAATCTCGCCGAGCGGCTGCGCACGCCGGTCGTCGTGCTGTTCGACGAGGTCGTCGCCCATCTGATCGAGTCGGTGAGGCTTCCCGCGCCGGAGGCGATCGCCGTCGCCGAGCGCAAGTGGGCGAAGGACGACGAGCGCAATTTCCATCCCTTCGCCGAGACCGACGACCTCGTCCCGCCGATGGTGCGGCCGGGCGAGGGCTTACGCGTCCACGCCACCGGCCTGACCCATACGACCGACGGCTTTCCCACTCAGCAGCCGGGGCTGGCGGGCAGGGCGGTGCAGCGCCTGATCGACAAGATCGAGCGTCATCGCGACGAGGTCGAGCGTTTCGAGGCCGTGATGACCGAGGACGCGGAGTTCGTCATCGTCGCCATCGGCATCGTCGCGCGCGCCGCGCGCCGCGCCGTCGCCGACTTGCGCGCTGAAGGCGTCAAGG
>JBEKVR010000094.1:0-19193 GCA_049513815.1 Roseiarcus sp. | reverse complement strand
TGGGCGGCTGCACCCCGCTCTCGCGCTGGTGAACCTGAAACCGGCGAATATCCTCGGCCGTCGCCGTATCCGGCGGTCGTCCAAGGAAGGCCGCGAAGCCGCGCACAAAGCGAATATACTCGCGCTGCGTATCCGATCGCAGGCCGCGCACCGCCATGTCTTCGAGCATGCGCCGCCGCAGTGCGCTGACGGGGCGTTCGACAGATGAAACGGACATCGGGAGTTCCTTTCATGATGAAGGGAACTCCATGCTCAAGGCGCTGCCGCGCCTCGCTCAAGACTCTAGGGAAAACGCACTACCTTGCCCGCAGTGGCAATCCCGCGAAGCGGGTTCGTGCCTGGGCGCATTGCTGACGGAAAGTGAGGACAATTTCCTCGCCAGCGGCCATGCGGTGTCGACGGCGCGCTGGCGTGCCGTCGGCCATCTCACTTTGGGGGTAAGGCGCGGCTCATTGAAGCGGCTGAGGGGCGAGCAATTCTGGCTCTCTCATCGACAACCAAGCTCCGCATCTGGGACGGTCCAAAACGTGTAAACACTACAGTCGCCCGTCGTTGGCGGCCGATAGGGTGGCGTCTTGGTGGCCACGGGCGGCAGGACGCGAAGAAACGCGATCAACGCCACGACGTCTTCCTCGTCCAGGTTGGAGAAGTGATCCCATGGCATGCCCTGCCAATACAGCGGTCGCCCGTCGCGGCTAACGCCGCTGCGCACCGCGCGGGCGATCTCGGCGTCGCTCCAGGCGCCGAGACCGTAGTCGCGGTCGGAGGTGAGGTTGGCCGCGTGCATCGTTCCGAATGGCCCGCTCAACTTGAGCCCGCCCGAGCCGTCGTTGTTGTGGCAATAGGCGCAGGATGCGTTGGCGAATATGTATCGTCCGCGCTGCATCAGGGCCGCTTGTTCGGTTGGAAGTTGTGAGACGTCGGGTCGCGGAATGCTACCAGAGGCGCCGTTCGCCACCTGGTCAGGCGGCAGTACGCTTACTGCGGGCGTCGCGTAGAGAAAGTAACCAATCCCCAAGACGGCGACGCCAGTGACGACGAACCCGGCGGTCCTCAGCCAGCCGCCGCGCGTTCCGGCGCGACGCGGAAGACGGGCGAACAGGATGAGTCCGACAACGAACGCGAGCCCCTGCGCGGCCCCAAGCGCGTCGGCGACGGCCCCCGCGCTCGGCGTCTCTCCGTTCGCGTAGTTGCCGATCGCATAGGTGAGCCTCGGCGCTTGGCCGAGCACAGGACTGCGATACCAGAATTTGGCGGCGATCGTCTCGGCGACGCCGTAATGCAGCGGAGGCGGGATGTTGTTGTGGATTGCCGGCAAGGTCTTGAGGTGGCGGGCGATGGCGAGGGCGTCCTCGGGCGTGAGATTGTGCAACCACGGCCGCGGCATGCCCCAAAAATTAAGGACGCGTCCGTCCTTTGCCCGGCCGTCGCGGATCGCGACCGCGACCTCCGCCTCGCTCCAACGTCCGAGGCCGGCGTCTGGGTCCGAAGTCAGATTGCGAGCGATGAAAACGCCTTGCGGATAGGCTCCCACCCTCATGCCCCCGGCGAGATAGTGGTCGTCGCGGTAGACCAGCGCTGGATCGATTTCGGTGTGACACAGGCCGCACATTTCGGTGTGCACTAAGTATCGGCCGCGTGACTCAAGGTCGCGCGCCTCGCCAGGACCGGCTAGCGCGCCGCCCGGCAGCCAAGGCGGCGTCCGCCGACGGGATTCGAGGAAGTTCACCAGGTCCCAGCGGTCATCGCTCGACAGGGTTGCGAATGACGGCATCGGCGAGGGCGCCAGTCCCGTCGAGAGGCGCAGGTACACCTGTTCGGGCGCGTCGCCGCCGCGGAAGGTCCATGACGCCGTCAAATCGCGACTGACGACAGGGTAGCCTTTCGCGTCCTGCAACCACTGGCCGCCGCGCAGATCTTCGCCATGACAGGTGATGCAGCCGCTCGCCAGATAAAGTCGCGCGCCGCGGCTGACGCTATCAGGGCCCGCGGATGGACGCTCCGTCGGCGCGATCGCTGCCGCTGCCGCACTGGCGGCGAAGACCTTCGAGAAACCCTTGACGTAGCCGACGACGTCCCGAATTTGCGACTCGCTCAAGACGCCGCGGAAGTAGGGCATACCGCTCGCATGCAGGCCGTTGGAGACGACGGCGACCAGATCGTCGTCGCTCGGCGGCGCCCCATTGGGCGTCGACTTGTACTTGTAAAGGCCCTGAGTGAAGTCGCGCGGGCGCGGAATCATCGATGGCGCCGACGAGCCATTGCCGCGCCCGTCAGGTCCGTGGCAGATCGCGCAATTCGCGATGTAGAGGCGCTGCGCCGGCGTGGCGTCCGCGGGCGCGTTCGACGACGGCGGCCAACTCATGTCGGCATAGACTTCCGGATCGGGCCGCCACACCGAGACCGGCGTCGGATAGCCGAAATGCCCGATCAACGATCAGGCGACGTCGAGCGCGAGCAAAAGCACCAGGGTCGCAAGTGCGACGCCGCGCCGCGATCGCAGGAAGGCTGGCATCGGCTCCTTTTTCGCGGATGAGGGGTCCGCCCATCTCGATCGCGCTGGGATCCAAGCGGCGCGCTCCGCATAATACCAGACCCATGACTGAGTTTCGTGACAATGTCGGCGGCCGCAACCCGATCCAATGCGTCGCCACACGACGTGAACCAACCGCGACCGTTCTAAGAGCTGGAGGACTCCTAGAAGCGATGCGACTCCCGATCAGCTTTTGAGTTACCCTTGTCACTGAAGGCCTGCGACGATCGCGTACAGTTAGAACGCGGCAGGCGCCAAGCGTTTGAATTTACCACGACGACAAGCCCTACGACCGCGCCTTGACCTCATCGCTCAGCTTCCGCACGACTTCCGCGGTCCTGAGGACGTCCGCCTCGCTGATAGCCGCGCCTAAGGTGGCAGCGATGGCCAAGAACCGCGCATTGAACTCCTGGTAGCGCGCATCGCCTTTGCGCGTAAGCCGAACAAGCTTCGAGCGCCGGTGTCTTGGGTTGTCGACAAATTCGACGAGTCCTTCGCCCGCTAGCTCGTCCGCCAGCCGCTGCATGCGCTGGCGACTGGTGGGTCGCATCTGGGCGATCTGAGGCACGGTGAGCGGGCCCATCAGCGCGAGGCTGCGCAAGAATCCAAACGCGCCGCCGCCCCAACTGGCGATGAGCCCCGACTTTTGGCCGATCGCCCGTATGCGGAAGAAGCACTGAGCTATTTCGAGCATGAGTTCGGCGATCGATTCGGACTTGCCGTCGACGATTGGACCCGCCTTCGTCCCTCGGCCCGCACCAGACCCGTGTCGCGCAGGCGCCATCGCCTCTCTTCGCTCCGCTGTTGTGGCAGTTTTCCCGATTGACACCAAGATTGTCAAATTGCAGAATGACACTCAGGTTGTCGTATTCGACGGCGGATCGCTTCGCGGCCGCCGGCATCCGTCAGGGGAGAGACGGGTTCGAAGCGACGCCGGGAGTCCCGACAATGAGCATTCGCAGTTGCGTCGTCTCGCAGTTCAAGCGGCCTTCCGGCCCGCTCGGTCACGTCGTCGGCTGGATCATGCAGGCGCGCGGCTCGAATCGCGAGCGCACCTTGTGGACGGTCGGACTTCTGGACGTCGAGCCCGACGATCGGATTCTCGAGTTCGGCTGCGGACCAGGCCTCGGCGTGGAGGCGTGCGCGGCGCAGCTAAAGGGCGGAGTCGTAACCGGTCTCGATCACTCGCAAACGATGATCGTCCAAGCCACTCGACGAAATCGCGACGCCGTCGCGGCCGGGCGCGTGCGTTTGCGATTTGGCGGCGTCGATTGTTTAGCGGAAACCGAAGGGTCCTTCACCAAGGTCTTTTCCGCCAATGTCGTGCAGTTCATCCAGGATAAAGCCGCCCTGTTCGATTCCCTGTTGCGCTTGCTGGCGCCGGGCGGGACCGTCGCCACGACCTATCAGCCGCGCCACAAGAATCCCACGCGCGCCGACGCTTTCGCCATGGCCGAAGAGATCGAGCGGGCGATGAGAGACGCCGGCTTCACGGCCATTCGTATCGAAGAGCGCGCCCTGAAGCCCGTGTCTGCAATCTGTGTTCTCGGGCAAAGGCCGTACTGAGACCATTCGCGGCTTCCGCGGCGCGCTGAATAGGGGGGTGCCTTTACAAGGCTGCTATTCGGCATATGGGGTCGACACCGATCGGCGTCTTAAACTCTCGACCGCTAACGGCGTGAGCGGGCCTAGTCTCGAGGCCGAACAAGACTAGGGCCGCGCGGCATTGAGAATCAGCTCACACGAGAAGCTACCGTCCTGATCGCGGATCACCCCAAGGTCGGCTGTAAACCCACTGAATGTCGTAAACTTCATCATCGAGGCCGCAAATCGTCGTGCGTGTTCGATGGACGGCGCGTTGTGGATTTCTTCGTGAACCTTCGCTCGACGGCCATCGCGGTCTGTCTGGAAGAACTCTAGAAAGTAAGCCACCCGACCCCTCGAGGACAGCCAGTAAACGTATCCAGACTGGCGTGACTCCGCCCGCGAGCACTTGTCAACCCAGCGTGCCGCCATGCCGGCAGGATGTCCGCTTTCGATCAGCGCCACATTGGACGGGACTGGCCGCGATGGGCGCGTCTCCACCGTTCAGGTGTAGACGACCGAGTGACCGCTTGCCCCCCCATAACAGACGAAAATCTCTTGCACCCCCGGACATGACGACCCCGGCTTCAAAACTCGCAAGCCGGAACGCCCGGAATGAGCGAGTCCGACTGTCCCAAGAATGACCATGAATGGGACAGTTCGCACGTGGCGACTACGGGTAGCCCACCTGCTAGCCCTAGGGGTACTGTACCCCTACCCCGAACCCCTAGGGCAAGGCGCAGATCGCGGCACCATTTCAATCTGTTACGAAATCTCAATCCCTCACGTTTGCGCCCTGACCCCCCTATTTTCATTAAAAGGAGGAAGAGATGACACCACGCCGCCGCGCGCGTCGTCGGACGGAACGACGTGCGTTTGATGAGGCCAGCGGTTTGCGACCGGCGCTACCTCGAACTCGGCGCATTCCCGGCCGGAACCTCCCCCGCGGTTAACACTACGCGCAGCCGAGCCGCCCAGGCGGTATAATTCCGGCATGGCGAGAAAGAGCGACATGAGGGGCTGGAGGATCGCGCGAACCCCCGTCACGATCATGGGAGACATTCGCGTTCTGACGCCGCAGGAATTGGCCGAGTTTATCGATCGCGTGGAGCCAGTCGGATCGCCCGTCGAAGCCTCAGAATTTGCCGAATACGACCCAGCGACATTCGTGGATCAGTTGCCCTAACAATTGCCCTTACCAGCTACCCTTACCGACCTCTCGATTGCCCTTACATATACCCTCGCAGTAAGCGCAATTCGTAAGGGCAATCCCATCTCGAAAAGTCGCCCGATTTCAAATGCGTGCGCCTCGCATATCCGCGCGCCGCGCAGCGCGACTATTTTCTTTTCTGGGTTGTTTTTTTCTATCTTGCGGATACCGCGAGCTGATTCTCAGTCTCGCCAGGACACCAGAGAGCGGAGGCGACGGAACACCCCTTCGGGGCGTCCGATCCTCTTGGCTCTCTGGTGTCCTTCCGTCCTGTCGGACGGACGTCGCCTGCGATCAACATTCGTTGTGCCTCTGGCGGCGACAGACCGTTCGGCCGACATTGAGTAATTCCTCGCCGAGGGGAACAGATCGCCGTGACGGCCACGTTCTCGCGCAGTCACGCCAACGTCCGCACGCTTCGCGACGGCCACCCCACCATCGTGCGACCGATGGAGATCGCAATGAGGAAGCCGCCCCACAGGCAGTATCAAGGAGGCGGCGCAATTGAAGGCGGCTTCCTAGCCGCCGCGCAGATCATTTCTCTGCGCCGATCCCTGGGCGTCTTGCCCACGCGCCGCCGATCGTGAGCTGGCGCGGCGCGCCGTCAAGGGCCGCAGAGCTTCCCAAGCTACGGCCGCGTTCCCGCGGGCTTCCTCCCTTGACCGCTCGCCTATGCGCCAGCTCGACGGCAAGGCGCGCGTGCAGGACGCCGACCCGCGCCAATCGATCGCATCAGTCGCCGCGGGACCCCGCATCCGCCGGGGAACGTCGGCGGATGCGCGGTGCTATCATTTGAAAACCAAAGACCGCTGTCTGACCCCGAAAGGGGTCTTTGGTTTTCAAATCCAAGCGGTGCGGCGCACTAGTCATCCGCGACCTGCCCGACGGCAGGTCATTTTCATGCGCCGGCTCTCAATCGAAGTTCGTCGCGCGCTTCACCAACCCCTCACGAATGGTTGCCGTGGCCAACGTCCCCCTTCCGTGCGCTTTCATCTTCCCTATGGTAGACTTTTTCCATGCCATCCAAGACGCTCGACGAAGCAATCGCCAAGGCCCAGCAACTCCCGGAAGCCGATCAGGAGCGCCTTGGTCGCGAGCTCAACGACTACATCGATCATCTACGTGCGCTGCGTAGCGACATTGCCGCCGGCATTCGATCCCTCGACGCCGGCCTCGGTGGGAAAATCAACATCGAAGAAGTGATCGCGCGAGCCCGCGCCACGCATGCCGAAGTCTAAGCTTCAGCTCGTTTGGTCGCCGGAAGCCGAGACCGATCTCCTGACAATTTGGCGCTGGGGCGCGGCCCATTTCTCGCCGGAGACGGCGGACGCGCACCTACGCGACATCCACCGCGCCGCTTCCAATTTGACGGAGTTTCCGGAGGCGGGCGTCGCGCGCGACCAACTCGTCGCCGGCATCCGATCCGTCGTCGTCTATCCGACCGTGATCTTCTATCGCATCGCCGACACCGCGATCGAGATCGTGCGCGTCGTCGACGGCCGCCGCAATCTCGCGGCGTTCTTCCCTTCCAACAGCGATTCGTGAGACCCGATGCTTTCGTCCGGCGACATTGCGCCGAGGTGCTTTTGGCTATCATGGTGACGCATGGCGCAACGCCCGAGCACCATTATTTTCGGTGCCAAATCGGTGCCAAGCGATTTTTATGGTGACGCGAAAAACGATACTAAGTGTTTGATATAACTGGCGCGCCCGGAGGGATTCGAACCCCCGACCCCCAGATTCGTAGTCTGGTGCTCTATCCAGCTGAGCTACGGGCGCTTGCTTGTGACGGCGGGAAGGGCTCCCCGCGCGGCAGAGGCGCCGTCTAGCCGGTTTTGGCCGGCCAGACAAGTGCGAAACGGCGGCTGGCGGGGGCGAGGGACTGAGCGCGCCGCCGAAACGGGCACTCCGCGGCGCCGGGTCCCCTTGCCTACGCGACGCGGCGCGGCTAATGCCGTTGGCGTGCCGCAGCCCCGCCCTATCGCCTTTCTCGACGCCCGGTTGATTGATCCGGACCGCCTCGAGGAATCGCGCGGCGGCGCGCTCATCGTCGACGGCAAGATCGCCGCGCTGGGGCCCGCGGTGAGGCGCGACGCGGTTCCGCCCGACGCGCAGATCGTCGAATGCGCCGGCGACGTCGTCGCCCCCGGCCTGATCGACATGCGCGCCTTCATCGGCGAACCGGGCGCCGAGCATCGCGAGACTATCGCCTCCGCCAGCGCCGCCGCGGCGGCGGGCGGGGTGACGACGCTGGTCGCGCGGCCCGACACCAATCCGCCGGTCGACGACCCCGCGGTGGTCGACTTCATCCTGCGCCGCGCCCGCGCCACCGCCAAGGTGCGGGTGCTGCCGACCGCGGCGCTGACCAAGGGCCTCGAGGGGCGCGAGATCGCCGAGATCGGTCTGCTCGCCGAGGCCGGCGCCGTCGCCTTCTCCGACGGCCCGCTGAGCGTCGCCAACGCGCAGACGATGCGCCGCGCGCTGACCTATGCGCGCGATTTCGACGCGCTGGTCATTCACGCCTGCGAAGACCGCGACCTGGTCGGCGAGGGCGTCATGGCCGAAGGCGAGCGCGCCAGCCGCCTCGGCCTGCCAGGGATTCCGCGCGAAGCCGAGACCGTGGCGCTCGAGCGCGACCTGCGCCTCGTCGCGCTGACCGGCGCGCGCTATCACGCGGCGCTCGTCTCCAATCGCCTGTCGCTCGAAGCCATGGCGCGCGCCCGCGCCGCCGGCCTGCAGGCTACCTGCGGCGCGTCGATCAACAACCTCACCCTCAATGAGAACGACGTCGGCGACTATCGCACCTTCCTCAAGCTCAACCCGCCCCTGCGCGGCGAGGACGAACGCGAGGCGCTGGTCGACGCCTTGAACAGCGGGCTGATCGACGTCATCGTCTCCGACCACGACCCGCAGGACGTCGAGACCAAGCGCCTTCCGTTCGGCGAAGCCTCGTTTGGAGCGATCGGCGTCGAGACGATGCTGTCGGCGAGCCTGCGCCTCGTCGCCGCCGGGCGCGTTTCGCTGCCGCGGCTGCTCAGGGCGATGACGACCCGGCCGGCGGAAATCCTCGGTCTGCCGACCGGCCGGCTCAAGCTCGGCGCGCCGGCCGACCTCGTCCGCTTCGACCCCGAGGCGCCCTACGTGCTCGATCCGGCGACGTTGCACTCGCACTGCCGCAACACGCCCTTCGACGAGGCGCGGCTCGAGGGCAAGGTCAAGATGACGCTGGTTGCCGGGCGCATCGCGCACGAATAGGCTGCGCCCGCTTTTGCACTCCCTGCCGGCGCTTCGCGCATGACGCTGTCTCTCGCCGATCTTTACGCCCTCGTCCTCGGCTACCTGTTCGGCTCGATCCCGTTCGGGTTGATCCTGACGCGCTTCGCCGGCGCCGGAGACCTGCGCGCGATCGGCTCAGGCAACATCGGCGCGACCAACGTGCTGCGCACCGGTCGCAAGGACCTCGCCGCCGCGACCCTTGTCCTCGACGCGTTGAAGGCGACGGCGGCGGTCATCGTCGCCAGCCTGCTGTTTGGCGCGCCGACCGAGCTCGCGGGCGCGGCGGGCGCCTTCTTCGGCCACCTCTATCCGGTCTGGCTGCGCTTCCGCGGCGGCAAAGGCGTGGCGACTTTCCTCGGCGGCCTCCTCGGCGCCTGCTGGCCGGCGGCGATTGTCTTCGCGCTGGTCTGGCTCGGGGTCGCAGCGGCGACGCGTTACTCGTCAGCGGCGGCGCTCGCCGCGAGCGTCGCCGCGCCGCTTGCCGCGCTAGCGGTCGGGGCTGCCCCCGCAGCGATTCTCTTCGCCCTGCTGGCGGCGCTGCTGTGGATCCGCCACAGCGCCAACATCGCGCGTCTGCTGGCGGGAACCGAGATCAAGATCGGCAAGAAAGGCTGACGATGGCCGCGCGGTTGGTCGAGACGCGTCTCAGCGACGCCGAGCGTTTCGACTGGCTGCGATTGATCCGCAGCGAGAATGTCGGCCCGCGCACGTTCCGCGCGCTGCTCGATCGCTGCGGCGGCGCGGCGGCGGCGCTCGCCGCCCTGCCCGAGCTGGCGCGCCGCGGCGGCGCTGGCCGACCGATCCGGGTCGCCGGCGTCGACGAGATCGAGCGCGAGATCGAAGAATCGCTGAGGCTCGACGTCCGCTTCATCGCCTTTTGCGAACCGGACTATCCGCCTGCGCTGCGGCATATCGACGCCGCGCCGCCGCTGCTCGCGTTGCGCGGCCGCGAGGAGGCTTTGCAGCAGCCGTCGGTCGCCATCGTCGGCTCGCGCAACGCATCCGCCGCTGGCCTTGCTTTCACCGATCGCCTTGCGCGCGGGCTCGGCCAGGCGGGCTACGTCGTCGTTTCCGGCCTCGCGCGCGGAATCGACCAGCGCGCCCATGTCGCTGCGCTCGAGACCGGCACTGTCGCCGTGCTCGCCGGCGGCCACGCCAAGCCCTATCCGCCCGAGGCCGCGCCGCTGTTGCCGCGCATCGCCGAAAGCGGCGCCATCGTCTCGGAGATGCCGCTCGCATGGGAGCCGCGCGGGCGCGACTTCCCGCGCCGCAACCGCATCGTGTCCGGCCTCGCGCTCGGCGCGATCATCGTCGAGGCGGCGCGCGGCTCCGGCTCGCTGATCACCGCCCGTCTCGCCGCCGAGCAGGGGCGCGAAGTGCTCGCGGCCCCCGGTTCCCCGCTCGATCCGCGCGCCGAAGGAACCAACGACCTCCTGCGCGACGGCGCGACCCTGTGCGCGCGCGTCGAGGACGCGCTCAACGCGCTCGAACCGTTGCGGGCCCGCGCCTCCCTCGGACGCATGGAGGAGCCGCGTCCCAGCGACGATTTGTGGCTCGACGAGCCGGCCGACGCCGGCGAACCCGCCTCGGCCGAACGCGACGATTCCGGCGCAACGGCGGTCGGCGCGCGCGTCGCCGCCCTGCTCGGCCCAGCGCCGGTGTCGATCGACGAACTCGCGCGCGTGTCAAACGCCGACGTGCGTCTGGTCCGCGCCGCCCTGATCGAACTCGAACTCGCCGGGCGAATCGAGCACAGCGGCGGCGACCGCGTTGCGCTACTCGCAGGGCGCGATCGGGACTAGGCCGTCGGCGCAATCGGCCGCGCAACGGCGCCGGCGCCCAAGCAAGCGTCGCCAACGCTCCGACCGCTGCGCGCGCCCCGTCGCATTTCTCGCGCCGTCAGAAGCGCGCCGCCGCCGTCGGCGGCCATCCGTTTCAGCGTGACGGCGCCTCTTCGCTGGCCGCGCCAATGTCGACACGCGACGCCGCTTCGCCTTCCGCGCGCGCCATCGCCAGGAAATAGGCGAGGAGGTTGAGACCGGCCGCCGTCGCCATCGATTCGAGCTGCGCCGCCATGTCGGCGATATAGCCAGCGACCGCCGGCGCGCCGGATTCATCTGCCATCAGGCTTTCGCGCCGAGGCGCGTGGGCCTGTTCTTCGACACGACTCCGCACGTCGTGTCGCCGCATCGCGACGCCGCGATTGCTCATTGTCCACTCCTGCCCCGAGGAGAGTCCCAAGCGAATACTCTCATAACGTGTATTAGCCCGCAAGACACACTTCCCGGCGACCTTCAGCTCTGTAACGCTGGCGTTACGCAGGGGGCAGGCGGGCGAGTCCGGCAAGACGGTCAAGCGCCCCTTGCAGGATGTAGGCGGCGGCCATCTGGTCGACGACGGCGGCGCGGCGCGCGCGCGAAACGTCGTTGGCGATCAGCGCGCGCTGGACCGCCGCGGTCGACAGGCGCTCGTCCCAGAAGACGACCGGAGTGGGATCGAGGCCGGCGAAGCTGCGCAGGAAAGCGCGCGTCGCCTGAACGCGCGGACCGGCGCCGCCGTCCATGTTGAGCGGCAGGCCAACCACCAGCGCGAAGGCGTCGAACTCGCGGATGCGCGCGCTCAGCGCCTCGGCGTCCTTGGCGAACCGCGTCCGTTTCACCACGCCAAGCGGCGTCGCGACGCGTCGTTCGACGTCGGAGAGCGCGAGCCCGATCGTCTTGGTCCCGAGATCGACGCCGATCAGCCGCGCCTTGGCGGGCAGGCGCTCGGAAAGCGCTTCGATCGAGAGGGGCGTTGACGACATCGTCGCCTGCGCTAGCACGGCGCACGCGCGCCGCCAAAGGTCGAATTGCGGCTCGCCCGCGCGTTGCCAGGCCGAAACGCGCGATGTAAGAGGTCCCTGGCCCGCCTGGGTTCGGCAGGCCTCGTGGAGTTGCGATGCCTGTCGATCTCGCCACCGTTCGCCGCATTGCGCGTCTCGCGCACATCGCCATCAGCGACACGGAAGCCCCGGCGCTGCAAGGCGAGCTGAACGCGATCCTCACCTTCGTCGAGGCGCTGGAGGCGGTGGACGTGACCGGCGTCGAGCCGATGACTTCGGTCACGCCGATGAAGCTGCCGATGCGCGAGGACGTCGTCACCGACGGCGAGATCGAGCCACAAGTGCTCGCCAATGCGCCGCTCGCCGAGGACGGGTTCTTCCTCGTCCCCAAGGTCGTCGAATGACGAAGCGCTCTAGTCGCATCGCCCGCTTGGAATGGAAACCGAATTGTCCGACCTCACTTCCCTGACGCTCGCCGAAGCCCGCGACGGGCTCAAAGCGAAGCGATTCTCCTCGCGCGAGCTGACGGAAGCCCATCTGCAAGCGATGGAGCGCGCCAAGGGCCTCAACGCCTACATCGTCGAGACGCCGGAACAGGCGCTGGCGATGGCGAAAGCGAGCGACGCCAAGTTCGCCGCTGGCGACGCGGGTCCGCTCGAAGGTCTGCCAATCGGCGTCAAGGACCTTTACGCCACCAAGGGCGTCCACACCCAGGCGTGCAGCCGCATCCTCAGCGGCTTCAAGCCAACTTATGAATCGACGGTCACCGCTCATCTGTGGCGCGACGGCGCGGTGATGCTCGGCAAGCTCAACATGGACGAGTTCGCCATGGGCTCGTCGAACGAGACGTCCTATTACGGCCCCGTCGCTTCGCCCTGGCTGCCGCCCAATTGGAGCGGCGAAAAAGCGCGCGCCGCGCTCGGCGGCGACAAGCGCGGCCTGCTGGCGCCGGGCGGCTCGTCGGGCGGCTCGGCGGCGGCGGTGGCGGCGCGGCTTTGTCTCGCCGCGACGGCGAGCGACACCGGCGGCTCGATCCGCCAGCCGGCCGCATTCACCGGCATCGCCGGGATCAAGCCGACTTACGGCCGCTGTTCGCGCTGGGGCATGGTCGCGTTCGCTTCGTCGCTCGACCAGGCCGGGCCGCTCGCCCGCACCGCGCGTGACTGCGCGATCATGCTCGGCTCGATGGCCGGCTACGACCCGAAGGATTCGACCTGCGCCGACCGCCCTGTGCCGAACTACGAAGCGGCGATCGGCGCCTCGATCAAGGGCCTGACGATCGGCATTCCGCGCGAATATCGGCTCGACGGCATGAACCCGGAAATCGAGGCTTTGTGGCGGCGCGGGGCCGACTGGTTGCGTGAAGCCGGCGCGAAGGTCATTGACGTTTCGCTGCCCAACACCCGCCACGCGTTGCCCGCTTATTACATCGTCGCGCCGGCGGAGGCCTCGAGCAATCTCGCCCGTTACGACGGCGTGCGCTACGGCCTACGCGAACAGGGCGCCGACATCCTCGAGTTGTACGAGAACACCCGCGCCAAGGGTTTCGGCGCCGAGGTGCGCCGGCGGCTGATGATCGGCACCTACGTGCTGTCGGCCGGCTACTACGACGCGTATTACGTCCGGGCGCAGAAGATTCGCACGCTGATCAAGCGGGATTTCGAGACCGCGTTCGCCAACGGCGTCGACGCAATTCTGACGCCGGCGACGCCGTCGCCGGCGTTCGGCATCGGCGAGAAGGGCTCGGCCGATCCGGTCGAGATGTACCTCAACGACGTCTTCACCGTGACGGTCAACATGGCCGGCCTGCCGGGGCTCGTCGCCGCGGCGGGCAAATCGGCCGAAGGCCTGCCGCTCGGCCTGCAGCTGATCGGCCGGCCGTTCGACGAAGAGACCTTGTTCTCGCTCGGCCATGCGATCGAGGAAGCCGCCGGACGCGCGCCTTTCCCCGAGCCGTGGTGGGGTTGAGGCGAGCGTCGCGCGGCCCGGGCCAACCGACAACGCGAGGGAGCTGAGCATGTCGGCGACGCCGGCGAATTCGAAGCTGATCAAAGGCGCGACGGGCGAATGGGAGGTCATTGTCGGCCTCGAGGTCCACGCCCAAGTCAATTCGCGCGCCAAGCTCTTCTCCGGCGCCTCGACCGAATTCGGCGGCGCGCCGAACGCCCATGTTTCGCTGGTCGATGCGGCGATGCCGGGCATGCTGCCGGTGATCAACCGCGAGTGCGTCGCCCAGGCGGTGCGCACCGGCCTGGCGCTGAAGGCGCAGATCAACCACCGGTCGATCTTTGACCGCAAGAACTACTTCTATCCCGATCTGCCGCAGGGCTATCAGATCTCGCAGTACAAGAGCCCGATCGTCGGCGAGGGCGAGATCCAGGTCGACCTCACGCCTGAGCATTCGATCCGGGTCGGCATCGAGCGCCTGCACCTGGAGCAGGACGCCGGCAAGTCGCTGCACGACCAGTCGCCGACGATGAGCTTCGTCGACCTCAACCGCTCCGGCGTGGCGCTGATGGAGATCGTCTCCAAGCCCGATCTGCGCTCGGCCGAGGAGGCCAGGGCCTATGTCGGCAAGCTGCGCAGCGTGCTGCGCTATGTCGGCTCCTGCGACGGCGACATGGAGAAGGGCAACCTGCGCGCCGACGTCAACGTCTCGGTCCGCCGCCCCGGCGAACCGCTCGGCACCCGCTGCGAGATCAAGAACGTCAACTCTATCCGCTTCATCGGCCAGTCGATCGAAGTCGAAGCGCGCCGCCAGATTGCGGTCATCGAGGACGGCGGCGTCATCGAGCAGGAGACGCGACTGTTCGATCCCGTCCGCGGCGAAACGCGCTCGATGCGTTCCAAGGAGGAGGCGCACGACTACCGCTATTTCCCCGACCCGGATCTGCTGCCGCTCGAGATCGAGCAGGCGTGGATCGACGCGCTCGCCGCCGAACTGCCCGAGCTGCCCGACGCCAAGAAGGCGCGCTTCCTGGCCGACTATGGGCTGTCGCCGTACGACGCGACCGTGCTCGTCGCCGACCGCGAGACCGCCGATTTCTTCGAGGCGGCGGTCAAGCACGGCGGCGTGGCGCGCGACCCGAAGGCGGTCGCCAACTGGATCATGGGCGACCTGTCGGCCTTCGCAAACGCCCAGAATCTGCCGGTCTCCGAGGCTGGACTGAGCAGCGCCGCGCTGGCGACGCTGGTCGACCTGATCGGCGAAGGCGTCATCTCCGGCAAGATCGCCAAGGACCTTCTCGTCATGCTGCTCGGCCCCGACAAGGGCGCCGACCCGCGCGCATTGGTCGAGGCTCGCGGTCTGCGCCAAGTGACCGACTCGGGCGCGATCGAGCGCGCGGTCGAAGCCGTGATCGCCGCCAATCCCGACAAGGCCGAACAGGCGAAGGGCAAGCCCGGCATGCTCGGCTGGTTCGTCGGTCAGGTGATGAAAGCGACCGGCGGCAAAGCCAATCCGCAGGCTGTCAGCGACGTCTTGAAAGCGCGGTTGGGGCTCTGAAATCGCGCGCTGCGAATCGGTCGCGATGACTGATTCGCGCGCATCGGGTTGCCAAGCGTTCGCGAATCGGACGCGCGTGCGACAAGAATCTGACGCTCGTCACCAAGAAAAATTCGATCGCGATTCGCCTCTCTCGTGCATCATTTTGAAACTCGGCGCCGACGCTTCACGCGCATTCAGCGACGCCGCGCGACGTCGCAAGGCGCGCCGACGACGGCCCGGCGCGCCGCGCGACGCCTTAGCGTCTGTTCTCGGAGATGTGCAGAAAACAAAGCTACTCACGCAACGCGGCGCATGCGGGCGCGGCGCTTGCGCGCGCGCCGCAGCGGCGCCGCAACGAAGTCGCGGCAGGCGTCGACGCCCGCTACGGCGCGTGTTCGCCGAGCGCCGCGCAGAGCGGATGTGCGTGCGATAATTCGATAGGCACGCGCGATTCGCGTCGTCGCTCGCCATCGCTTCGCTTGCTCTGCGAAAATTCACAGCTAATTTCTTCAGCGTTCTTCCATCGCGCGCGCGACGTTGCGTGGGCGGGGAGTGATCAAGAGGGACGCAACACTATGGCGAAAGCTGCTAGGAAACCGGCGAAGAAAACCGCCGCGAAGAAGACCGCCCGCAAGGCGACCAGAAAGACCGCCGCCAAGAAGGGCGCGCGCAAGGTCGTCGCCAAGAAGGCCACGCGGAAGGCCGCAGTGAAGAAGGGCGCCCGCAAGGCCGCCAAAAAGGGCGCCCGCAAGGCGACCAAGAAATCCGCCGCGAAAAAGGCCCGCAAGGCCCCAGCAAAACGCAAGAAGGTCATACCGCCTCCGGCGGCCCCGACCGAGACTCCCGTCGCCCCGTGACGCGGTCGCTCTAACGAGCATCGGCTGATCAGATTCGGCGTGCGGCGTTTTCGCCCTGTCTGATCAGCTAGCTCGACGTGCAAGCGTCGTTCAGCCATCGCGCCAAAGCGCGGCGATTGCGCCGCTGCTGACTCCGAACGAAGGTCGCCGAGGCGGCGGCGCTGTCGCTTCCCAAGGCGTTCGTCTTTCGCCGGCGCAAGTCGACCGGCGCCTTTCTTCCTTTCGCTCGCGATCGCCGAGTCCTGTTCTCGGCGCTGTCGTTTGCGCGCCACGCATCGCCCGCGGCCCCGCGGCTCTTGCAATGGCCGGGGCCGTCGGGCATATGTCCGGCACAGCGCCCGGCGCTGCCGCGGAGATGTGGCCGAGAGGCTGAAGGCGGCGGTTTGCTAAACCGTTATAGGGTTGTAAAGCCCTATCGAGGGTTCGAATCCCTCCGTCTCCGCCAATTTCTCCCGCCCCCGCCCTGAGACCGCTCTGCAGGGCCCAGCGGTGATTTGCGGCATGACCGCTGCCGCGCCGCTCAGCGACTTCGTGCGGCCGAAGCGGCAAGCTTCGACCGATCCTTAACCAGACGTTATCGCGGCTTTGGCAAGCTCAGGCGCATGTCGATCGCCCTTTCTTCCGCCGCCTCGCCGGCCGACGCGGCGGCGCGTCCGTTCGAGCCGGCGCCGCTGCTGATCGCCTTCGCCGTGTTGGCGCTCGCCGCATTCTCGCCGGCGGCGCTCAACGACGGCGACACCTGGACGCACGTCGCAACCGGCCAATGGATCATCGCCCACGGCGCGATCCCGCGCGTCGACCCCTTCTCCTACACGTTCGTCGGCCAGCCGTGGATTGCGCACGAGTGGCTGTCGGAAGTCCTGATGGCGCTCGCCTACCGCGCCGCCGGCTGGAGCGGCGTCGCGCTGCTGACCGGCGCCGCGGCGGCGACGGCGATCTTCATCATGGCGCGGCGCGCCGCGCGCGATCTCTCCGGCGTCGCTCTGCTCGTCCTCGTGGCGCTGGCGGCGCTGCTCGTCGCGCCGAGCCTGCTGGCGCGGCCGCACATCCTCGCGCTGCCGCTGCTGGCGATGTGGGCCGACGCGCTGTTTGCCGCGCGCGAGGCGGACCGCGCGCCGCCGATCGTCCTCGTCGCGCTGATGGCGCTGTGGGCCAATCTGCACGGCGGCTTCGCCTTCGGTCTGGCGCTGATCGCGCCCCTCGCGCTCGAGGCGCTGCTCGCCGCCGCGCCTGAGGCGCGGCTGAAGACGATCCGCGACTGGGGCCTGTTCGCCGCGGCAAGCGTCGCCGCGGCGGCGCTGACGCCGTTCGGCGCCAAAGGGCTGATGTTCCCCGTGCGGTTGCTCGGCCTCGCCCACTTGAGCGAGATCGGCGAATGGCGGCCGGAGAACTTCGCCCATCCTGGTCCGATGGAGCTGGCGCTGCTGGCGCTCGTCGCCTTCGTATTGATCCGGCCGACCCGCCTGCCCTGGCTACGCGTCGCGCTGCTCGTCGGCCTCGTCCACATGGCGCTGCAGCACGGCCGCCACCAGACGCTGCTGGCGATGCTCGCGCCGATGCTGCTCGCCCCGGCGATCCGCCCGGCGCTCGGCGAGCGGGCGCCGCGAACGCTGACGCCCGCCTCGAGCGCCGTGGTTCTCGCCGCAGCGGCGGTCGCGCTCGTTCTCGCCGGCGCGCGCCTCGCCGTGCCGATCGTCCGCCACGACTCGGCGTCGTCGCCGATCACGGCGCTCAGCGCCGTCCCGCCGGCGCTACGCGACCAGCCCGCCCTCAACGGCTATGGCTTCGGCGGCTACCTGATCGGCGCTGGCGTCAGGCCGTTCGTCGACGGCCGCGCCGACATGTACGGCGACGCCTTCCTCGACCTCTATGGCAGAATCGCCGCCGGCGACCGACAAGCGCTCGACGACGCGCTGACGCGCTGGCGCGTCGCCTGGACGATCTTCCCGCCGAGCGAGCCGATCGTCGCTGTCATCGACCGTGAACCCGGCTGGCGCCGCCTCTACGCCGACAAGTTCGCCGTCGTGCAAGTGCGCGAGGACGCGCCAGGGGCGGAGGGGCTGCGGCAAGGGAACTGAGGGACGGGGGGGGCCGCTGCGCCGAGCCGCCACGTATGAGACAAACGCCCTTCGTCGGGGCGAAGCAAATCCGTGTCTGCGTGCGAGGCGAATCAAAGGGCTAGGCGCCAAAAACTGTCCCTTTCGCAAGGCGCGGCGGCAACGGCGCCGAAATTGACGGAAGCTGTCCTCTCGCGCGGAAATGCGGCGCTTCTTGACGAGCGTTCGCCAAAGTAATACTCTCTAAGCTCAGTTTTACCGCAGGCGCGACATGGCGACCACAGTCACTGTCAAAGGTCAGGTGACACTGCCCAAGGCAGTGCGCGAAGCGGCGGGCATTCGCCCGGGCGACAGAGTGACGGTGCGCGCTCGGCCGGAGGGCGGCGTCGTCGTCGAGCGCGCGGCCGCGCCCGCCGAGGAGAACGCGTTTCGCAAGACGCTGCAGACGATCGCGCGGCGTCGGCCAATGAAGGACGGCCCGTTCGGCGCGAAGACCACCGACGAGATCATGCGTGTGCTGCGGGGCGACGATTGACGCTGATCGACAGCAACATCCTGATCGACATTTTGGGCGGAGATCCAGTCGGGGCGGAGCATTCGGTTCGCCGGCTGTCCGATTGCGCGAGGCGCGGCCCCATCGCCATCAACGACATCGTCTACGCCGAGCTTGCGGCGGGCTTCGCCAGTCAAGCGCAACTCGACG
Organism: Roseiarcus sp.; assembly: GCA_049513815.1. Lineage (GTDB taxonomy): Bacteria > Pseudomonadota > Alphaproteobacteria > Rhizobiales > Beijerinckiaceae > Roseiarcus. Next base: position 665 of record JBEKVR010000094.1, on the reverse strand, counting down.
ACGAAATCGCGGCGATGCGGCTGAAGATTGCGCCGATGTCGAAGGCGGCGCTGGCCCTCGCCGGGCAAGCCTTCCGCCGCTATCGCGAGGGCGGCGGGACGCGCCCCAACGTCCTGGCGGACGTCTTCATCGGCGCGCAAGCGAGCGCGGAAGGCTGGCCGATCCTGACGAGGGATGAGCGGCGGTATCGGGCGTATTTTCCCGATGTCGCGCTGGTTGGCGAAGAGGATTGAAGCGCTTAAGGCGCTAAGATCATTCCTCGCGAAGCCCGGCATCGCAAGGAAAGGGCCGTTTATGAGCTAAGCCCGTTCGGCTGCCAAACCTGCAGCCGAGCAAAACGGCGATTTCGCTGCGCCTGCCGGTCAGCCTACTCGAACAGATCAAGTCGCGGCCAACAAGCGCGACGTGCCCTGCCGGTCGCTGATCAAGATGTGGCTCAGCGAGAAGGTTGGGTGAGGGAAGCGCAAGGGCGCGGCTGCCCGAGCGCATAAGACGTCGCGCTTACGCGCGGCCCCTTGCATGTTCGCTTTGGCACGAATCTGGGAGGATTTCGAGCTGACGCTCGGGGGATGGCCATCCCCCGAGCGTCGGACGGGCGGGACCGTACGCCCCTTGGCCTGGACCGTGGATGAGCTGGGTCCGTCCGTCCTTCGCGCTTGTCCTGA
>JBEKVR010000093.1:0-19580 GCA_049513815.1 Roseiarcus sp. | reverse complement strand
GCCGCCCGCTGGAGAGCGGCAGCTCGGTGACGGTGGCGAAACCGCGCGCCCTGAGGAGCCGCCTGACGCCGCGCGCGATCGCGAGCGCCGCCTCGGACTGGCGGCCGTCGATCGGCGTTTCGAGCGGCGCGGCGGCCATGTCAGCGTCCCGCCGCGTCGGCGAGGATCATCGCCGCCGCCTTTTCGGCGATCATCATCGTCGGCGCGGCGGTGTTGCCGGAGGTGATGCGCGGCATGACCGACGCATCGGCGATGCGGATTCCGCCGACGCCGCGCAGCTTGAGCGTAGCGTCGACCACCGCTGTCGGGTCGTCGTCGCGGCCCATCTTCGCCGTGCCGACCGGATGGAAGATGGTTGTGCCGATGTCGCCAGCCGCACGCCTGAGCTCGGCGTCGCTCTTGGCCACCGCGCCGGGCAAGTGTTCCTCGGGCCGGAAGGGAGCGAGCGCCGGCGCCGCCGCAATGCGGCGGGCGAGCCGGATCGAATCGACAGCGACGCGCGCGTCGTCGTCGGTCGAGAGGTAGTTCGGCCGGATCTCCGGCGCGGCATGTGGATCGGGGCCGACCGCATGGCTCGAGCCGCGGCTCGTCGGTCTGAGGTTGCAGACGCTCAGCGTGATGGCGGGAAACGCGTGCAATGGCTCGCCGAAACGATCGAGCGACAACGGCTGGACGTGGAACTCGAGATTGGCGGTGGCGAAGTCGGGCGAGCTTTTGGCAAAGACGCCGACTTGCGACGGCGCCATGGTCATCGGCCCGCGCCGCCGCAGCGCGTAGTCGAGCGCCATGCCGGCGCGGCGCGCCAGCGAGCGGTATTCGACGTTGAGCGTGCGCGCGCCGGCGATGCGGAAGATCGTGCGCAACTGCAGATGGTCCTGCAGGTTCTCGCCGACGCCAGGCGAAGCGCAGACGATTTCGCGGCCGAGCGAAGCGACGACCTCCGGGCGGCCGACGCCTGACAGTTCGAGCAATTGCGGCGTGCCGATCGCCCCGGCGGCGAGCACGATTTCGCCGCTGGCGCGCGCCTCGTGGCCGATTCCGCCGGCGCCGTAGCGCACGCCGACCGCGCGCGGGCCCTCGAAGATCAGCCGCTCGACATGGGCGCCAGTGACCACGCGCAGGTTCGGGCGGTTGAGGATCGGCTTGAGGAAGCCGCCCGCCGCGCTCCAGCGCCGTCCGCGCCGCTGATTGACGTCGAAATAAGCGGAGCCTTCGTTGTCGCCGCGGTTGAAATCGTCGACCTTGGCGATGCCGACCTCGGCCGCCGCGTCGCGCACCGCGTCGAGGATCGGCCAGGCGACGCGCGGTCGTTCGATCCGCCATTCGCCGCCCGCGCCGTGCAGCGCGTCAGCGCCGCCGTGATAGTCTTCGTGGCGCTTGAAGAAGGGCAGCACGTCGTCCCAGCCCCAACCCTCGAGGCCGAGCTGGCGCCAGCCGTCGTAGTCGGCGGCCTGGCCGCGCATGTAGATCATGCCGTTGATGGCGGAAGACCCGCCGAGCACGCGGCCGCGCGGATAGGCGATCGCGCGGCCGTTGAGTCCCGCTTCCGCCGCCGTCTTGAACCGCCAGTCGGCGCGCGAACTGCCGATGGCGAAGAGATAGCCGACGGGAATGTGCAGCCAGATCCAGTTGTCGCGGCCGCCCGCTTCGAGCAGCAGCACGCGATGGCGCGGATCGGCGGAGAGTCGGTTGGCGAGCACGCAACCGGCCGAGCCGGCGCCTACGACGACGAAGTCGTAGTCCTCGCTCACGGCGTCACGGCCCAGCACGCGACCGCGCGTCCCTGCTTGACTTCGAGCGGCGGCTTTTCCTTGCGACAGCGGTCGAAGGCGAGCGGGCAACGTGGATTGAACGGGCAGCCGGGCGGCGGCGCGATTGGCGACGGCGGTTCGCCCTTGAGTAGGATGCGCCCGCGCTTGGCGGTCGGATCGGCGACCGGCGTCGCCGACAGCAGCGCGCGCGTATAGGGGTGCTGCGGCGCGGAGAAAATCGCCTCGCGCCCGCCGAGCTCGACCGCATAGCCGAGATAGATGACCATCACCTCGTTGGCGATGTGATGGACGACCGACAGGTCGTGCGAAACGAAGACATAGGCGAGGTTGAACTCCTCCTGAAGCTCGGCGAGCAGGTTGAGCACCTGGGCGCGGATCGACACGTCGAGCGCCGACACCGGCTCATCGAGCACCAGGATCTTTGGCCTCAGCATCAGCGCGCGCGCGATGGCGATGCGCTGGCGCTGGCCTCCGGAGAACATGTGCGGATAGCGGTGGAAGAACTCGGGCCGCAGGCCGACCTTGGCCATGATCGCGCGCGCCGCCGCCTCGCGCTCGGCGCCCGATTGCCGGGTGTTGACGAGCAGCGGCTCCTCCAGCGCCTTGCCGATCCGCTGACGCGGGTTCAGCGAGCCATAGGGATTCTGGAACACCATCTGCACGTCTTGACGCAGGCGACGGCGACGGGCGTGATCGGCGGTCGCGACGTCCTCGCCCTCGATCAGCAGCGCGCCGGCGGTCGGCGGCTCGATCAGCGTCAACAGCCGCGCCAGCGTCGACTTGCCCGAACCGGATTCGCCGACCACCGCCAGCGTGCGCCCGGCGTCGAGCGAAAACGACACGCCGTCGAGCGCATGGACGACCGCCGGCGGCCGGAAGGCGCCGCGCGAGACGACGTAGTCGCGCGACAGGGCGCGCGCTTCGATCACCGCGCTCATGCCGCCGCTCCTTCGCCCGCCGGCCTCGGCGCCGACTGGCCGCCGCTGAGCGGCGTGTAGCACAAGGCGCGGCCAAGCTCGGCCGGGGCGCGAGGGGGCTCGGCGCGGCGGCAGGCGTCGAAGGCGAAGGCGCAACGCGGCGCGAACAGGCAGCCCCGCGGCCGGTCGAACTGGCCGGGCACGACGCCGGGGATCGCCGGCAGCCGGCGCCCCGTCGCGCGCTCTGGCAAAGCGGCAAGCAGCGCGGCGGTGTAGGGATGATGAGGATCGGCGAACAGCGGGCCGGTCTCGTTCTCCTCGACCTGCTGGCCGGCGTATTGGACGATGACGCGATCGGCGGTCTCGGCGACGACGCCCATGTCGTGGGTGATGAGCACCAGCGCCATGCCGTTGCGCTGTTTGAGCGACAGCAACAAATCGAGGATCTGCGCCTGGATCGTCACGTCGAGCGCGGTCGTCGGCTCGTCGGCGATGAGCAGCTTCGGCCGACAGGCGAGCGCCATTGCGATCATCACCCGCTGGCTCATGCCGCCCGAAAGCTGGTGCGGAAAGGCGCGCGCACGGCGGGCCGGATCGGGGATGCCGACCTCCGCCAGCAACTCGACGACGCGCTTGGCTCGGGCGCGGCGGTCGAGATCGAGATGGGCCTTGAGCGCCTCGCTGATCTGGAAGCCGACCGTGAAGCAGGGGTTCAGCGACGACATCGGCTCCTGGAAGATCATCGCCAGGTCTTTTCCGGCGATGCGGCGGCGTTGGGCCGGCGTCATCGTCATCAGGTCTGCGCCGTCGAACGTCATGCGGTCGGCGGTCACCCTGGCGGTGAACGGCAGCAGCCCCATCACCGCAAGCATCGCCACCGACTTGCCCGAGCCGGACTCGCCGACGATCGCCAGCACGCCGTCGCGGTCGACGGTGATGTTGAGGCCGTCGACGGCGACGAAGTCGCCATGGCGACTGGCGAAGGCGACGGTGAGGTTGCGGACTTCGAGCAGCGCCATGGCTCAGGTCCGCCGCATTCTGGGATCGAGCGCGTCGCGCAGCCCGTCGCCGGTCAGGTTGATCGCGACGACGGCGATGAGGATCGCCAGGCCTGGCAGCGCGACGATCCAGGGATCGGAGCGGATGAACTCGCGCGAATCGGCGAGCATCGTGCCCCATTCCGGCGTCGGCGCCTGGGCGCCGAGGCCGAGGAAGCCGAGGCCCGCCGCTTCGAGAATGGCGTCGGAGACGCCGAGCGCCGCCTGGACGATCAGCGGCGCGAGACAATTGGGCAGCACGGTCGAGACCATCAACCGCAGCGGTCCGACGCCGGCGACGCGCGCGGCGGTGACGTAGTCCTTGGTCAATTCGCCGAGCGCGGAGGCGCGCACCAATCGGACATAGCGCGGCAAGTAGACGATCGTCACCGCAACGATGGTGTTGGCGAGACTCGGGCCGAGCACGGCGACGACCAGGATCGCCATCACCAGGCTCGGCACCGCCATGATCAGGTCCATGACGCGGGTGATCACGACGTCGACCAGCGACCCGACCGAAGCCGCGAGGAGGCCGAGCACGACGCCGACCACGAACGACACGCTCATCACCGACAGACCGATGAACAGCGACACGCGCGCGCCAAAGATGAGCCGCGACAGTGTGTCGTGGCCGTCGCCATCGGTGCCGAGCGCGTAGCGCCACGTGCCGCCCGGGTCCCAGATCGGCGGCGCGCGCACGGCGTCGCGAAACTGCTCGATCGGCGAGTGCGGCGCGATAAAGTCGGCGAAGATCGCAATCAGCGCGATCGTGGAGATGACGACGAGGCCAAACACGGCGCCGCGGTTCTCGCGGAAGGCGGCCCAAAACGCGGCGAGCGGCGTCGGTTGGGCGAGAACCTCAGCCGCTTCTTCGCTCGACACGGCGGGGACGGCGACGTCAGCGGCCATGGCGGATCCTCGGATTGATCGCGCCATAGACGAGGTCGACGACAAGGTTGACGCCGATCACCACCGTCGAAACCAGCATCACGCCGCCTTGCAGCGCTGGGTAGTCGCGCCGGCTGATCGATTCGATCAGCCAATGGCCGACCCCGGGCCAGGAAAAGATCGTCTCGGTCAACACCGCGCCGGCGAGCAGGCTGGACACTGAGAGGCCGATGACGGTGACGACCGGCAGCAACGCGTTGCGCAAGGCGTGCACGCCGATGACCCGGAACGGCGACAGACCCTTGGCTCTCGCGGTGCGCACGTAATCCTCGGACAGCACCTCCAGCATCGACGAGCGCGTCATGCGGGCGATCACGCCGAGCGGCACGGTGCCGAGCACGATCGCCGGCAGGATCAGGTGGCGGACGGCGTCGAGAAACGCGCCGCTCTCGCCCGACAGCAGCGTGTCGATCAACATGAAGCCGGTCGGCTGGTCAAAGTAATAGTTGATGAGGTCGATGCGGCCCGAGACCGGCAGCCACTCGAGCTTCACCGAGACGAACATGATCAGCAGCAGGCCCCACCAGAAGATCGGCATCGAATAGCCGAACAGCGAGATGGTCATCAGCCCCTGGTCGAACACGCTGCCGCGCTTGACCGCGGCGACCGCGCCTGCGGGCACGCCGACGGCGATCGCGAACAGCATTGCGCACAGCGACAATTCGATCGTCGCCGGGAACAAGGTGAAGAACTCGGTCAGCACCTTGGTTTGGGTCGACAGCGACACGCCGAAATCGCCGTGCAGCAGTCGCCAGCAATAGTCGAGAAACTGCCGCCACACCGGCAGGTCGAGGCCGAGCTGATGGCGGAAATAGACGAGCCGTTCGGGCGAAATGCCGTGCTCGCCGACGCGCACTTCGACCGGATCCCCCGGCACCAGGCGGATCGCGACGAAGGTGACGAACATCAGCGCGATGAACGTCGGAACGGTCAGCGCGAGGCGGCGGAGGAAATATACGAGCATTGGCGCGTTCGTAAGGTTCGGGGCCCGACCGCGGAAACGGACGGGCCCCTCGCCTGATTACTTGACGTCGACGCCTTCAAACGCATGCGTGCCGAGCGGGCTCTGCTTGTAGCCCACGACGTTGGCGCGCGTCGCTTCGTAGACGATCGAATGGGCGATCAGCAGCTCCGGCGCTTCGTCGTGCTCGATCTCCTGCATGCGGGTGTAGAGCTTGGCGCGTTCCGCCTGGTCGGGGATCGTGCGCGCCTTGGCGAGCAGATCATTGAACTCAGCGTTGCACCACTTCGGGATGTTGTTGCCGGCCGGCTTGCCGTCCGGGCAGCCGAGCAGGAAGAAGAAGTTGTCCGGGTCGCCGTTGTCGCCCGTCCAACCCATCTGCCCTGTGTCGTCCTCGGCGTTCTGCAGCCGCTTGCGGTACTCGCCCCATTCGAAGGTGACGAGCTTGGCGTTGACGCCGATCTTGGCGAGGTCGGCTTGCATCATCTCGCCGATGCGCTTGCCGTTCGGGTTATAGGGGCGCTGGACCGGTTGATACCAGAGGTCGATGTCGAGCGGCGTCTTGACGCCGGCGGCGGCGAGCATCGCCTTGGCCTTTTCGGGATCGTACTTGTAGTCGACGATCGCGTCGTCGTACGACCACATCGTCGCCGGGATCAGTGTCTTGGCTGGCACGCCGGCGCCGAGATAGACGTCCTTGATAATCGCGTCACGGTCGATCGCCATCGACAAAGCCTGGCGCACGTCCTTCTTGTCGAACGGCGGCCTGGTGTTGTTGAACGCCCAATAGGCGATGTTCAGGCCGGGCGCGTGGATGACCTTCAGCGCCGCGTCCTTCTCCATTTCCGCAACGTCGGCCGGCCGCGGATAGCCGTTGACGTGGCATTCGCCCGCTTTCAACTTGGCGTAGCGCGCCGTCGCGTCGGGGGTGATGGCGAAAACGAGATCGTCGACCAGCGCCTTCTCGCCGAAATAATCCTTGTTGGCCTTGTAGCGGATCACCGAGTCCTTCTGATAGGCGACGAAGGAGAACGCGCCGGTGCCGACGGGCGCCTGGTCGAACTGCTCCGGCGTTCCCTTCTTCAGCAGGAAGTCGGCGTATTCGGCCGAGCCGATCGCCATGAAGTCCATCGCGAAATTGGCGAGGATGGCGACGTTCGGCTCCTTCAGCTTGACGACGACGGTGTAGTCGTCGGTCTTGGCGACCGAGTCGAGCAGGCTCGGCATGTCCATGTCGTTGAAGTAGTCGTACTTGCCGCCCGACACCTTGTTGTAGGGGCTGTCTTCCTTCCACTGCCGATTGATCGAGAACAGCACGTCGTCGGCGTTGAAGTCCCGCGTCGGCGCGAAGTCCTTGTACGAGCCGAACTTGACGCCCTTGCGCAGATGGAAGGTGATCGTCTTGCCGCCGTCGGTGACGTCCCAGCTCTCCGCCAGACCGGGCACAACCTCAGTGGTGCTGCGTTTGAACTCAGTGAGGCGGTTGTAGACCGGCCGCGCCGCGTCGAAGCTGGTGCCGGTGGTGTTGATCGCCGGAGTGAAGTTCTCCGGGCTGCCTTCTGAGCAATAGACGAGGGTCTTGGCCGTCGCGGCGGGCATGCCGGCCAGCAAGGCCGCCAGCCCGAGGCTGGCGAAGACGAGAGATTTCATCGAAGCTCCCCTAGAATAACGCCCCCGGGCCCGCGCGCTGCGCGCGGCCCCCCGGAGGCGGCTGGGCGCCATCTAGGCCCGTTTTCGGTTATGACGCAATGGGCCCAGACAAGCGGCCGCGGCGGCGTAGGGCCGCCTACAGCCGGTCGATCCGTCCGAGCGCCTCGAGCGCGGCGACGACACGGTCGGCGAGCGCCTCGGCCGACGACGTCGACGTGTCGAGCGTCAGTTCGGCCACTTCGGGCGCCTCGTAGGGCTGGTCGACGCCGGTGAAATTCTTGATCTCGCCAGCCAGCGCCCGCTTGTAGAGCCCCTTGGGATCGCGGGCGATCGCCGTCTCCAGCGGCGTCGAGACGTAGATCTCGACGAATTCGCCGGGCGCGGCGATGTCGCGCGCCAGCCTCCGCTCGGCGCGGAACGGCGAGATGAAGGATGTCAGCACGATCAGCCCAACGTCGCTCATCAGCCGCGCGACCTCGGCGATGCGGCGGATATTCTCGACCCGATCCGCGGCGGTGAAGCCGAGGTCCTTGTTGAGGCCGTGGCGGACGTTGTCGCCGTCGAGCAGCGCGGTGTGGACGCCGCGCGCGATCAGCTTGCTTTCGACCAGATTGGCGATCGTCGATTTGCCGGCGCCGGAGAGGCCGGTGAACCACAGGATCGCCGGCCGCTGGTGCTTGATCGTCGCATGCGCCTCGCGCGAGACGGCGAGCCCCTGGCGGTGGATGTTGGTGGCGCGGCGCAGGCCGTGGGCGATCATGCCCGCCGCCGCCGTTTCGTTGGTGGCGCGGTCGATCAGGATGAAGGCCCCGGTCTCGCGGTTTTCCGCGTAAGGGTCGTAGGCGACCGGCGCGATGACCGCGAGATTGGCGAAGCCGACCTCGTTGAGCGCCAGCGTCTTGGCGGCGAGCTTGTCGAAATTGTCGACGTCGATGCGGTGCTTGAGCTCGGTCACCGAGGCCGGGACGGTGCGCGCGCCGATCTTCATCAAGTAGGAACGGCCGGGCAGCAGCGGCTCGTGGCTCATCCAGATCAGATGCGCGGTGAACTGATCGGCGACCTCCGGCCGCGCCGCAGGCGGCGCCAGCACATCGCCGCGGGCGACGTCGACCTCGTCGGCGAGCGTCAGCGTCACCGCGTCGCCCGCTTCGGCCTCCTCGACCGCGTCGCCGGCCCGCAAAATGCCGGTCACAGCGCTCATGCGGCCAGACGAAGCGACGACGATCGGGTCGCCGCGCTTGATCCGACCGCCGGCGATCGTGCCGGCAAAGCCGCGGAAATCCAGGTGCGGGCGGTTGACCCATTGCACCGGCAGGCGGAACGGCGCGTTGCGGCGCTCATCCTCGACTTCGACGCGCTCGAGATGGTCGATCAGATACGGCCCTTCATGCCAGGGCGTATTCGGGCTCAGCGCGGAGATGTTGTCGCCGACGCGGGCTGAGATCGGGATCGCGGTCAGCGAGTGGAAGTCGAGCGGCGCCGCGAACGCCTTGAAAGCCTCGACGATGCGGCGAAATGTCGCTTCGTCGTAGTCGACCAGGTCGATCTTGTTCACCGCCAGCACGACATGACGAACGCCGAGCAGCGAGGCGATGATCGCGTGGCGATGGGTCTGGGTCAACAGTCCCTTGCGCGCATCGACCAAAAGGATGGCGAGGTCGGCGTTGGAGGCGCCGGTCGCCATGTTGCGCGTGTACTGCTCGTGGCCGGGCGTGTCGGCGACGATGAACGAACGCCGCGGCGTGGCGAAATAGCGGTAAGCGACGTCGATGGTGATGCCCTGCTCGCGTTCGGCCTCGAGGCCGTCGACCAGCAGCGCGAAGTCGATATCGGCGCCGACCGTGCCGTGCTTCTTCGAGTCGCGTTCGAGCGCCGAGAGCTGGTCGTCGAAGATCAGCTTCTGCTCGTAGAGCAGCCGACCGATGAGGGTCGACTTGCCGTCGTCGACCGAACCGCAGGTGAGCAGGCGTAGCGTTGGCAGCGCGCTTTCGCGCAAGGGCTCGGCCATCAGAAATACCCCTCGCGCTTCTTCTTCTCCATCGACGCGGATTCGTCGCTGTCGATCAGTCGCCCCTGCCGCTCCGAAGTCGTCGCGGCGCGCATCTCGGCGATGATCGCGTCGAGCGTGTCGGCGTCCGACTCGATCGCCCCGGTCAGCGGATAGCAGCCCAGCGTGCGGAAGCGCACACGCTTCATCTGCGGCTTCTCGCCGGGTTCCAGCGGCAGGCGATCGTCATCGACCATGATCAGCGTCCCGCCGCGCTCGACCACCGGCCGCTCCTTGGCGAAATAGAGCGGCACGACCGGGATGCTCTCGCCGCGGACGTATTCCCAGACGTCGAGTTCGGTCCAGTTCGACAGCGGGAAGACGCGCATCGACTCGCCGTCGCGGATGCGGGTGTTGTAGAGCCGCCACAGCTCGGGCCGCTGATTGCGCGGGTCCCAGGCGTGGGCGGCGGAACGGTGGGAGAAAATGCGTTCCTTGGCGCGGCTCTTCTCCTCGTCGCGCCGCGCGCCGCCGAAGGCCGCGTCGAACCGGCCGGCGTCGAGCGCCTGGCGCAACGCCTCGGTCTTCATCACCTGGGTGTGGAGCTGGCTGCCCGACGCGACCGGCGAAATGCCGCGCGCGACGCCGTCCTGATTGATGTGGACGCGCAAGTCGAGGCCGAGCCGCCGCGCCGTCTCGTCGCGAAAGGCGATCATCTCGCGGAACTTCCAGGTCGTGTCGACGTGCAGCAGCGGGAATGGCAACGGTCCAGGATGGAAGGCCTTGATCGCGACGTGCAGCATCGCCGACGAATCCTTGCCGATCGAATATAGCATCACAGGATTGCTAAATTCTGCGACAACCTCACGCATTATGTGAATTGCTTCGGCTTCAAGGCGCCGCAGGTGAGGGGGCAGTTCGGCCATCGGGGGCGCCTCGCGGGGAAAGGGTTGGGCGAGGCCTTAAAGAGAAAGCCCTGGCGAATCAAGCCAACCGAGCTGGGTCCGCCGCCGTCAACCACGCGGCTGAGCGCCTCGCGCCATCATGACGAGCGCCCCGACGCCGCCGATCAGCCCGCAGGCGAGCAGAACCCATTGCAGCGTCAGCAGCGCCGTCGACGGCGCTTCGACCGCCGTCGCCAGCTCGTAGCTCTGCCAGATGACGACGCCGGCGCACAGGATCGCCTGCAACGTCCAGTTCGGCCTGCGCGGCGCACGTCGTTCCATGGCCCGTCTCCCGATTAGAGGTCGCCGGGCGTTTACGGACTGGCGCGGCGGCGGGCGCTACGGCTTCTTTCCGCGCGGCGGCAAGGGCGATAGGCCCGAGGCGGGGACGACTGCGTTGTCGCCGCTCTGCAAGCTCAGGCTGCCGCCCGGCTGCATCTCAAGGCAGGTCCACAGCTCGACGTTGCTCAGCCCGACGCCGCCGCCGTCGCCAACGCAGGCCGAGCGGGCGGTGGCCGAATAATGCGGCCAGCGCGCCGCCAATTTGTCGCGCGCCGCCTGCTCGTCGCGCACGCAACTGTCGAAGGCGACCTTCGCGTCCTCCGGCAGCGCCGAAGCTTGCGCGTCGCTGCAGATTTTCGCCGCGTCGACCGCGGGGGGCGCACCGGCAAGCGCGATCAGCATCAGAACTGCGATCATCGTCCGACATCCCCTGTTTTCGCCACGCGTCGCGCGCCCGCATCGACGTCGACTATGACTCACGCCGGCGGGCGGCGCCACGGCTCAGTCGGGCGGTTCACACGATTGTGGAGGGACAATCCGCTCGGCGCGCTAATCTCGCGCTGCCGGACGCTTCTGGGGCCCGTTTCCGACCCTCGGCGCGGCAGGCGCGGCCAATGGGGGCGGAGTGAGAAGCGGGAAACCAATGTCCCAGCGCATCGACAAATCGTGGACGGTCTTCAACAGCGTCGAGAACGCGGCCGGCGACCGCTGCGTCGACCTCTTTCGCCGGCCCGACGGCTCTTACGGCTTCGAGGAATTTCGTCGCGACGTCGAGGATCGCGGCGCCTGGACGCCGGTCGCATATTATTCCGGCGCCGTTTACGCGACCGAGGCGTCGGCGCTCGACGCCGCGCGGCGCGAAGTCTCCTGGCTCGCCGACGAAAGGACGCGCTCGGGCGAAAACCGGCGCGGACCCCGCTAGGCGCGGACTGTCCTCACAGCCGCTTTTCGAACCAATGATCGGCGTAGGGGTTGTCGTTGTAGCGCGCGATCTCAACGAAGCCGAGCTTGCGATAGAGGGCGTGGGCTTCTTTCAGCGCGCGATTGGTGTCGAGCCGCAGGGTCGTCACGCCCGCTTCGCGCGCCGTCGCCTCGACAGCGCCGATGATGCGACGCGCGACGCCGAGGCCGCGCGCGTCCGGCGCCGTCCACATGCGCTTGATCTCGCCCGCGTCCGCGCTGAGGCGCACGAGCGCGCCGCAACCGACCGGCCCGCCGTCAAGCCGGGCGAGAAAGAACCATCCGCGCGGCGGCGTCATCGCCTCGGCGCCGACCGCCGCGCCCTTCCCGGGATCGAAGCCGGCCTCGAAGCGGCGCGCCAGCTCGGCGAAATAGTGTTCGAGGCACCAGACCGCGTCGGCCGAATCCGCCGGCTCGAGCGCGACCACGACCGCGCCGGCGCGCAGCAGCCGCTCGACCTCGGCCATCGCCGCCAGCAGTCGCTCGCGTTCGGCAAGCGTGAGCGGCGCGAGGATCGAGCGCGTCAGCTCGTCCGAAAGCCGCTCGTAGGCGGCAAGCTCCCCGCAGCCCTTGGCGGTCAGCGCGACGCGCCTCACCCGCGCGTCGCCCTGCCCCCTGACGACCTCGACCAGCCCCTCGGCCGTCAGCGCCCGCAGCAAACGGCTCAGATAGCCGGAATCGAGGCCGAGCGCGGCGCGCAAGTCGCGCGCGTCGGCTCCGGCGAGGCCGATCTCAAAGATCAGCCGCGCCTCGCCGAGCGGCCGGCCGCGCCTGAGATAGCTGTGGTCGAGTGCGCCGACGCGGTGCGTGACGAGCCGATTGAAGCGGCGGATTTGGCGAATCTGGGCGGGTTGCATTCTCTGACTCTAGTCAGAGAATTTGCCTTTGCAAGCGCCTTTGGCCATCGGCTGGCGGCGCTGTTCCAACGCTTGAGCTGCGAGCCGACCGGCGGCCGGACGATCGAGTTCGACCGTTCGCCGACGATTCCGCGCCGCCGGAGCAACGAAGGGAATGCTTCTGCAGCGGCCGTTGTGGATCAAGTTACAGGCGTCGGCTCCCCACTGACGGCCTGATTGGATGGCAACCGCCGACATCTGGGTTCAGCCGACGAAGACGCAGCGTTTCTGCGGAGTTTCGCCTGACGGGCTGAAATCGACGTCGAGAGCTGCGGCGACGGATTCACAATGCGGCTCGCCATGCCGACCCGGCCGGCGAACATGCCGTCCCCGATCATCCGCGCGATCCGAATAGACCTTCCGGCCCAAAAGAGTCGATTCGGCGCGCGGCGCCCTTGGCCCGACGTTTGACGCGACCGAAGCGTCCCGCCTCGGCGCTTCCGCTGCTGCACTTTAGCAATTCATTAGCCACTTTACGAATTATAGATTTAACAAAGGTGATGTATGCCAGTGAGCGGGCTTCAAGGAAACGTATATGCTCTCCTTTCTAAAGTCTCACTTTTCGCTCATGGCCGTAGAAGCCGAGGCTAAGGCGGACGGAGGCATATACGAGCGCGCGCTTGAAGTGTTTATCAAGCGCGAAACGATGAATTCTTACTTGTCTCAATTCGTTTTCGTGCTTGTCGCCATCGCCGGATACGCCCTTCGTATTCACAGTGTATTTGCCATCGGCATTCTCCACGTTTTAGTCGATCAATTGGCGCGTCACAATCTTGTGCGTTTCTCGCAGGGCCTGCGGTATGGCGACCCGGACTCCCGATTGCTGCGCCATATCGAACATGTCTTTTACAGCGTCGGTTTCGTTTGGGCGATGGTGGCTTGGCCGTTGGCCGAGGCTTTGGACGGGCTTCGCCTCGTGCTTACGGTCGTTTCGGCCGCAGGCCTGCTCGTAATGGCCAATTCGACGTGCTACGCGCCTAAGGTTTTCCAAGCCACGGTTATTGGTTACGCGCTCGGAATGGCGCTGGCGATCCCCGTGATGACGACTATACCCTGGTATGTCTTCGGAGGCGCCACTGCCGCTTTTCTCGTCGTTGCAATAGCGGTCGGCGCGGGAACCGCCAGACAGTTGCTGCAAATGCTGCATATGCAAGTGGAGCGCGACAAAGCGATAGAAGAACAACAACGCACCATTGCAGCTCTCGATTTGGCCCGAAGAGCCGCAACGCAGATGGCAGAAACCGACAGCTTGACGGGACTCGCCAACCGATTCCTGTTCCTGAAGAAGCTCGATGGCCTGATTGCGAACGACGAGCAAATTTCTCTTACCTTGTTGGACGTCGACCTCTTCAAGAACATCAATGACGCCCTTGGACATAATACAGGCGACGAGGTGTTGAAGGTCGTAGGCCGCGTCCTAGCGACTTTTGAGGAAGGACTCTGCTTTGCCGCTCGTCTGGGCGGCGACGAATTCGCATTGGTCGCCGATCGCGGCCGCAATCAGCGGAACGGCGAAGAGATCATATCGGCGATCAAGAAGCAGATCGGTTGCGTGCGAACCGCGAATTTGGATCTTCCCACCATCTCGATCACCGCAGGCAGCGCCTATTTCCCCCAAGACGCGAGCAATAGTCTGGACCTGCTGGCTGCGGCGGATATTGCGGAGCTGGAGGCCAAGAAGTCGCGGCGCGGCGGCCATCTCGATTACAGCGCAAGCTTGTCGAACACGTTCCGGAGAGAAACGCAGATCGCTCACGCGATAAGTCAGGCCATCGCCTCTCGCGAGCTTTTCCTGTGTTTCCAGCCGAAGATCAATTTGTGCACCGGACGCGTCGAGGGCGCCGAGACCCTATCGCGTTTCTCCGCGGAAGACCTCGCTGGCTATTCCCTGGACGAGATATTTGAGGTGGCTGAGAACCGGGGACTCGGAACGCTCTTGGACGAGTTGGTCTTGGACCGATACCGAGAAGCTCTGGTTGCTTTGAGAGACGAGCATTCGATAGCGCTGCCGACGTCTGTCAATCTATCCGGCGCAATTCTCAAAACGCACGATCGGCTTCTTGGCAAGCTGAACCAGCTGATAGCAGATGGACTGCCGCCGGCGCTGATCCGTGTCGAAATAACAGAAAATGCGATCTACGGCAGAGGTCAGGACGCCGTCATTGAACTCCTCAACCGAATCGTGAAGCTTGGTTTCAGCCTTGCGCTGGACGATTTCGGAACGGGCAGCGGAGCGCTCCAGCATCTGGCCAGCCTTCCGGTCAGCGAGATCAAAATCGATCGATCCTTTGTTTCCGGAATGGATTCAGACCGGAGGAAAGGCGCCATCGTAAGAGGATTGATCGTAACAGGGCGGGCGATGGGCATCGACATTGTCGCCGAAGGAGTCGAGACAGAAGGGGAAGCCACTCTGCTGCGATCGATGGGCGCACAATTTGCGCAAGGCTTCCTTTGGTCAAAGGCGATACCAATCGCCCAATTTGTTGCGTTCGTCCGCCTATTCGGCCCGAGCGGCAAGCCGGTCACGTCCGGAAGCGGGAATAGCGACTTGTCGACGCCTAGCATGGCGCCTGTCCAGGCGTTGTTGGACGGTCGCCAACGCCATGCGTCCATGCGCGGCGGCCGATCAAGCCGCTGACTTTTGAAGGTCGGCAAAAGTCGGATTGCTGTCGTAGACGCGCGCGACCGAGAAGGCGGACGCCCGCCCTTCCGCGACGCTCCCGTTTGCGGCGCAAGCGATGGGTTTTGACGGCAGGGACGCCGACGGCGCAAAATGGCGCCGAAGCCCCTGATGTCGTTCATTCGCGACACGGAACGCGCGCCTGCGGCGCGAACCCGGAGACTTGCCTTGCCCTCGCGACTCGCCTGCCTTTTCCTCGTCGCCGGTCTCGCCGCGACGCTAGCGGCGGCGCGCGCCGCGGAAGAGCAGGACGGCTCGTCGTGCCTCCACGCCCCGGCGGCGCCGGTGCGGTTGGCGCGCCAGGAGGCGGTCGCCGACTACGCGTCCGTCCTGCGCGCCTGCCGCGCCGCCGACGGACGGCAGGCGATCGCAATCCGATCGATGACCGCCGACGCAGAGCCGTTGCTGCTGCTCGCCGATCCCGACAAGCTGACCACCCGCATCGAGCGCGCCGCCTGCTGGACTTGCGCGGACACGGCCGAAGCGTCGCTGACTTCGACCCGAATGATGCGGGCGATCGAGGAATCGGCTGCCGCGCCCGGCCTCGTCCATCGCGGTTTCCTGCGCAACGCCGGTCTCGTCCACGGCGACGCGCCCGGCGCCTTCGTCACCGGCGACCTTTGTCCAAGCCTGAAGCCGCTCGAGCGCGGCTTTCTCGAAAAACTCGCCGCGCAAGGGCCGCATACGCCGGTCGCGCTGTCGATCTCCGGACTGTGGCTGACCCATCACTTCGCCGACTATCGTTGGCTGCTTGGCGAGCAGGCAAGCGGCGCACTCGATATCATGTGGGTCAACCACACCTATCATCACCCGTACGCGCGCGGCGCGCCCGATGAGCATAACTTCCTGTTGGAGTCCGGCGTCGACGCCGACGCGGAGATCCTCGAGGTCGAGCGGCTGCTCGTCGCCAATGGTCAGACGCCGTCGCTGTTCTTCCGCTTCCCCGGCCTCATCTCCAGCGCGCCGCTGATGCAGGCGGTGCGGCGCCATCACTTGATCTCGCTCGGCGCCGACGCCTGGCTGGCGCTCGAGCAGCGCCCGAGCGCCGGCTCGATCGTGCT
Source organism: Roseiarcus sp. (assembly GCA_049513815.1). Lineage (GTDB taxonomy): Bacteria > Pseudomonadota > Alphaproteobacteria > Rhizobiales > Beijerinckiaceae > Roseiarcus. Next base: position 3,485 of record JBEKVR010000093.1, on the reverse strand, counting down.
CGTCCACGCCAACGGCAACGAGCCGCTCGGCATCAAGCTGTTCGAGCGCGATCTCGCCCGCGAATCGTTGCCGCGCCCGTTCGAGCCGCTGACCGCCGCGCCGGACTGAGTCCTCAGCCGCGCCCGACGTAAGGCATCTTTGTCGCCATCAGCGTCATCGACAGGACGTTGGACGACAGCGGCAGGCTCGCCATGTGGACGATCGCAGCGCCGACCTCGGCCAGATTGATGCGCGGCTCGACGGCGACGCGGCCGTCGGCCTGCAGCACGCCCTCCGCCATCCGCTCGGTCATCTCCGTCTCGGCGTTGCCGATGTCGATCTGGCCGCAGGCGATGTCAAAGGCGCGGCCGTCGAGCGCGATCGACTTGGTCAGGCCCGAGATCGCGTGCTTGGTCGCGGTGTAGGGCGCGCTTCTCGGGCGGGGCGCGTGGGCCGAGATTGAGCCGTTGTTGATGATGCGTCCGCCCTGCGGCCGCTGCCGCTTCATCAGCGCATAGGCGCCCCGAGCGCAAAGAAACGCGCCGTTGAGGTTGACGTCGACCACCGCCTTCCATTGCTCATAGGCGAGCGCTTCAAAGGCGACCGCCGGCGCGCTGACGCCAGCGTTGTTGAACAGGAGGTCGAGTCGGCCGAAGGCGCCTTCCACCGCCGCGAAAAGGCCGTCGACCGACGCCGGATCGACGACGTCGCAGGCGTGCGCGAGCGCGCGCCGGCCGAGCCGCTCGATTTCGCGCGCAACCTGTGCAAGCGGCGGCGCGCTGCGGCCGGCGACGGCGACGTGCCAGCCGGCCGCGGCGAGCGCCAGCGCCGCAGCGCGGCCAATGCCGCGACCGCCGCCGCTGACCAGCGCAAATTTGTCGTGAGCCATTCTGCGTCCCAAAGAGATCGCAGCGATCTTATCCGCGAACGGCGCCGCCCGTCACTGTCGCTCGACGACGCGCCTGCGACTCAGCCATGCGAACTGCGCACGCCGTCGTCGCGCGGCTGCGGCGCCAAACGGCGAAGCCCGCGCCCGACATGCTCGCCGAAGCGCACGAACGGCAGCAGGTAATTGCGCGGCACCGTGCTGAATTCATCTTCGGTCGGGCCGACGCCGAAGCGGATCTTCTCGCGCTCCACGCCGGGAATGTAAAGCGTGCCGAACGCCCAGTCCCACACCGCAAGCGCGAAGCCGAGGTTCTTGTCCCAGTGTGCGGGATTGTCGGAATGATGGATCTGGTGATGCGCCGGGCTCTGCAGGATGCGGCCGGCGAAACCGGTGAACGGGATCCACATGTGGCTATGGCGCAGATGACCGTAGGTGACGAGGAACAGTATCAGCAGAATGTTGCTGTTAAACAGGGTGAACGGCTGCACGCCGGGGCCGAACACGTACGTCATGACGCCGAACACCGCGCCGGTGGCGATCGCGATCAGGTTCATGAAGGCGAGGATCTCGACCGGATGCTGGCGCAGCTCGGTGAAAGTCGTCATCACCTCCGCCGAATGGTGCACCTTGTGGAACTCCCACAGCGCCGGAATGCGGTGGAAGAAGAAGTGGCCGAACCAATAGGCGAGTTCGTAGGCGAGCAGTTCGAACAAGGTCGCCATCGCCAGCACCGTCCAGGCGGGCCAGGCGGCGGGCGCGCGCGCGCCGAAGCCGGCGGTGAGTCCGGCGAGCGTCGCGTCGCGACAGAAGACGTTGCCGAAGGCGAGGTAGCCGTAGCCGCCGGCGAGCACGAGGCCGTTGAGGACCCACATCTTCACGTCGACGACCGACGACCGGTTCCAGACGATCCGGCCGGCGAGGATTGTGCGCACGAAGCCACGCGCGCTAACCGGACGGCCGCGCGAGCGCCGCCGCCAGACATAATAGGCGAGCGAGCAGATGAGCGCGCCCGCCATCGCCGGCGCGCCATAGGCGCCAGCGGCGCCGAAGGTGAGGTCGAACCGGTCGACGATCGCCGACCACAGCCAATTCGCGAACGCCAAGCCCCGCTCTCCTTGACGGAAATCCGGGTCAGGCTAACGGGGCCTACGTTCAGGAACGGTTAAATCGACCGTTCGGACCCCGAACTCAGCGCGCGCCCTTTTCGGCCGGATAGAGGGCGCGGAACCGCTTGAGACGCGGCGCCAGCAGCGCGGCGCGCGCCGCCTCGGGCGCGAACTGCCGTTGCGTCGGCGGCCGCTTGCACACCGTCGCCTCGTCGCCCGCCCCGGCCGCCAGCATCGCCAGCCGCGCCGCGCCGAGCGCTGCGCCGGCCTCGGCGCCGGCGGCGAGGTCGATCGTCAAGCCGGTCGAATCGGCGATGAGCTGCCCCCACAGGGCGGAACGCGCGCCCCCGCCGACCAGCATCGTCGCCTTCGGCCGCGCGCCGGCTTCGGTCAGCACGTCGACTCCATCCGCAAAATTGAAGGCGACGCCCTCGAGCACCGCGTAGATCAGCGCCCCGGCCTCATGTTCGGCCCTCAAGCCAGCGAACATGCCGGTCGCGTTGGCGTCGTTGTGCGGCGTGCGCTCGCCGCTGAGATAGGGCAGGAACACCGGCGCGGTCTCGACCGCCTTGGCCGACTTGGCGAAGGCTTCCGCCTCGGCGACGCAGCCGCCCACGTCGTCGCCGCGCTTCAACAACTCAGCGATCCAGGTCAGCGCGGCGGCGGCCGACAAGTTCACCGCCATTCCGTGCCAGCGGTTGGGCAGCGCGTGGCAGAAGGCGTGCAGGGTGCGTTCGGGCAGGCAGATGAAACGATCGGTGACCGAGAAGACCACGCCCGACGTGCCGATCGATACGAAACCCGCGCCCGGCGCAGTGGCGCCGACGCCGACCGCCGCCGCCGCGTTGTCGCCGGCGCCGCCGGCGACCGGAATGCGCTTCCCGGCGAGGCCCCACGCCGCCGCGACCTCGGGCGAGAGATAGGCTGAGACTTCCGAGCCCTCGACCAGGCTCGGCATTTGCGAAACGTTGAGGCCGGTAGCGGCGAGCAGTTCGTCGTCCCAGCGCCGCTTGCCGACGTCGAGCCACAAAGTGCCGGAGGCGTCCGACATTTCGGAGACCGCCTCGCCGGTCAGCTTCAGCCGCACATAGTCCTTCGGCAGCAGGATGCGCTTGGTCGCGGCGAACACCTTCGGCTCGTGCTTGGCCACCCACAACGCCTTCGGCGCGGTGAATCCGGGCATCGCGATGTTGCCGGTGCGGCGGCGCAGGTCGGGAACGCGCTTTTCCATCTCCGTGCATTCGGCGAACGAGCGGACGTCATTCCACAGGATCGCCGGACGCAGCGGCTTGCCGGCCGCGTCGAGGAAGGTCGCGCCGTGCATCTGGCCGGACAGGCCGACGCCGGCGAGCCGGGCGAAAGCATCGGGCGCGCTCTTGCGCAGCGCGGCGACGCCAGTCGAGACCGCGTCGACCCAGTCGTCGGCGTTCTGTTCGCTCCACAGCGGCTGCGGCCGCGACAACGACAGCGGGACGGAGACGTCCGCTACCGTGCGCTGTTCGGCGTCGAT
>JBEKVR010000092.1:0-19700 GCA_049513815.1 Roseiarcus sp. | reverse complement strand
GCCCACATACCCACAGCAGAAGCAGAAGCAGCAAGACGCGGCTTGATTCTTGAAGGACAAGGGCAGGCGAGATTACACCTTAAATCCAACCACCCGTGGTCCCACCAATGGGGTCCAGCTCAAAATGTCCTACCGGTGTTTCGTCTATTACCGCTCGAGTGGCGGCCCCTACACGGTCACCAGCAAGTCGCTCGACGGCCAGCCATGCTCGACGCAATACGACCCGGAAATGGTCACCCCCGATTACCTCATGGGAATCAATTACCCGGCATCCCTTCAAGTGCGGACGGACTTGCAGTCGACGGACAACCGTCCGGCCCGCCGTCGCCAGTTCGCAAAATTGTTGCCCGGCGTCGTCGATGTTTCCACGGCCAAGGCCGCAATTACCTACACCGATCCCGCCAATCCGCTCTCGGTGTTCGGCCGCTGGGATCTCGGCTACGGCGAAACCGCCTACCCCAAAATGATTCCCGACGGCTCCATCGACGCCAAGACTGGCGCCACGGCCATGGTCAGATCCTTCATGCGCCTTTCGGGGAAACTGGATTTGCGCTCCAAGGCCACCGGCTTCTGGATGCTTTACGGCACTCCCACCGTCAACGGCGCCCCCTTTGTCTGGAGCCAGTCGTCCTGGAAATGGCAGAAACGCCGCGACGTGCCGGACCGGCTCGACGGCGCATTCGTCCTCATGCCGCTGCACTTGAGATAGGCCCGGATTTCCCAACGCCGGGGCTAAACACCACTCTTGCCTCGTGCAAGATGTCCCGCCTGAAAGGGACCGTCGATGAATTCGAATGCTTCCTTCGCCATTGTCAGCCGCCGCGCGCTGCTCTCCGCCTTGGCGGCGCTTCCGGCCTTGTCGACGTTCGTTCCGGGTTCTGCGACGGCCGAAGCGGCGGCGGCGGGCGACCCGCTGCCATCGTGGAACAACACGGGGACCAGGAAGGCCATCGTCGCCTTCGTCGACCGGGTGACGAAGCAGGGCTCGCCAGACTTTGTGTCGGAGGCCGAGCGTGTCGCCACGTTCGACAACGACGGCACGCTGTGGGCCGAGCAGCCGATGTATTTCCAATTCCTGTTCGCTGTCGACCGCGTCAAAATTCTCGCGCCGCGCCATCCAGAGTGGAAGGATGAGGAGCCGTTCGCGTCGCTGCTGAAGGGCGACATGAGGCGAGCGCTCGCGGGCGGCGAACCCGCCGTCGCTCAGTTGTTGAACGCTACACACACCGGCATGACGAACGACGCATTCCTGCAGATTGTCCGAGACTGGATCGGCGCCGCCAAGCATCCCGTCACCGGGCGGCTGTATACCGAAATGGTCTATCAGCCGATGCTGGAATTGGTCGCCTATCTGAGGGCGAACGCTTTCAAGACCTTCATCGTTTCAGGCGGCGGCATCGAGTTCATGCGCGCTTGGACCGAGAAGGTCTACGGCATTCCGCCTGAGAACATCGTCGGCAGCAACGCCAAGGTCAGGTGTGAATTGCTCGACGGCAAGCCGGTGTTGATGCGCCTGCCGCAAGCGGAATTCGTTGACGACGGGCCTGGCAAACCCGTCGGGATCAACGAGCATATCGGCCGCGTCCCAACTGCGGCGTTCGGCAACTCGGACGGCGATCTGCAAATGCTTCAATACACGATGGCGGGAAGCGGCCCGCGCTTCGCCCTCCTCGTGCACCATACCGACGCAGAGCGCGAATGGGCCTACGACCGCAAATCCTTCATTGGTCATCTCGACAAGGCGCTCGACGAAGCGAATGCGAAGGGTTGGACCGTCGTCGACATGAAGAACGACTGGAAGACCATCTTCCCATTCGGGAACAAATGAAGGCGGGTTGGGCGGGGCGCGCCACGTCTCCCGCTAAAGCGAGCGGAACTTGACGCCGCGACTTGCAGCGTCCGCTATCGGCGTGCGCGCGGCGCCGCCAAACTCGCGTCCCGCCGCGATCTCGAAGGACTCGCTCAGAAGGCGACGTCGAGCTTGGCCTTGACCGCATTGTCCTCGTCGCGCGCCGCGAGCGAGCCCGAATAGAACACGCCGATCGTCGCCTGGCGCGTCAGGCGCCAGTCGACGCCCGCCTCGACGGCGAGGGCGTCGCGGGCGATCGGCGCGCCGGCGACCGCGAACGGGATCGAAGGCGCGCTGGCGAAGGCCAGCGTCGAAGTCGGCGTCACGTCGCCGAACGCATGTCGCCAACCCAGCATCGTGCGCGCGATCAGCGGCGTGTCGTCGAACAACGTCGCCTCGATCCGCGCGCCAAGCGTCGTCGCCGCGTAGTCGTAGCCAACCGCGGCGCCGTTCAACGCCGCCACGCCGCCCGCCTCGCTGAAACTCGCGGCGTCGATGCGCGTCGCCGTTGCGCCGACGAAAGGCTCGATCGACGTCTGTCGTGAAAAACCCGATAGGCCGATGCGCCAGCCGGCTTCGCCGAACGCCTGCAACGTGTCGCCGCCGTATCCTGCGCTGTCCGAGTCGTTGAAGCCGGGGAAGACGACCGAGCGCTCGGTTCCAAAACGGTTGTAGGCGTAGAGCGCGCCGCCGCGAAGTTGCAGCGCGTTGAAGCTCGCGCCGCCGTAGACGCCGGCGAAGGTCGAGTCGACGTGGCCGCTCGAAGCGCGCGCGTCGAGGCTCAGAGAGGACTGGCTGTATCCGCCGGCCACGCCCAGGCGATAGCGATTGTCGAAGCTGGCGTCGGCGCCCAGAATGAAGCCGCTGACCGAACGATCGAGGGTCGCCGCATTGCCGTCGCCGGCGATGCGGCCAAACGAGCCGAAGGCCTGCCCCCAGGTCGCGATCGCGTGGGGCGGCAGGCTCGGGTTCGCGATCGCGTTCGTCGCGGCAAAGCCTGCGACGGCGCCGGTCGAAGGCGCGTCATAGGGGTTCGCCAATCGGTCCAGAACCGCTTCACGAGGCAGGCGCGCATCGTCGAAGGCCGCCGAGACCGCGCTCGCGTGAATCTCGCCGGAGAGCGCGTCGAAGGCTTGTCGGGCGCCGGCGGCGGATTGGCTCACCAGCGCCTCAGAGAGCGGACTTCCAATCGCCTCGGCGTCGATCGCATTGGCCGTCGTCAGCTGGTTGGCCGTCGCGGCCACGCTGCCGAAGGCGACGCCGTTGCGAGTCAGCGTGAGCGTGAGCGAGGTATCGTCGTTGGAGGGGTCGTTCAGCGATGGCGTCAGAAACAGCAGATCGTCGGTTACGCTTCCGAACCGGCCGGAGATGCGGCCAGCCGCCGTGAGGATCGTGTAGGGATTGCCCAATATCGGCCTTAAGCCGACGCTCGCGATGGAGAGGACGGCGCCGTCGGACAGCGTCGCCGCACCGCCGACATGAATCGCGTTGGCGCCGTTCGAGCCGATCTCCACCTGATAGGTGGAGCCGGGAAGCAATTCCAATGAACCGACGGCGCCATTGCCGGCGAATGTGGCGCCGGACCAAATCGACACGTTGCCGGCCAACGAGCCGGTGACCGCCAGCGTGCCGCGCTGCACGACGGTGTCGCCAGTGTAGGTGTCGTCGCCAGCGAGAATGAGCGTGCCGGTGCCCGTCAGCGTCAGGCCGCCAGGGCCGGATATGCTGTTGGATATGTTGTTGCTCCAGACATCGAAGGCGTTCATGTTGACCACGACGTCGCCAGCAAAGGCGCCATAGCCGCCGGAAGCGGCGTAGAGATTGAGCCGCGCCCAACCGGAGCCGTTGTCGATCGGCCCGCCCGAAGGCAATTCGGTGGAGGCGAGGATGTCATTCCACTGCGCTTCGTTCAGGTAGGGAAACCGCGTGGCGATCAAGACGTGGGCGTCCGTCGGCACCACCGGCGTCAAACCCGTCGCGCCGACCGCCGGCATGTCGTAGGTCAGAAACTTGATGTAGTTCTGTGCCGCCTGGCTGTACTGCGCGGCGGTCGGAATGACGCCGTTGGCGATGCAGGTCGCGACGCCGATGGCGCATTGGGCCGCAAATGGCGAACTGCCGCCGCCGCCGAAATAGCCCTGCATCGCCTGGCTGAGCGCGGGAAGGTTGGCCGGCGTGAAGGTCGGAGCGGGGTATAGCTGTTCGCCGGCGAGCGTCTCGGCGACCAGATAGGTGCCGAGAATTCTCCCGGCGATCACGTCCAACGGATAGTGCACGCCGTTGACGTTGAGAGCATAGGCGAAGTCCGCCGCTCCCAGGACGAGCTGCTGATAGTATCCCGGCGCGAGAATCGCGTAGGTCAGCGCGTCGATGGTGCTCGCCATCGTATGCGCGCTCGGGAAATTGCCGATCTGCGAATTTCCCAACGCCCAGTTCACGCCGTAGAGGCCGGGCGTCTGTTGATTCTGGTACGCGAGAAGGGACGAGTTGGCTGGCGTGAAGGGATTGTCCAGGATCGCGCTCGACACCTGATACGGCGGCGGGTTGCCAAGTGTGTCCGACTGTCCCTGCACGAACGTGTAGAAGTTGCCGTAGACATTGGCTTCGCCGAATGTCGGCTTCATCGCGTTGATCTGGCTGTTGTTGTCTACGTCGTTGACCGCGTTCGCGACCGACGGCGGGAGAGCGGGGGCATTAGGCCAACCAGCTTGATCATAATAGAAATTCGGATTGTTCGGGAACGCGCGGATCAGTAGATTGGCGGAGATGTCGGGAATCACCAAAATGGTCGCCGACGCACTCTTCTCCTCCTGACTCGAGTGGCGATAAATATAGACTTCCTCTTCGAGATTCTTGGACAGCACGGCCGCGTTCACCGGATTCGTCGGATCGGCGGGGTTCCATAGCAAGTTGAACGGCGCGAGAAGCAGGACCTGATCCGCACATTGCCCGGTGCAAGTCGGATCTGCAGAAACCGCCGCGCTCGTCGTGGCCAGCGTCGTCGCGAATGAGACGACGCACAGCAGCCAGCGTCGCGATCGCGGGAGACTCCAGCGAACGAAACGTGCGGTTCGTCGAGATTCGGCGCCATGCGGGGAGACGTCGCGCGGACGCGACTTCGAGCGTTTGAGCCTGCGCCTTGCGTGCGCCGTCGACCTGGACAGCGCGTCGAAGCTGCATGCGAAGATGGAAATTGCGGCCGCCAAATGTAGCGTAACGATGGCCAGGGGTTTCGCGGCGCCGCGAAAATCGCGCGGGAGCAACATTGGGCAGCCCAGGGTTGGTGCGAAGACGCCATCACGCGCAAGCGATGCGAGCCTCACGCCGTGTCTCGGCCCAAAGAGTTCTGAGCTGACACTCCAAATTGGCCGCAGGGTCCTGAGTCGTACTGCGCCGGTTTGGAATCGCCGACAAGCCTGACTGGCGATTGCGCCTTGCTGATCGTCTGCGCGTCGGAGCGATTTCCGGCCAACGCCGACGGCGTAGCCAACGTCGTGTTCCAACGGCATAACCTCGACTTTCCGATCAAGCCGACCGCCTTCGTGAGTCGGCAAATTCCGAACGGCTGCGCGCCGTTGCGGCAAGGTGTCGCAAGACGTGGCGCCGATCGCGCCCCGTCGCGATTCCGCACGGAGATGGAATGAGCGACGAACGCCGGCAGAGATCGCGTGGCGGGCGGGTTCGACTCTCCGTCGAACGGCGCTGACCGGCCCGCACGCGTGGCGATACGCTCGAGGCGTCGCGGCGCTCAACGAAACTTGCGCGAGGCTGGACTTGCGAAAGCGTGGTTGATCTTGCGCACTTTCCGAATCACGCAACGACGTTAGGCGCAATGAACGGGTTTGGCTGTGGCTCGGGGGGGACGCCGCAAATGGCGCCAGACGATCAGCGTACAAGCCGCAGTTCGTTGGAACGTCATCGAACCACGCTTTGCGACAGCGTGAGAGCGCCGATCCGACCGGTTCGTTCGAGATGGCGCGCTGCGCTCAGGCCGAGTGCGATCGCGATGATCGCTTCGGCCGCCGCGCTGGCCGCGACGCTGGCGCCGGCCCAGACGCAGTTCACCAGTATCACCGACTTCGGCGACAGCTACGCGGATACCGGTTCGGCGCCGGGCGGGGCGTTCCAGCTTATGGGCATCAAATGTCCGGCCCAATTACCCACGTGCGAGTTTACCGGCAGCACGAACTTCGTCGACTCGCTGCAGGCCATATATCACCTGCCGACGGCCACCAATTACGCGATCGGCGGCGCGCGCACCGACAACAGCAACACGCTCTCCAACCCCTACGGGCTGAACGACGGCTTCCCGTATGAACTGCAACAATTGGCCAAGATCGGCACGCATTTCACCAATAGCGACCTCGTCCTGCTGTCGATCGGCGGCAACGACCTGTCGGCCATCGATAGTGGGGCGAGCCTTACGAAAATTGCGCAAGACGCAACCACATCGGCGAATGCCGAATTCGGCGGCGTGCAGACGCTGGTCAACTCCGGCGCTCACAACATCGTCATATTCGGCACAGGCAGTTCGGTATATTTTCCTCAGCCGCCGAACGGCGCGGACGGCAAGTCATTTCAGCCCGACCAGCGCAACGATTGGGCGGACACCTACTATCAGCAGACCGAGCAATTGCTCGCGCCCTTGGCGCATTCGGGCGTCCGCATTTTCCTGTTCGATTTCGTGGTCCTGCAGGCGCGTCTCAAAGACGACCCGGCGCTGTATGGTTTCGACGCCAGTTGCATGGCGATGGATGAGCCCAACGCAAACTGTTTTTACGATAACGCGGTTCACCCCACCGGCGCCGGAATGCTGCTGGTCGCCAACTACATGGCGAACCAGATCGATGCGCCGACGACCGTGGTGTCCCAGGGCGCCATCGCCACCGCGCTGGCGACGAATTTCACCGGCTCGGTGTTCGGCCGTCTCGACGCCTACCGAACCTTTGACCAATTCGACATGGGCGCCACGTCGGCGATAGCCTCCACGGCGCCGACCAAGGTCCTCAGAACGGCGGCGCCGGAAAACGGGTGGTCAGTTTATGGCGGGGCCAATTATTCTGGCGGCGGCGGCGAGCAGCAATTTCTCGCCCCCGGTTACAACTACAATGCCGTCGGCGGCGCCCTGGGGCTCGAGTATCGCGTCGATCCGAAGTTGCGATTGGGCGCCGTGTTCGGTTATTCCGCGCCCGACGTCCAGCTCAACGTCCAGAACGCCCATGACCATATCGATTCCTATCAGTTCGCCGGCTACGGTTCATTCACCAGCGCGAACTGGTTTGCCGACGCGCTCGTCGCCTATGGTCGCGACGAATACGCGCTCGACCGCCAAGGCGTGATCGACGTCATTCACGGCGCCACCGCCGCCGACGTCTTCACGGCGGCCGCCCAGGCCGGTTACCTCGTCGACGTCGGGTCGATCCGCGCCGGGCCGATCGCCGGCCTCGACTACACCCACGCCCTCATTCACGCCTACACCGAGACCGGCGACAGCTTGCTGACCATGATGGTGGGCCAACAGTCTGTCGACGACCTGATCGGCGACGTCGGGGTCGAGCTACGGTCTCCATTTGTCTGGCGCGGCGACCTCTACAGCCCGTTCGTCAATGTCACCGCCGAAGAGGACCTCCTCGGCGCGGAGCGAACGGTGACGACCACCCAGGTGACGACGCCGTTGCTGCCGGTGCTCACCCCGGTTCCGAGCAACGACCGGCTCTACGGCAAGGTCGCCGCCGGCGTCGCTGCGAGTCTCGGCGGCAACGTCAGCGCCTCGCTGAACGTCGCGACGACCTTCGCTCGCGAGGGCGGCAATGACTTTTCCGCCAGTCTCGGAATCAAGGTGGCGTTCTAATGATAGAAGTCTGTCGCGAGGGGCCCGCGTCGAAGAGTCCAGACGTCGTCCGCGCGCGGACAGTTGCGACCAGACGCGCGAATGAACGGCGGGCGAAGCTGTTCGCGCTGACGATCGTCCTATTGGGCGCGGTGGCGTCGACCTGCGCCCCAACGTCGGCGGAGCCGCTGCCGCAGCTGCCACCCGGCGGAAGTCTCGGCCTTGCCCTCGGCGTCGCAACTGTGCCGAACCTGCGCGACATCGGCGGCTATCGAACTGTCGACGGCGGGGCGGTCGCGCGCGGGCTCGTCTATCGGTCCGACGCCTTCATCGGGATGAGCGCAGAGGACATCAAGAAGATCGAGCCCCTCGGCCTGAAGAACGACTACGACCTGCGCGTCACCGCCGAGGCGAAGGCCGCGCCCGACGAGTTGCCCGCGAACGTCCGTCATCGCCTGCTGAACGTGATGGCCGACGTAAAGCCGGCCGCGCTGCCCGACATCAACGCCCTGCTGCGCAAGCCGAAAGAGGCCAATGTCGTCCTGGGCGACGGCAAAGTCGAGGCGCTGTTCATCGAGGGCTACCGCGAGTTCGTCACGCTGCCGAGCGCCAACCGAGCCTACCGGACGCTGTTCATTTCGCTGGCCGACAGCAAGAACCTGCCGGCGGTTTTCCATTGCGCGAGCGGGAAGGACCGCACCGGATGGGCCGCCGCCGCCCTGCTGACGCTGCTCGGCGTGGCCAAAGAGACGGTGATGGCCGACTACATGCGCACCAACGAATACACCCTGCCGCAGTCCGCCAGCGTGATCGACGGCTTCGTCGCCGCCGGGGGCGACCGCGCGATCCCCGAGGCCATCATCGGGGTCAAGCCTGAGTATCTGCAGGCCTCCTTCGACGAGATGCAGAAGCGCTACGGCACGATCGAGGCGTATTTCGCCAAAGGGCTGGGCATCGACGCCGCCGGACAAAAGGCCCTGCGCGATCGCTTCCTATCGCGCAAGTGAGGTTCTGGCGCATGGCGTCCCTTCTCCCCGTTTATGGGGAAAGGGGATTGCTGATTCCGCTTGGAGCCAGACCGCTCTAGGGGCGCGCAGCGCGATCGGACCTGGTCCGTCATTTGATGTCGGACGCTCGGGCCGGACAAGCGCGTCAGAACGAATTGACGGAGCGATCCGCCACTGAGATGTTCTTCCGCGAGAATTGACGGTTGGCGAAAAGACGATGCGCGGAGACGCCGCATGACCACGACGAGCTTGGCGCAGATCGGCTCGGTCGTGACGGCCGTCTTTCTGGCCTCGTTGGTCGAGGCGGTGGAAGCGCTGACGATCGTCCTGGCCGTCGCGACCGTTCGAGGCTGGCGGCCCGCCGGATTTGGCGCGCTCGCTGGTTTCGTTTGCTTGGCCCTGATCGTGGTCGTGCTTGGGCCAGCCCTGGAATATGTCCCTCTGCATCTCTTGCAACTGGCGATCGGGGTTCTGCTGTTGCTGTTTGGCATGCGCTGGCTGCGCAAGGCGATCCTCCGCGCCGCTGGCGTCATTCCGCCGCACGATGAGGCGACAGCGTTTGCGGCGGCGACGGCGGAACTGCACGAGCAAGGCGCACGCCAAATGGCGCACGCCGATTGGCTTGCCGCGCTCGCCAGCCTGAAGGCCGTCCTTCTCGAAGGACTCGAGGTGGCGTTCATCGTGATCGCGGTGAGCGCGGGGCGCGGGCTTCTCGTTCCAGCGAGCGTGAGCGCAGTGGCCGCATGCCTGGTCGTCGCCGGCGCCGGTTTCATCGTCTATCGACCGCTCGCGCGAGTCCCCGAGAACACGCTCAAATTCGCCGTCGGCGCATTGCTGTCGGCATTCGGCTTGTTTTGGACCGGAGAAGGTCTCGGTGTTCCCTGGCCGGGGGCGGATTTGGCGATCGTCGCCTTCATCGCGTTGTTCCTGGCGCTTGGGCTCGCCACGATCGCTCTCGCGCGACGCCCGAACGTGGAGACGATTCGATGAGCGCGCTGACCGAACTCCTGCGAGAATTGGCCGGGCTGTTCGTCGACGACGGCTCGTTGGCGTTGGCGATCCTCGCGGTTGTCGCGTTGGCGGGAATTTGCGCCGCGCTGACGCCGAACGTCCCGCTCTTGGCAGGCGCCGTTCTGTTGTTCGGTTGCCTCGCCGTCCTGCTCGCGAACGTGCTCAGAGCGGCGCAGCGCTGACGCCTTCCGACCGCCCTCGCCAATGCCCGTTATCTCATCGCGGCGGCTCGAAGCGGCGACCACACGCCGTCGCGTTCCATTGCGCACCCGGGTCGTCGGGGTGTGGCGACCGTCCGCTGAACGGCCGAGTTAGCCGCAAACCGGTCGTTCGAGCGAACCCGCCGCCCCCCGCTGAGGGGCGCGGCCTCAGGCGAGCGTGACGCGCCGCTTCTCGCGCCAAGACTGATAAGCGGCGTCGGCGAGCCGATTGGCGGCAAGCCCGTCCTCGCCGTTCGGCGACGGCTTGCGGCCGGCCTCGACCGCTTCGACGAAGGCGTCGAGCTCGCGCCGATAGGCGAGGGCGTATCGCTCGAGAAAGAAGTTGAGGATCTTGTCGCCGACGACGCCCGCCGCGCCGGCGAACTCGACCGTCGTCTCGCGCACATTGCCGGCGCTGAGCATGCCCTTGGCGCCATGCGCCTCGATGCGCTGGTCGTAGCCGTAGGTGGCGCGGCGCGAATTGGAGATCTGCGCCAGCTTGCCTGATTTCGTCTCCATCACCACGACGGCGCTGTCGACGTCGCCCGCTTCGCCGATCGCCTTGTCGACCAGCGCCGAACCCATCGCGGAAATCGCGATCGGCTCCTCGCCGAGCAGGAAGCGCGCCATGTCGAAATCGTGGATCATCATGTCGCGGTAGAGGCCGCCCGAACGTGCGATGTAGGAGATCGGCGGCGGACTGGGATCGCGCGAGGTGACCGTGACGATCTCGACGTCGCCGATCGCGCCGGCGGCGAGGCGCGCCTGCAGCGCGGCGAAGTTCGGGTCGAAGCGGCGGTTGAAGCCGATCATCAGCGGCGCGCCGGACTTGGCGACGACGTCGAGGCAGCGGCGAATCCGTTCGACGTCGAGAGCGACCGGCTTCTCGCAGAAGATCGCCTTGCCGGCGCGCGCCGCCTGTTCAATCAGGTCGGCGTGCATGTCGGTCGGGGCGCAGATCGCCACCGCGTCGACGGCGTGCGAACTCATGATCTCGTCGACTGCGCCGACCGCTGCGCCGGTCGCCTTGGCCAGCGCCGCGGCCGCGGCCGCGTCGACATCGGCGACATAGGCGACATTGCAGTCGGGGCGCGCTGCGACGTTCGCCGCGTGAATCTTGCCGATCCGGCCCGCGCCGATGATCCCGAACCTCATGCTCTCCTCCCGTGTCGTATCAGCGAAACGCCGGATTTGGCCCCTTCGACGCCGCCGAAAAAATGAATACACATTCCATCTTTACTTGTGAATAGAATGTTTGTTTCATTCTGCTGCGCTCGCGGCGCCCGCGTCGGCCCGCGCCCGGAAGCGCAGGAAACGCCATGATCGAGGCCACGCCGGCCAGATTAGAGCCGAAAGCCGCGGCGGTCATCGGCCGCCGGCGCGCTTTCGCCGAGGCGAAGCGCCGCGCCCCGCGGCGTCTGACGAGGAGGTGGCCGCTTTGTCCGCTCCCGTACTCGACCTCGTCGCCATCGGCCGCTCGTCCGTCGACCTCTACGGCGCCCAAGTCGGCGGCCGCCTCGAAGACACGGCGAGCTTCGCCAAGGCGGTTGGCGGCTGCCCGACCAACATCGCCATCGGCACGGCGCGGCTCGGCCTCAAGAGCGGGCTCGTCACCCGGGTCGGCGACGAGCACATGGGCCGCTTCATCCGCGAGCAATGCGCGCGCGAAGGCGTCGACGTCAACGGCGTTCACACCGATCCGGCGCGGCTGACCTCGCTGGTCCTGCTCGGCGTGCGCGACGACAAGACCTTCCCGTTGATCTTCTACCGCGACAATTGCGTCGACGGCGCGCTCGACGAGAGCGACATCGACGAGGCCTTCATCGCCTCCGCCAAGGCGATCGTCGTCACCGGCGCCGATTTCTCCCGGCCGCATACCGCCGCGGCGCAGAAGCTGGCGATGGCCTACGCGAGAAAGCACGGCCGCAAGATTGCGATGGACATCGACTACCGCCCCAATCTGTGGGGATTGGCGGGCCACGACGCCGGCGAGGAGCGCTACGTCAAATCGGCGGCGGTGACGGCGCGGCTGCAGGCGATCCTGCCCGAGTGCGACCTGATCGTCGGCGCCGAGGAGGAAATGGCGATCGCCGGCGGCTCGGAGGCGCCGCTGGAAGCGCTGCGCGCGGTGCGGGCGCTGACCCAGGCGACGATCGTGCTCAAGCGCGGGCCGATGGGCTGCGTCGTCTTTCGCGGCGCGATCCCAGAGACGCTCGAAGGCGGCGTGACCGGGCCGGGCTTCCCGGTCGAAGTCTATAATGTGCTCGGCGCCGGCGACGCGTTCCTGTCCGGCTTCCTGCGCGGCTGGTTGCGCGACGAGAAGCTCGAGACCTGTTGCGCCTACGCCAACGCCTGCGGCGCCTTCGCCGTGTCGCGGCTGATGTGCTCGGCCGAATACCCGACCTGGCCCGAGCTGCAACGGTTTCTCGCCGAGGGGTCGCCGCACCGCGCCTTGCGCAACGACGGGGCGCTCAACCACATCCATTGGGCGACGACGCGGCGCGCCGAGCCGCCGGGGCTGATGGCGCGGGCGATCGATCACCGCGCCCAGCTCGAGGCGATCGCCGACGAAGCGGGCGCGTCGCGCGAGCGCATCGGCCGCTTCAAGCGGCTCGCGGTCGACGCCGCCGCCAAGGTCGCCGCCGGCCGGCCCCGCTTCGGCTTGCTGCTCGACGGCCGCTACAGCCGCGAGGCGTTGTTTCGCGCCGCCGATCACGGCTTCTGGATCGGCCGGCCGGTCGAGGCGCCCGGCTCGCGGCCGCTCGATTTCGAGTTCGGCGGCTCGCTCGGCGCCAGGCTGGTCGAATGGCCGACCGGCCACACCGTCAAGCGCCTGTGCTTCCACCACCCCGACGATTCCGCGGAGCTCAAGGCGCGCCAGGAGCGCGAGCTGCTGCGCGTCTATGACGCGGCGCGGCGCGTCGGCCGCGAGTTGCTGATCGAGATCATCGCCGGCAAGCATGGGCCGGTCGACGACGACACGATCGCGCGCGTACTGGCGCGCCTTTACGAAATCGGGATCAAGCCCGACTGGTGGAAGCTCGAGCCGCAAGCGACCGCCGAAGCGTGGCGCCGCGTCGCCGCGACGATCGACGCCAACGATCCGTTGTGTCGGGGCGTCATGCTGCTCGGTCTCGAAGCGCCGGAAGCGGAGCTCGCGCACGCGTTCCGCGTCGCCCGGACCTGCGCGCGCGTCGGCGGCTTCGCCGTCGGCCGGACGATCTTCGTCGAACCGGCCCGTAAGTGGTTCGCCGGCGCTTTCGACGACGCGACGGCGACGCAAGCGATGGCGGAATCCTTCGCCCGGTTGTGCGCGCTGTGGCAGGATGCGGCGCCGGGAGGGGCGCCATGATCGACGAAACGGATCTCGAAGCGGCGGTCGCGGCGGGACTCATCGCCGACGAGACGCGGCTGAAACTGATCGCCTTCGCCCGCGGCCGCGCCGCCGCGTCGACCGACCAGCCGTCCGCGCAGTTCGCCGCGCCGCCGCGGTTCGACGCCGTCCACGCGCTCTATTACGCCGGCGCGCTGATCGTCATCGCGGCGATGGGGCTGTTCACCAACGCGGCGTTCAACGCGCTCGGCGGTTGGGCGCTGGCGTCGATCGCCGTCGGCTACGCCGTGGGCTTCGCGGCGCTCGGGCGGGCGTTGTGGCGCAAGCCGGAGACGCGCACGCCGGGCGGCCTGGCGATCGCCGTCGCCGTGTCGATGGCGCCGCTCGCCGTCTACGGTGTGCAGGACGCGCTGAATCTGTGGTCGCTCGGCGACAAGCCAGGCCAGTACAGCGACTTCTTCCCGCTGATGAACGCGAGCTGGGTCTACATGGAAGTCGCGACGATCGCCGCCGCGGCGGTCGCGCTGCGCTTCTTTCCCTTCCCGTTCATCGTCATGGTCGCCTCGGTGGCGCTGTGGTTCCTGTCGATGGACCTCGCCTGGCTGCTTCTTCATCGCCAGCCGGCGGCCGATTGGGAAGCCGATTGGGACTTCCGCCGCAACGTCTCGATGATCTTCGGCGTCGCGATGATCGCCGTCGCCTGGACGATCGACGTCAAATGGGCGCGGTTCGGCGATTTCGGCTTCTGGCTGCATCTGTTCGGCGCGCTGACCTTCTGGGGCGCGCTGTCGTCGGGCTCGGGCGACGCGATCGGCAAGGCGGTCTATTGCGCAATCAACGTCGCGCTCGTCGCCTTGGCCGTCTTCCTCGGCCGCCGCATCTACGCCGTCGTCGGCGCGATCGGCATCTGCGTCTATCTCGGCTATCTCGCCTCCGACGTGTTCAAGGACGTGCTCGCCTTCAGCTTCGCGCTGTCGGCGATCGGCCTGGCGGTCATTTTCGCCGGCGTCTGGCTGCAGCGCCGTCAGCGCGCGATCAGCGCCTTCCTCGACGCCGCGCTGCCGCCGGCGTTGCGCGTATTGCGTCCGGCGCGCGCCAGCCCGATTACGTGAAAGCGCTGGCCGCCCAGCGCGTGGGAGACTGACATGACGATTCGCATCGGCGCCAACCCGATCGGCTGGTCGAACGACGACCTCAAGGAGATCGGCGGCGACACGCCGCTCGAGACCTGCCTCGCCGAAGCGCGCGAGGCGGGCATCGTCGGCATGGAGAAGGGCAACAAGATGCCCAGCGACGGCGCGACGCTGAAGGCCAAGCTCGGCGAATTCGGCCACGTCTTCGTCGGCGGCTGGTATTCAACCGCGCTGCTCACGCGCTCGGCCAAGGCCGAGTTCGAGGCGGCGCAGGCCCATATCGCGATGACCAAAGGCGCTGGCGCGACGATCCTGATCGCCGCCGAGACCTCCAACGCGATCCACGGCGACCGCGCCGCGCCGCTGTCGCAACGGCCGCGCCTGCACGGCGACGCGTGGCGCACGTTCGGCGAGCGGATGAGCGAATTCGCCGAGCGCGTCGCCGAGGCCGGGCTGACGCTGTGCTACCATCACCACATGGGCACAGTGGTGCAGTCGGAGCGCGACATCGACGCCTTCATGACCGCGACCCGGTCGGCGGTGCGGCTGCTGCTCGACACCGGCCACGCCCGCTGGGGCGGCTCGGATCCCGCCGCTTTGGCGCGCGCTTATCGCGGGCGCATCGGCCACGTCCATTGCAAGGACGTGCGCGAGCCGATCATGCGCCAATCGAACGCCGGCGACTGGAGCTTTCTCGATTCGATCCTCGGCATGGGAAGTGACCTCGGCGTCTACACCGTTCCAGGCGACGGCATGGTGGATTTCGCAGCGGCGTTCCGCGAACTGAAGGGCTATTCGGGTTGGGTGGTGTTGGAAGCCGAGCAGGACCCGAAGAAGGCGCCGGCCTTGCCTTATGCACGCAAAGGCGTCGCGCATCTCAAGGCGGCGCTCGCCGCCGCGGGCCTGACCTGAGGAGGCGCACATGACCAATTTGCTCGTCCATTCGAACCGCGCCGCCGCCGACGGCGTGCTGCTCAGCGTCACGCCCGAGAGCGCCGGCTGGCGCTACGTCGGCTTCGAGGTTCGGACGCTGAAG
This sequence comes from Roseiarcus sp., assembly GCA_049513815.1. Classification (GTDB taxonomy): domain Bacteria; phylum Pseudomonadota; class Alphaproteobacteria; order Rhizobiales; family Beijerinckiaceae; genus Roseiarcus. Next base: position 4,300 of record JBEKVR010000092.1, on the reverse strand, counting down.
AAGGGCCAGCGCTTCACGCTGCCGGCGGCGGCGCGCGAGCTGTGCGTCGTCGTCCTCTCCGGCAAGACGCGCGTGCGCGCCGGCGATTTCGATTCCGGCGTGATCGGCGATCGCGCCAATGTCTTCGCCGGCCTGCCGTGGTCGGTCTACGTCCCGCCGCGGCGCGAGGTCGCGGTCGAAGCGGTCGAGGATTGCGAACTCGCCCTGTGCAGCGCGCCCGCCGAGGGCCGCCTGCCGCCGCGCGTCATCCCGCCGGGCAAAGTCGAGGCGCTGGTGCGCGGCATGGATTCGAACGCCCGCCACATCCGCAACATCCTGCCGGAGAATGCGGCGGCCGAGAGCCTGCTGGTGGTCGAGGTGATCACGCCCGGCGGCCATTGGTCGAGCTATCCGCCGCACAAGCACGATCGCGACGCGTTTCCCGAGGAGACCTTGCTCGAGGAGACCTATTACCACCGCCTGTCGCCGAAGCAGGGCTTCGCCTTCCAGCGCGTCTACACCGACGACCGCAGCCTCGACGAGACGATGGCGGTCGAGGACGGCGACGTGGTGATGGTGCCGCGCGGCTACCACCCGGTCGGCGCGCCGCACGGCTACGACCTCTACTACCTCAACGTCATGGCCGGCCCGAAGCGCATGTGGCGCTTCCACAACGACCCCGCCCATGAATGGATGGTGAAATAGCGACTTCCTGCAACGGCTGAATCCAACGACTCGTGATGGCCGGGACAAGCCCGGCCATGACGGCGGCGAGTTGTCTCGGCCATTGGCGTTCATCGGCGCAAAACTCGCCTTCACCGCGCCTCCAGGCTGCAGGTCTCGACGATGTCGCGCAGGCGCTGCTGCAATTCGCCGGCGGCGTCGACGCGCGCCGTGCTGAGCGACAGGCCGGCGGCTTCGGCGCGGTCGGTGACGCAGGCGCAGGCCTTGGCGCAGACGCTTGCGTCGCCGCCGTGCGCGACGCAGGCGGACGGGCAGGCGGCGAGATAGGCCGCGCGCGCGTGGCGCTCCTCGAGCCCGGTCGCACTGACCACGCTCCACAGCAAGCCGAACAGGATCGGCTGGTGGACGAGATAGATGACGAGGCTGTGCCGGCCGGCGAAGGCGGCGGCTCGGCCGGGCCAGCGCATCGGCCGCCACGCCGTCCAGCGCCAGCCGGACAGGCGCGGCGCCGCCGCCTGCGCCAGCCCGAGCCCGATCAGGACGACGCCCGCCCACGGCAGCAGCGGCCGCCAGTCGAGCGTGTAGGGCGACAAAGTTCCGAGCCCGAGCCAGACCAGCGCCGGCGGGTTGAACGCCGCGCTGGAAGAGACGAAGGGCGCGGCGACCATGGCCGCGCCTAGCGTCAACGCCGCCCCCGGCGGCGCGGCGACGAACAGCGCCGCGATCAGGCTGGCGACGACGATGCAGTGGAGAATGCCGAACAGGATCGGCTCCGAGGGGTCGATCGCAGTGCTCGCCGCCGTCACCAGCGCCGCCGCGCCGACGATCAGCGCCAGCCGTTTGAGGAACGCGGCGCGGCGCAGCCCGTGCGGATGGGCCAGCGCCAGCGACACGCCGACCAGCGCGAGAAAGGCGCTGGCGACGGCATGCGACAGCGCCCGCGTCGCCGGCGCGAACGGCGCGGTCGGCGCGACCAGGCCGAAATGGGCGAAGTCCCAGATCAGGTGGTAGACGACCATCCCGCCGAGCGCGACGCCGCGCGCCGCGTCGATCGCCACGATGCGCGCGCGTTTGGCCGGCTCGCTCGTCGCTAGCTCCTGCTCCATCGCCCCGTCCCGCCCCCGGCCGCGCGCCTCCCTTCTCCCGCGAGCGGGAGAAGATGTCGGCGAAGCCGACAGATGAGGGGGCCGGCGCCAGCCCTCACCCCCGACCCCTCTCCCGCACGGGAGAGGGGAGGGAGCGCACGCGGCCCTTATAGCCGATCGCCCGCCCCGCGCAGCGGCGGCGCGCCATCGCCTAAGGGCGATTGCGGATGGGGGCCGAAAGCGCGGCGACATTGACGGCCAGCAACGTTCCGGCGGCGGCGCCGGCGCGATAACGCCGGCGAACAAACGAACTTCCAGGAGCGAACCATGTTCAACCGCCGCGATCTGTTTCTCGCCGCCGGCGCCGCCGCGGGCGCGGCCGCCGTGCTGAAGGCTGTCCCGGCGATGGCCGAAGAGGCCGCCAATCTGCCGCGCCGCGAAGTCGAGCTCGTCGCGCCGCCCTTCGTGCACGCGCACGAGCAGGCGACCAGCCGCGGACCGGAGATCGTCGCCTTCAAGATGTCGGTCGTCGAGAAGGAGGTCGTGATCGACGACAACGGCACGAAGATCCACGCCTTCGCCTACAACGGCTCGATCCCCGGTCCGCTGATGGTCGTGCACGAAGGCGACTACCTCGAGCTCACGCTCGTCAATCCGCCGACCAACCAATTCCCCCACAACATCGACTTCCACGCCGCCACCGGGGGCTTAGGCGGCGGCGAGCTCACCCTCGTCAACCCCGGCGAGGAGGTGACGCTGCGCTTCAAGGCGACGCGGGCCGGCGTGTTCATCTATCATTGCGCGCCGGGCGGGCCGATGATCCCCTGGCACGTCGGTCTGGGCATGAACGGCGCGGTGCTGGCGCTGCCGCGCGCCGGCCTCAACGACGGCGCCGGCAAGCCACTCAAGTACGACCGCGTCTATTATGTCGGCGAGCAGGACTTCTATGTGCCGCGCGACGCCAGCGGCGCGTACAAGACCTACGGCTCCGCCGCCGACTCGTACGTCGACGCGATGGAGGTCATGCACAAGCTGATCCCGACGCACGTCGTGTTCAACGGCGCGGTCGGGGCGCTGACCGGCAAGAACGCGATGACGGCCAAGGTCGGCGAGTCGGTGCTGATCATCCACAGCTCCGCCATGCGCGACACCCGTCCCCACATCATCGGCGGCCACGGCGACTACGTCTGGCTGATGGGCAAGTTCGCCAATCCGCCGCTGCGCGACCTCGAGACCTGGGCCGTGCCCGGCGGCTCGGCGGTCGCTGCGCTCTACACGTTCCGTCAGCCCGGCGTCTACGCCTACGTCAATCACAACCTCATCGAGGCCGTCGAGCTCGGCGCGACCGCGCACTTCCGCGTCGAGGGCAAGTGGAACGACGACCTGATGACCCAGGTGCGCCGGCCGACGCCGATCGGCTGACCAAGCGCGCGTCGTCGCGGCGGAAACGAAGAAACGGAGGCTGAAGATGCGGTATTCCCACCTCGGCATCGTCGCATCCGTCGTCGTCGCGACGGCGTCGCTCGCCGCCGCCGCCGTCCTTGCGCCAACGGGCGGCGCGCCGATCGTCGCGCATCGCGCTGACGTCGTCGCCCTGCAGCCCGGCTGGTTCGCCTATCGGCCGATTGGCGATTTTGAATCCGCCGGCAAGACGATCGACGCGCCGGCCCGCGCGACGCGGCTCGACGCGCCGCTCGAGGTGATGGTCGAGCCGGTCAGCCAGGCCGACTACGCGCGCTGCGTCGTCGCCGCCGCCTGCCCGAAACTGAAGGCGATCGACCCGGCGGCCGACAATCTGCCGGTCGTCGGCGTGAGCTGGCTCGACGCCACCGCCTACGCCGAATGGTACGCGCGCCAGACCGGCGAGGACTGGCGCCTGCCGACCGACGACGAATGGGCCTACGCCGCCGCCGAACGCTTCCGCGGCGAGCCGCCGCCCGCCGCCAGCGACGCCGACTTCGCGGCGCGCTGGCTCGCCAAGTTCGACGCCGATTCGGCGCTCCCCTCGCAGACCAAGGTTCCGCAACCGTTCGGCCATTTCGGCCTCAACAGCCGCGGCGTCGCCGACCTTTCCGGCAACGTCTGGGAATGGACGAATTCCTGCTACGAGCGCCGCGCGGTCGACGCCGGCGGCGAGGCGCGCCTGCTGACCCGCAACTGCCGCGCCCGCGCGCTCGAAGGCGAGCATCGCACGTTCATGAGCGATTTCATCCGCGACGCGGTCGCCGGCGGCTGTTCGGTCGGTCCGCCGCCGACCAATCTCGGCTTCCGCTTGGTGCACAGCCGCGCCGGCGCCGTCGCGCGCATGATGACCAGCGTCAGCGCCCTGTTCGCCGCGCTGTAGGTCGCTCCGATTCCCCTCTCCCCGCTCGCGGGGAGAGGTTTGGGTGAGGGGCCGGGAGATTGTCCGCGCCGTTGCGGCTTCTCGCCCGGCCCCTTGCATGTTCGCTTTGGCACGAATCTGAGAGGATTTCGAGCTGACGCTCGGGGGATGGCCATCCCCCGAGCGTCGGACGGGCGGGACCGTACGCCCCTTGGCCTGGACCGTGGAT
>JBEKVR010000091.1:0-22897 GCA_049513815.1 Roseiarcus sp. | reverse complement strand
CTTTCATGATGAAGGGAACTCCATGCTCAAGGCGCTGCCGCGCCTCGCTCAAGACTCTAGGGAAAACTCGCTACATTGCCCGCAGTAGCAATCCCGCGAAGAGCGGGTTCGTGCTTGGGCGCGAAGTGGTCGTCGGCGCGACGCGCCTGAAACGCTCGGTTTCCCCCTTTCCGCGCCATTCCGTCTTACCTCGCGCGATCACCGACCAGAAGTTGCTCTGACGCCCAGTGTTCGCAGTTTTGCCCCGAGTGGTGTCGACTTTGGCGTGCCACGCTGGACAGAAGTGCGAACACCTATGTCAATGAAGTTGCATTGTAGTGTTGACGCTTCGCCGCTGCCGCCTTTTCACGGGCTGAAACGCCGCGAGGGTTGAAGGTCCGCGTCGACCGGACTCCGGTCGTTCGTCCGTTGCGTCACGGGCGCCGCATTTCGCACCCTTTTTCCGGCCGTCGTCCATGGACGATCCACGCCTCTTGTCGCGAGCATGACGCTACGACAGCCGTGCGCTTGCACGAACCAGTCCGCCCGTGCGGGTCGCCACGAGCCTTCCCTCATTCTCTTTGCCGACAAGGTGCCCCGGCCAACCGACGGACTCTTCCCCTGGCAAGCGAAGGCCGAGCGACTTCGACGCGCGATTGACGCTTACGCCGCCGGATCCGAGGCCGTTTGACGTCTGGACGGTCCCGGTCACGCTCGACATGTCTGCAACCTCGTCCTGGGCGGCGCCTAAGTCGAGCGGGGATCGTTTCGCCTGCGGCGGCGCGCCGGGCGGCTGGTCGGCGTCCGGATTTCCGAACGGATTTCTTGAGCCTGCTCCGGAAATCCGTCCGCTGGCTTCGAAATGGCTCGAAGAACCCAGACATGACAATGACATAGCTGAGCGTTGAGTGGCACGCCGGCTGCACATGTCACAGCGCCGGCGAGGCGTCGCCCGTCGGCCGCACAAAGGGTCGAACGGGCCAAAGAGCCCGCCGCGGAGGAACGCAACATGACGGAAATTACCAACATCGCCGTCCCCAGCGCGCCAATTGAGATTGGCGTCATGCAGAGGTTCACCGCCGCGAAAGTCGGCGCCGTGCCGCTGCCGCTCTACATGGCGATCGCCGCCGTCATCGTCGGGGCGGCGCTAGTCCAGAAACTGCCGGCCGACATGATCGGCGGTTTCGCGTCGATTATGCTGCTCGGCTACCTGCTGGGCGACGTCGGCGGACGGATCCCGATCCTCAAGGACATCGGCGGGGCGGCGATCCTTTCTCTGTTCGTGCCGTCGGCCCTGCTCGGTTACAAGTTGCTCGATCCGGAGATCGCCAAGTCGATCACCGCGATCATGAAGACCTCGAACTTCCTCTATCTCTACATCGCCTGCCTGGTCACCGGCAGCATGCTCGGCATGAATCGGCGCATCTTGATCCAGGGTTTTCTGCGCATGTTCGTGCCCCTGGCGATCGGGACCGTCGCCTCGGTCGCTGTCGGCATGATCGTCGGGATGGCGTTCGGCTACGCGCCCAAGCACACCTTTTTCTACATCGTCATGCCGATTCTCGCCGGCGGCATCGGCGAAGGCATCCTGCCGCTGTCCTTGGCCTATTCGGAGATTCTCAACGCTACGCAGCCGGCGATGATCGCCTCGCTGATTCCAGCCGCTCTCATTGGCAACGTCGTCGCCATCGTCGCCTCCGGAACGCTCAAGCGCATCGGCGAGAAGCGCCCCGGGTCCTCAGGCGCCGGCCTGCTTGTCCGCGACGCGAATGACGAGGCTCTGCTGCGCGAGATGGCGGCCGAGAAGCCAATCGACCTGTCGCTCATGGGCATCGGCTTGCTCATGGCGTGCACAATGTTCATCTTCGGTTCGTTCCTCTCGCCCTTCATCGGCATCCCCGGGCCAATCATCATGATCTTAGCTGCGGCGCTGTTGAAGGTCTCCAAAATGCTTCCGGCGCAAGTGGAGACCGGCGCGCACCAGATGTACAAGTTCATCGCCGTCAATCTGACCTTCCCGCTGCTGGTTGGTCTTGGCGTTCTCTACGTTCCGTGGAACGATCTGATCGCCGCGTTCACCATCCCCTATTTCGTCATCTGCGCCGCGAGCGTGCTCGCGATGGTGGCGAGCGGCTGGTTCGTCGGACGTTGGCTCAACATGTATCCTGTGGAGGCAGCCATTGTGACCGCTTGTCACAGCGGTCTCGGCGGGACGGGCGACGTGGCAATTCTGTCCGCGAGCGACCGCATCGCGCTGATGCCCTTCGCGCAAGTCTCGACCCGCATCGGCGGAGCGGTGATGGTCGTCATCGCCGTCTTCCTTCTCAAAGCCCTCCATTGACGATTGCGCCAGCGGGCGCTGCGCGATCGCGACGCGCGGCGCCGCTTCTCATCCGGAGACGAATAATGAACAGCGTCGACAAACAGCCGTTCCGCATCGACCGCCTCTTTCCCGATCTCGGCGGCCCTTCGAGCATCCTTGAAAATCCGCTGCTAAACCGGAGCACCGCCTTCACTGAGGAGGAGCGCGACGTCTTCCATCTCCACGGCCTGCTGCCAGACCGTGTCGAGACGCTGGCCGATCAAGTGACCCGACAGCTCGAATGCGCGCGAGCGCTGCCGAGCGACCTCGACCGCTACGTCTTCCTGCGCGACTTGCAGGACACCAACGAGACGCTGTTCCACGCCCTCCTCGTCGATCACCTCGAGGAACTGCTGCCGATCATCTACACGCCGACGGTCGGTCTCGGCTGCCAGCGTTTCAGTCGCATCTACCGGCGGCCGCGCGGCCTCTTCCTGTCGATCCTCCTCAAGGACAAGCTCGACCAGATCTTCGCTAACCCGCGGTTCGACGACGTCGAGTGCATCGTCGTGACCGACGGCGAGCGCATTCTCGGCCTCGGCGACCAGGGCGTCGGCGGCATGGGCATCCCGATCGGCAAGCTTTCCATCTACTCCGCCTGCGGCGGCATCGATCCGGCTAAGACCCTGCCGATCACCCTCGACGTCGGTACCGACAACCTCGAGCGCCTTGGCGATCCGCTCTATTTCGGCTGGCGTCACGAGCGGGTGCGGGGCGAGGCCTACGATGACTTCATCGAGGCCTTTGTCGCCGCGGTCGTCCGGCGCTGGCCCGATGTCCTCTTGCAGTGGGAGGACTTCCACAAGCGCAACGCCAATCGCTTGCTAGAGCGCTATCGCGATCGACTGTGCACCTTCAACGACGACATCCAGGGCACCGCGGCCGTCGCCACCGGCGCCTTGCTCGCCGCCGTAGCTCGCACCGGCCAGTCGCTGACCGAACAGCGTGTCGTCATTCTTGGCGGGGGTTCGGCCGGCATCGGCATCGCCGACCTCATCTGCTCAGCAATGACGGAGGCCGGCCTCGATCCGAAAGAAGCGGCCCGTCGCTTCTATATCGTCGGCCGCCACGGCCTCGTCACCGAAAAGACTCCTGACCTCGACGCGTTCCAGCTCGGCTATCGCCAGCCGAGCGCGCAGTTCGCCGAGTGGCGCCTCGATGCGCCAGGCGGAGCGGCGCTCCTTGATGTGGTGCGCAACGTCCATCCGACGGCGCTGATCGGCGTCGCCGGTCAACCGGATGTGTTCACCGAAGCCGTGGTCCGCGAAATGGCCGCCCATGTCGAGCGTCCGGTCGTCTTTCCGCTCTCCAACCCGACCTCCTGCGCCGAGGCGAAGCCCGAGGACATCGTGCGCTGGACCGACGGCCGCGCCATCATCGGAACCGGCAGTCCCTTTGCCCCCTTCGCATTCGAGGGCAAGACCCATCGCTTCTGCCAGACCAACAACTCATACGTCTTTCCGGGCGTCGGGCTCGGCGTTCTGGCGGTGAAGGCGCGGCGTGTGACGGACCGCATGTTCCTGGCCGCCGCCCGCGCCTTGGCGGAATTCTCCCTTTCCGGCAAGACGCCGGACGACCGCCTCTTGCCTAAACTTTCAGCGATGCGCGCCATCTCCGCCCACGTCGCCGCGGCGGTCGCAAAGCAAGCGCGCGACGAGGGTCTGACCGCACCGATGTCAGACGCCGAAATCATCCGGCGGATTCAGGATAAGATTTGGACGCCGACATATCGCCCGATCGCTTAGCAGCGAACGTCGCGCCGCCGACGATCGCTCGGTCGCAGCGCGCCGATGGGGGAGTGCGACCGGCCCGCCCGCCTCGCTTTCGGGATCGACGAAGCGTGCGCTTCGCTCGACTACACGCGCCCGATCGAGCGGAATGTGCTAGGAGAAGCTCCGGAGCGCGAGCGAGCCTACCGATGTCGGTTCGCGACGCGCTCGCGACCAGCGGGAGCGACCGCAGCAGCGCTCTGCCGCGACGACTTCTCGCCCCTAGACTCGGGTCGACCGGTCGGCAGCCGCGCCGTGGATGTTTTCGCGACCGGGACCCTGACCCGTGACGACAGCGAGATGAACGTTCCGATTAACGCCTCAGCCGAATTTCAAAATCGACCTGGCCGGAACATCCGGTCGGCGCGACGCGTCGCCGTCATCCTCACGTTCGTCTTCCTCGCCGCGGCTTTGGCTGGCTGGGCGGGCTATCGGTATTCGTTCGAGCGGGCGCTCGGCGAAATTCGCGGCAATACCGATCATCGGCTCGATCTCTATGCGGCGAGCATGGAACGGGAGATTGATAAGTTTGCAGCCTTCCCCGTCATGGTGAGCTACGACAGCGCCATCGCCGACCTTGCCACTGCGCCGGGCGACGCCGTGCGTCTCGCTGACGCCAATCGTTATCTGGAGCGCGTCAACGCAAACATCGGGACGCTCGCGGTCTACGTGCTGGATCGCAACGGCCGCTGCATCGCCTCGTCGAATTGGAACCGCCCGGAGTCTTTCGTCGGTCGCGACCTCTCCTATCGGCCCTACTTTAGGAACCTCGTTGGCGGTCGCATCGAGCGGTTTTACGGCATCGGCACGACCGCCAACGAGCCCGGCTATTACCTATCGACGGCCCTGCATGAAGGCGACGGCATCATCGGCGCCGTTGTGGTCAAGGTCAGTCTCGAACAGCTCGAGCGCTCGTGGTCCTCGGCGGAGGCGCCGGCGCTCCTCGCCGACGAACACGGTGTGGTCGTGCTCTCCACTGTGCCCGCCTGGAAGTACGGCGCCTTGCGGCCGATTGACGCCAAGGAGCGCGCCGAGATCGCCCAGACACAACAATACAACGAGCGCGCCTTGCAGCCGATCGGCATGACGGTCACCCGCGAACTCGACGCCCACAGCAAGATCGTCCGTTTCGCCGGCGCCGAAAGCATCGCAACCGTCGCCGGCTCCGACCACCTGTTCCTCGCTGAATCGCGGCCAATGCCCGGCGTCCCCTGGCGGTTGACGGTCTTCTCCAGTCTCGGAGACGCGGTCGCCCTAGCGGAGGGCGGCGGCGCCGTTGCAGCGCTCGCCGCGATCGTCGTCGCTGGCGCGACCCTGACCTTCCTCCAGCGCCACCGCCATATGCGCGACCTGACAAAAGCGCGCGCCGCGCTCCAACTCGCCCATGACAATCTCGAGCTGACGGTCGCCGAACGCACTTCGGAACTGCTTGTCGTCAACTCGCGTTTGACCGAGGAGATCGACGAGCGCAGCCGCGCCGAGCGCACGCTGCGCGAGGCCCAGGCCGGCCTCATTCAAGCTGGCAAGCTGGCGGCGCTCGGCCAGCTTTCCGCCGGGGTCGCCCACGAACTCAATCAGCCCCTCGCCGCCCTCGCTACGATCTCGGGCAACACGGTCAAGTATCTCGATCGCGGCGATCCGGTCTCGGCCCGTTCCAACGTCGAGCGCATCCGTCCCTTGATCGACCGGATGGCGAAACTTACCAGCGAACTGAAGTCCTTCGCCCGTAAGTCCTCCGGCGAAATGTCGCTCGCGCCGCTGCGCCGAAGCCTCGACAACGTGCTCTTCCTCCTCCACCACCGCATTGAACGCGGCGCCGTCGTCGTCTCCGAGGAGGTGGACGAGGCGGCCTTGGTTTGGTGCGATCCCAATCGCCTCGAGCAGGTCTTGCTGAACCTGATCGGCAACGCCCTCGACGCCATGGAAGGGCAGGACCAACAACGGCTGACGATCCGCGTCGAGCGCGAAAACGTCTCGGTCGTGATCGAAATCCGCGACAACGGCCCGGGGCTTCGGGCCGAACTGCTCGACCATCTGTTCGAGCCCTTCTACACGACGAAGGCCCCCGGGGTGGGATTGGGGTTGGGTCTCGCCATTTCGGCTGGCATCGTGCGCGACCTCGGCGGCGAACTGACGGCGCAGAACGCTCCCGAAGGCGGAGCGGGCTTCATTGTGAGGCTGCCTTCCAGGAGAGAGTCGGACGGATGAACGCCTATGTATTGGTGGTCGACGACGACCCCGACGTCCTGTTCGGCTGCGAGCAGGCCCTGCAGATGGAAGGCATCGAGACGCGAGGCGCGCGCACGGCGGAAGAGGCGTTGGCCCAAGTTCGCCGGTTGCTGCCGAGCGTGGTCGTCACCGACGTTCGGCTTCCCGGGCGCGATGGGTTCGCCGTGCTCGACGACGTCCTCGCGGTCGACGCCGACCTGCCGGTGGTGATCATCACCGGCCATGGCGACGTTTCGCTTGCCGTCAAGGCGATGAAAGCCGGCGCCTACGACTTCATCGAGAAACCGTTCCAGCCCGAGTACCTTGTCGACGTGGTGAGGCGCTGCCTGGAGAAGCGGGCGCTGACGCTTGAAGTCCGGGATTTGCGCCACCAGCTGCGCGACCGCAGCCGGCTCGAGGCCCGCATCATCGGCGCCTCGCCGGGGATCGTTCGCCTGCGCTGCCTCATCGAGGACCTCGCCGACACGAGCGTCTCGGTGCTCATCAACGGCGAAACGGGGACCGGCAAGGAGCTGGTGGCCCGCTGCCTGCACGAAGCGAGCCCCCGCTGCGAGCGCCACTTCGTGGCGATCAACTGCGGCGGTCTGCCGGAGGGCCTGGCGGAGAGCGAGCTGTTCGGCCACGAGCCCGGCGCCTTTACTGGCGCGGCCAAGCGGCGCATCGGCAAGATCGAGTACGCGAACGGCGGCACGCTGTTCCTCGACGAGATCGAGTCTATGCCGCCCTCGGTGCAGATCAAGCTTTTGCGCGTCCTTCAGGAACGCACGCTGGAGCGGCTCGGGTCCAATATGCCGATCCGGGTCGACTGTCGCATCGTCGCCGCGACCAAGACCGACCTCGGCGTGCTGTCCGCGGCGGGAGGTTTCCGCGCGGACCTCTACTACCGCCTCAACGTCGCCTCCCTTCTCGCGCCGCCGCTGCGCGAGCGGCGCGAGGACATTCCCCTGCTTTTCGGCCAATTCGTTGAACAGCTTTCGATCGACCACGGCCGCCCAGCGCCGTCGTTGCCGCCGGCCAAGATGCAGAAGCTCGTCGCCTACGGCTGGCCAGGCAACGTCCGCGAACTGCGCAATGTCGCCGATCGCTGTGTTCTCGGCATCGAGATGGGTTTTCCCCCCTTCGCCGAACCGGAGGAGACGGAAGGAGCGCCCCTGTCGGCGGCCGTCGAGGCCTTCGAACGCGCAATGATCGTTGAGGCACTGGGCCGTTGCGGTCGCAACTTGACCCTCGCCGCCCAGGCCCTGCAGATTCCCAAATCCACCCTGCACGACAAAATGAAGAAGCACGCGCTGACTGTCTCCTGAGTTGGCGAAACCGGATCGACGCGCGCGGTTGCGCTGATGCGGACTGCACGCAGCCGGTGCGGACGCGATGGCCTGCGCTCCGACCCGCGACATCCATTCGGCCGGGGCTCGAGTCGCGGGTTGAGGCGAGCTTGCCCCGACGCAAGACCGTCCGGGCCGGGAAATTCCGGCTTCATCCGCGGCACGGCTGGCCGGGATCGCCGGGCGGCAGGCGAAGCTCTCTCGGCGTCTTGCCGCCGATCGCGCTGTGCGGACGAACGTCGCTCAATCTCTCGACTCCAAGCCTTGTATCTTTCCCGCGCCTGGTTGAGGCTGAGGAACCAGTTGACGTTCAGGCGCTCGGTGCGAATCTCGTCGTTGAACGACCCGATGCGGACTTCTCCGGCATGATGCCGTTGGCGCCGCCGTCCCCAGTGTTCCGACCCGTCGATAAGCTGGCCGGATTGAGGCCTCGGGGCGCAGGGAGCACGCAAGTGCGGATGCCGGAGATCATCGCCCAATTGTCGTCAAGCGCGAGCCCGCAAGGGAGCGACCTCATTTTCACCGGAACGCCCGCCCGAGTTGGCGAGACCACGGCTGGATCACGCTTGTCGTTGAACTTCGTCGCGCCGCCCGAGCGCAGAACTTTGCGCACCGCATCCCGTGCGAAGCGTAGCTCCCGCGCGATCCGCAGGGTCCCTGCCGAGCCCCGAGAAACGCTCGCGGGTCAGGTGACGCCGTCCGGCGGTGTTCGCAGAGACGCACCAAAGTGGCGCGCCACTCTGGACAAAAGTGCGAACACTTATGTTATTGAAATCGCCACATAATCTCTATGGAACATCGTCGCGAAGCCGATCGCTTTGGCTGACTCGTCGAAGCGATCTCCAGATGCAGAGTTCTTCGGCGACCCGCCCATGACGACGGCGTTCACGAGGTCGCCGACGGCGACTTGGGAGTGCTCGCCGGCCGAGTCGGCTGCCAAATGTCGCGGAACCGTGTCCTATTCATAGGGAATCCTCCGCCCAGCCAACGCGGCTAAACTTGAATTTTCCAGCGCCGCGCATCCAGAGAACCGGAGGCAGTTCAACGGAAACTCTTCGAACCCGAGCCGCTGGCGAAAGCCGACGCCAAAGGGCATATTGACCTAAGGCGACCGGCGCCGTCATGGAATTTTCGATCGTTTTTCTGAAGCCGACGCGCCCGCCGGAGTGCACGTGCATGATGATCACGGTCAAATTGTTCGCCACTTTCCGGGAGGGACGTTTCAAGGTTGACGAGCTGGCATTCCCAACGGGCGCGGTCGTCGCGGACGTTCTCAGGTCGCTGGAAATCGAAGAGTCGGAAGTTGGCATGCTCTTCAATCGCGGACGACACATCGAAGTAGATTACGCGTTGTCGGAGGGAGACGTCCTCGCCATCGTCCCTCGGATCGGCGGCGGCTAGGCGAAGGCCAGCTCTGCGCGAACACCGCAGCAGCGCTCTGTTGTAGGTTGGAGCGCGCAGCGGTCCTTGGACCCAGGCCGCGACTCGCTCCCGAAACAGCGCCGTCCGCCTGCCGTTCCCGCCTACATCGACAGGCCGAACCATGCTCTCAGCCGAAGAAGTGAAGCGTTACGCCCGACACATCGTGCTCAGGGATGTCGGCGGCCCGGGGCAGCAAAAGATCAAGGCGGCGCGCGTGTTGGTCGTCGGCGCCGGGGGGCTCGGTTCGCCCGTGCTGGAGTATTTGGCGGCGGCTGGGGTAGGCGCGCTCGGGGTCGTCGATGACGACCGCGTTTCGTTGTCGAACCTGCAACGCCAGATCATCCACGCCACGCCCGACATTGGTCGCCTCAAGGTGGAAAGCGCGCGCGACCGTATCGCGCTGATCAATCCGAACGTCGCAGTTGAAATGCATGCGGTGCGCCTCGACGCCGGGAACGTTGACGCGATCGTGGCAGCCTACGACATCGTTGTCGACGGCGCCGACAATTTTCCGACACGGTTTGTCGTCGCCGACGCCTGCGAGAAACTTCACAAGCCGCTCGTTTCCGCCGCGGTCCTGGCTTTTTATGGCACGTTGACCGTGCTCATGCCGTTCGCCCAGGGGCCGGGCGGCGCAACCAACCCTAGTCTGCGCACGATTATGCACGGGCCAGAAGAGATGCAGGCCGCCACTTGCGCCGAGATCGGCATTCTCGGCTCGGTCGCCGGTGTTCTCGGCACGCTCGCGGCGACCGAAGCGCTTAAACTCATCACTGGCGTCGGCGTCCCCCTTGTGCGACGTATGCTTTCGGTCGATCTTCGCGACATGAGCTTTGACGAGATCGATTATGAATGATCGGAGAGAGCGGAACGTCAAGCCGTGTCATTGAGATGCGCGGCTTGTTGGATCCAGCGCGCATGCTTCACGCCAAAGATGGGCAATCGTCGCATTTTCTTCCCCCTCGATTCCGAAATCGGTGGAGACGAATTGTCGAAACTGCGAATTGGTTCCGCCGCCTGACCTGCTTGCGGCAAATGCGTTCAAATTGTCGGCACGCCAATTGGCGTCGAGACCCGCCACAAACGCGCGTTGGAACGCGACTCTGCCAACAAGCGTTGAGTAATCCCGGCCTGACTTTTCGAGCGAAACCTGACCGCATCAAGCGGATCGGCGAGCAGCGCTGGCCGCTCGCCGACCCTAACCGCGCAGCCGGTGAAGGAGCCCGTCCACGCGATTGAACATTTCGTGGTTGGTATCGCAGCGCACAGCGAACCTCCGTCTCACATTTTGCGCGGCGCCGACATATCACGCAAACCGAGCAGCAAGCGGTGCGGTCCCGGCGCGCCCGGCGGGACGAGAGCGACACGGTCACCGGCCTTGAGAACGGCACCCTCTACCGGCACGGCGCGTCGATTGACGATCAGCGATTCGACGTCCCGAGTGTCGACGCCGAGCGCCGCCAGAAGCTGCCCCCCCGTGACGCCGTTCTCGACTTCGAGCGTGCGCGGGTTGGACCACCCTCGCGCGGCGAACAGCGTCGAGAGTTGCATGAACGCCCTGACTTCGATCGTTCCGGTCACGGCTGCGCCTCCGGCTGCAGCCTAGCAGGTCTCGTCGGCGAACTCGTCCGCTTCTGCTTCCCCTTCGCCCATGTCGAGCGAAAGCGCGCAACCGCGCAGCGGCTTACCTTGCCCGGCAAGAATTTCGCAGACCTCTCCCACTCGGAACGCTGCAAGCAACTTCACGGCAATTGTGACTGTGTCGTTGCTTAGCAAGCGTATGATCGCTTCTCAAAGGGAGGCCCAGCGCCTCTTCCGCGCCGAGCCGTTAACGCGCTTGAGATTGGCCCTGCATCAATCCTCGAACCCCTTCCAGAAGGACTGGAGCTCCTCCGTCGGCATGTCCCATGCCACATTGTGCGGCGCAATCTTCTCGAGCTCAAAGAACTCGGGCAGACGATCCTGCTCCGGCCCGATGCCCGCGGCGAGGTTGAACGCGTGCTCGATCTTCAGCGTCTTCTTGCCGAGCGCCGTCACGTCGTCGCCGGTCAGCTTGATGCCGTAGCGCGCGTTGATCATGTCGATTACCGAGGCGAGGCATTCCGGAATGTCGAGCGCCGGAAAGGCGATGAACAGGCAGAGCCCGGTCGAGTCGATGGCCGCGGTCGCAATCTGCAGGTTGCGCGACAATTCGACCTGACCCTCGTTCTTCAGCGGATCGACCTTCCCGCCCACGTTCAATACGTTGGCGGTGACGGCGTAGCCGGCCGTGTGGTCGGCCCCCATGGTCGTCGTCGCGTAGGTGACGCCGATGCCTTTGACGGCTCGCGGGTCATAAGCTGGGATCGCCTGGCCCTTCACCACCGGCACGCGGGTGACGCCGTAGGCCCGGCCGACTGCCGCCGTCCCACCGCCGAGGATGCGGCCGAGCGGGGTCGCCTTGCCGATCTCTTCACGCAGCATGCGCAGCACGCCTTCGCCGTCGCCGAACGGCAGCACGCCGGCCTCCATCGCGACGCCGAACATGACGCTCGTTTCGATGCTGTCGACCCCGAGGTCGTCCATGATGTTGTCGGCCTCGGCGATCTGGTCGAGGTTGTTGATGCAGCAATCCGCGCCGAGCGCCCAGATCGTCTCGTACTCGAAGCCGGAAGTCACATACTTGCCGTCCTTGTCGTTGTAGATCTGCGAGCACTGGATCTGGCAGCCGAGCGAGCAGTTGTGGGTCGGCTCGCCGTGGCGGGCGACAATCGTGTCGTGCATCGTCTCGCCGGAGATCTTGTCGTGATCCGCGTACTGGCCGCTGGTGAAATTGCGCGTCGGCAGGCCGCCGACCTCGTTGAGGAGGTTGACGAGCACCGCAGTGCCGTAAATCGGCAGGCCCTGGCCGCTCACCGGATGGTCGATGAGCGTCTTGGCGAATTTCTTCGACGCGTCGAGGAAGGCGGGTCGATCCACGAGCGGGATCGCGCTGCCCTCGGAATCATCGATGGCGATGAACTTGAGCCGCTTGGAGCCCATAACCGCGCCGAGTCCGCCGCGGCCGAAGCTGCGCAGCTTACCGTTGGGGTCTTTCACCGAGATGTTGGCGATCGCCATCATGTTCTCGCCGGCTGGCCCCAAGGTAATGACGCCGATCTCTTCGCCGCAACGCCGGTTCAGCGCCTCGAGGACGGCGAAATTCCCCTTCCCGATCGTTTCGGTCTCTTCGTCGACAACGCCGCCGTTATTGTCGATGCGTAGGCCGTACCAGCCTTCCCCGCTGGGCTTGCCTTCGATGATGAGCGCGTGGATGCCGAGACGGGCCAACAGGCGCGACGCGGTGCCGCCGGCGTTGCTTTCCTTGATGCCGCCGGTCAGCGGGCTCTTGGCGCCAGCCGAGCAACGGCCCGAATTGGCGGCTGCGGTGCCTGACAGCAGGCCGGGCGCAAATACCAGCTTGTTGCTGGGGCCGAGCGGATGACAAGTTGGCGGGACTTCCGCCGCGACGATCGCTGAGGTGAGCGCCCGCCCGCCCAATCCGAGCCACGCTTCCGGGACCGGTTCCACTCGGACGGTGCGATCCGTCATGTTAACGCGGATGATCTTGACCATGCCGAGCTCCTTTCATGTCGGGCCAGGTGGGTCGGGAGATCTGCGCGGAGCTCTTCTCTTCCGCGCGGTTCAGACGACGCCCACGAGGCGCAGTCGGCGTGACGCGTTTATAGGAGTATCGGCGAAGCGTGAGAATTCTGTTTGTTAAGTCATATTCGAATTTTCTCGTCCGATTACGCTCCGCGACAAATAGTCGCGTCGAGATGCGTCAATTATGTCTTGGCAATCATAGTTGCTATTCTTGAGAGACGGACGGCGCGGCGAACAGCGTCCGGCGCTCGACTCAGCCTGCTTCGCCGCCTTCCTTTTCGGCGAGGCGGCAGGCGTCCAGCGCCACGAGATGCGGCGCGGCGAGCGCCTGAGTTTCTGCTTCGATGCGGCGGTAGCGGCGAACAACGTCCCGCCCAAGGTCCGTCAATTCAGCGCCGCCGGCGCTGCCGGGGTGACCCGTGACCACAGGGCGGCCGAAGGCCTTGTTCATATGGTCGAGCAGCTCCCAGGCGCGTCGAAAGCCCATCTTGAGCGTGCGGGCGGCGGCGGAAATCGAGCCGGCGGTCTCGATCGCCTCGAGCAGTTGGATCTTGCCCAGACCGATGCGGGTGTCAGGGGATAGTTTCAAAAAGACTCGCACCGTGATCATGATGGACTCCGATCCGCAGACCGCCACATGGGCAAGCAGGAGCGCGAGCGCAGAGGAGCATCCATCACTTGCCCCGCGCTGTCGCTTCGACGCCGGCGCGCCGGCTGATCGTTCTCGCGGGCGCGATCGCCGAACATGATCTGGATCACTTCGTCTGTGGTAAATTGCGCTTGGATGCGCGCAAGCGGCGGCGGATCGTTCGGCGGAGCGCGCGGCCGGCGCGACGGCGGAGGTTGTCGCGCCGCGTGGAGCTGTTGCTGCCGATCTCGCCCACGCGAACTCGGGTTCGCAAAGCATGATGACGATGTCGTTCGGAGCGTCCATCCTGCCGATTTTGCCCGCGGCGGCGATCGGGGCCCCGGGGCGGGGAGCATGACTGCGCTCGCCGGTCGCTCCGCGTTCTCCGTACGCCGCCTCGCGCACGCGGAAGCGATTTCGCTTCTGAATGGCCTCGCGGCGCCCGTGAAGGAACGCGAGGAGGTCGGGATTTACGCCGCCGCTGGTCGGGTCGGCGCGGAAATCGTCCTGGCGCCTCGCTCCAGCCCCGCGCACAACAATTCCGCTGTCGACGGATACGCCTTCGCCTTCGACGACTATGACGGGAAGTCCGGCGCGATTCTGCCCATCGCGGGCCGCATAGCGGCGGGCGACGCCGCGCCAAGCCGCGTCCCGCCGGGATGCGCAGCACGCATCTTCACTGGCGCGGTGATGCCGGAAGGTTGCGACACGGTCGCCATGCAGGAGGACTGCCGCGTCGAAGGCGGCGACGTGTTGATCGCTGGAGGGTTGAAGAAAGGCGTCAACCGTCGGCTCGCCGGGGAGGACATGGTCGAAGGGACCGCTGTAATCGCCCCCGGCCAGCGGCTTCGCCCGCAAGACGTCGCGGCGCTCGCCGCATGCGGGCTGAGCAAGATTGTCTGCGTGAGGCGCCCGCGCCTGCAAATCCTCTCCACCGGCAACGAAGTGCTGGCGGCGGGCGCGCCTTTCGCGCTCGGCAAGGTCTACGACGCGAACGGCCCGATGCTCGCCGGCCTGTTCTCCCCGCTCGGCGTTTCGGCAAACTATGGCGGCATTCTCCCAGACCGTTTCGACGACGTTCAGGCGGCGCTCCGCTCGGCGGCGGCGGAAAATGATCTCATCGTCACGTCCGGAGGCGCGAGCCTCGGCGAGGAGGACCATGTCATCGCGGCGCTAAAGCGAGCGGACGCGCTCGACCTTTGGCAACTGGCGATCAAACCCGGCCGCCCGATGGGCGTCGGCAGGATCGGCTCATGCCTCTGCTTCGCCCTGCCCGGCAATCCGGTCGCCGCAATGGTCTGCGCCTTGCTCTATGTGTGGCCGGTCGCGCGGCGGCTGGCGGGGGAGCCGTGGATCGAGCCGCGGCGGTTCTTCTTCCCCGCTGGCTTCGAGATCCGCGCGCGTAGATCGGGGCGGCGCGAATTCCTCCGCGGCTGGCTCGAACGCGCTGGCGATCGGACGGTCGCAAGAAGCTATCCGCGCGATGGATCAGGCCTGATCTCGTCGCTTCGCGCGGCGAGCGGACTGATTGAAATCCCGGAGGACGTGACAGCGATCCAAGAAGGGGACGAAGTCGCGTTTGTCCCATTTTCGGAGTTTGGAATCCTCGCAAACGCAGCGTTGTAAGACCGGATCGCGCCGACTGGAGGGCGCGCCGGTTCGCTGGCCTCGCGGCAGGAAGCGTGTAATCTTGTTTTCGTGCCGGTCGCGCCTTGTTGCGGCACGGCGAATTGCAGGGAGGCCCACTCATGAAGCTCTCAGCCCGCAACGTGCTGCCGGGGAAGGTCGTCGCCCTGACGAAGGGCGCGACCACCGCGCATGTGAAGATCGAAATCGCCGGCGGCGCCGTCATCACCGCCTCGATCACTAACGAGGCGGTCGACGCCCTTGGTCTTGCGGTCGGCAAGAAAGCCAGCGCCGTCATCAAGTCCTCCGACGTCATTGTCGGCGTCGACTGACGCTGCTTAGCCGACTTTTCGTTCGAAGCCGATCGACGCGGTGGGTCCGGCCGGAATGGAAGCGACGGCCGGGGGTTGATTTGTGCGTCCATCGCCGAGCGCGCGGAAGCGGGCGCCATCCTCCCATCGAGGCTGTCGCCCAGCCGACAGAATCGGCCCTGGGAAGGCGTTAGTATTTCACGCCAGGGGTCCGCCTCGACGATGAGGCGCGTCTCGCGACCGCAGCGTCGATCGGCCGCTTTCCGAGGAAGCGTTGGGGCAAAGCTGCATTGACCGGTAGATCAAGGGACAATAGAGACTTTCCGATGCGCAAAGGATTTCGACGCCGCGTTTTCGGTCTGGCGTTGATTTGTGCGACCGCAGCGCCAGCCGCAGGCGTGGCGGCCGAGCGGGTCGAGCTTACGCTCTTAGGCGCCGGCACCTTAGCCGAACCGTTCAAGGAGGTCGCGGCCGCGTTCGAGGTCAAGAACCCAGACGTCGCCGTGCGATCCCAATTCGGTGGCAGCGTGATGATGGCTCGCCATATCACGGACCTGCATCAGTCGGCCGACTTACTGGCGGTCGCCGATTATACTGTCATCCCGAAATATCTGATGGCGCCAGGCGCGACCAGCTATGCGAGCTGGTACGTTGGTTTCGCTCAGAACGCGATCACCTTCGTATACACGGCGGACAGTCTGTACGCGAAGGAGGTCAACGCCGACAACTGGCTCGACTGCCTGACGCGGCCGAATGTCCAGATCGGTCGCTCCAATCCCGACACCGACCCGTCGGGTTACCAGACCCTGCAAATGCTCGCGCTCGCCGAGCGACATTACAATCGCCCCGGCGCAGCTGAAAAGGTTCTCGCCAACGCGCCGCTCGCCAACATGCGCGACACCGAGACGGATCTCGTCGCCGCGCTGGAGAGCGGGCAAATCGACTATCTGGCGATCTACCGCTCCGACGCCTTGCAGCATCACCTTCAATTCCTCGATCTGCCCGCCGCGATCAATCTCAGCGACCCCGCCTTTTCCGCCGACTACGCCGAGGCGGTCGCGCACACCAAGAACGGCGATCTCAAGGGCAAGCCGATCATCTACGCCGTCACGATCCCGACGAATGCCGAGCATCCGGCGCTCGCTGCCCGCTTCGTCGCATTTCTGCTCGGCCCCGAGGGGCGCGCCATCATGGCGAAAGACGGCTTCGGGACCATGCAGAAGCCGTACGCGACGGGCGTCGACCAGATGCCCCAAGGCCTGCGCGACATGGTCGTCAGCTGGCCGAGCCCCTGATGACGCCTCGTCCGGTCGGAGGCTCGCGCGGCGTCTTTCTTGTCGGCTGGCTCGTCGGCAGCCTTCTGATCGGTTTCATTCTCGCGCCGCTCATCGGCCTCGCGGCCACGCAGTCGCCGGGCGTGCTCCTCGCCGTCGCTGCGATGCCTGACGTGCGCGAGGCGATCGGGGTGAGCCTCGTCGCCGCGCTGTTCGCCGCCGTGCTGGCGTCGGCAGCCGGCGTGCCGCTCGCCTATGTGCTGGCCCGCGGCGGCTTTCGCGGCCAATCGGCGCTCGCCGCGCTCATCGACTTGCCGCTCGCCGTTCCCCATACGGTCGCCGGGATCGCGTTGCTGCTCGTGTTCGGCCGGCGCGGCATGCTCGGTGGACCGGCCGAACAATTGTTCGGCTTGCGCTTCTGGGGCAGTTTCGCCGGCGTCGTCGTCGGCATGCTGTTTGTGTCCGCCCCCTACACGGTCAATGCGGCGCGGCTCGGCTTCGAAGCCGTCGACCCGCGTCTCGAGCAGGTCGCGCGCACGCTGGGCGTCGGTCCGTGGCGTGCGCTCGCCACTGTCACACTGCCGCTCGCTTGGCGCAGCGTGGTGATCGGCATGACGCTGACTTTCGCACGCGCGATCAGCGAATTCGCCGCCGTCGCGATCCTCGCCTATTACCCGATGAGCGCCCCGGTCAAAATCTACGAGCTCTTCCTTCAGCAGGGCCTTGGCCAATCGGCGGCGGCGGCGCTGCTGTTGCTCGTCGTCTCGCTCGCCTTGTTCCTTGTCTTTCGCCTCGTCGCGCAGGGACGCGTAGCCGCGGGAATCGGCCGATGACTGCGCCGATCCTCGAGATGGAGCGCGTCGCCGTTTCGCTCGGTGCCTTCGCGTTGCGCGACATCAGCCTCGCTCTCGCGCCCGCCGAGATCCTCGTGCTGATGGGAGCCAACGGGGCGGGCAAGTCGGTCCTGCTCGAGACGATCGCCGGCTTCCATGCTCCCACAGTCGGCCGCATCAGCATCGCCGGCCGCGACGCGACCCGGCTGCCGCCGGAACAGCGGCGTGTCGGCTTCATGGTGCAGAACTACGGCCTGTTTCCCCATCTGAGCGTGGCCGGAAACGTCGGTTTCGCGATTCGCGCGCGACGCGGCGCGGCGGATGTCGACATCGGCAAGATGCTCGAGCGTTTCGGCGTCGCGCCGCTCGCCAACCGGCTGCCGCACGACCTGAGTCCAGGCGAAAAGCAGCGCGTCGCGCTCGCGCGAGCGCTCGCCAGCCGCCCGAACCTGTTTCTGTTCGACGAGCCCTTCGCCGCTCTCGACGCGCGCACGCGCGAGACTCTGCGCGACGACCTGCGACAGTTTCTGCGCGAGGCGAAGCTCGCGGCGATCCTGGTCAGCCATGACCAGTCGGACGTCCATGTCCTCGCCGACCGTGTCGCAGTCCTGCATGACGGCGCCTTGCAGCAGATTGGCTCGGTCGACGACGTCTTCTCGCGGCCGGCCAACCGTTATGTCGCCGACAGCACCGGGGTCGAAAACATCCTCTCAGGCGCCGCCGCCCATCGCCTTTTGCCAGGAATGCCCAACGCGATTCTGTGCCTGCGCGCCGAAGATGTCGGCGTGCTGGCCAGAGAGGCGCGGCCCGAAAGCGCCGACAACGCGATCTGGCTCGAAGCGGTGGTGCAGGACGTCGTCCGCCTTGGGCCGATCACTCGAGTCACGCTCGACTGCGGCTTCCGGTTGGTGGCGGCCCTGCCACGACCCGAAGCGCTCGGGCTCGCGGCGCGGACGCTCACTACTGTGCGCATTGCCCGCGCCTCTCTCCACGTGCTCTCAGGCGCCGGCGCGCCGCACGGTTGAGGCCAGCTCGACGCGCTTGCGCCCCATCGGCGGAAACAGGATCGCAGGCGCTCCTCGACGGGACCCGACGCGTTGCCGGATCACGCTTCGGCGTGACGCGGGAAACCGAGGTCGGCGAGCGCCTGGCGGACATCCGGGTCGTCAAGCAGGGCGAGAAAGCGCTGCACCGGAGCGCGCGCGACTCTCTGCGCTGGAATGACGAAGTCGTAATGCTCGGGCTGCAGCGGCAGGAAGCGTAGGCCGTAGAGCTTGGCGACGGGTTCGATCGCCACCCCCCAGTCTGCGCGCCGGTGCGCCACCGCGGCGGCGACGGCGTTGTGGGACTTGACCTGATAAGAATAGCCTGCCGGCCTGGCGCCGCCGAGCAGTCGGTCGACGAGAATTCTCGTGCCGCTGCCAGTATTGCGGTTGACCATCAGGCATTGTGGATCGGCCGCGACCGCAGCGATGGCCTGGGTAGCGGTTCCGGCGCCGAAGCGTGCGTCGTCCGATCGGCAGACGACGCCCTGCAGCCGCGCGTAGCCCGGCGCGAAACGCAATGTGTCGTCGAGGAACGGACGATTGTAGACGCCGGTTGCCGGGTCCATCAGGTGAACGCCAGCGATGTCGCACTCGCCGCGCTTCGCCGCCGCGAGCCCCGCCGTGCTACCGACTGACAAGACCTTCGCCGTCAGCCCCTCACGCGCGAGCCTACCGATCAGCACGTCGAGGCCGACGCAATGGCTGCCGATCACCATCAAGTCCGCCGGTTCGAGGGCTTGACCGATCAGGGTGACGGAGACCTCGGCGCCGGCGGGAACTGCCTCTACGCCGGCGGACGTCGCGAAAAAACCGTCCGCAAGCGAGAACTCGGTCACCGCTCCCGACCCTTTGCCCATCGGATAGGCGACGAGTTCGTCATCGGGCGATTCGGCCAGCCTCACGAGCGTATAAGTTGTTCGGCCATATTCAGACGTCAGTTTCACCGGCAATCGCGCCCGGCGCGTCGCGCGGCGCAACGGAGGCAGTCCCGCAAAAGCGCGCAGAACTGGCGCGACGAATTCGTGGAAAGTGAAGGTCGCCGAGGTCGGGAATCCAGGCAGGATCACCACGGGCTTGCCTCGAGTCACGGCGAGGCAGAGAGGCTTGCCAGGTTTCAGGGCGACGCAGCGTCGATCGTTTCGGACATCCGTTGAAAGTCGTCGGCGACAATGCCGAGCGGCAGCGCCACGCAGCCAAGCTCTTCGACCGCCGCGGCCAGCATCGGGCCGTTGCTGTCGAACACTTGGCCAGGGCGGATTGGCGATCCTGCGGCGACGAGCTCATCGCCCGTCGACAGGATCGCGACGCGCGGCTTGCGGAAGACCGCAACCGCGCCCTCGCCGATCGCTGCGAGCAGCGCGACCTCGCGCGAGCCGAGCACGACGCCGCGGCGCAGAACCGTCTCTCCCGCGCCGATGTCCGAACCGGCGGACGAGATCGCGGCGCCCGGCGCGACCGCCTGCCGCACATCGACGCCGCCCCCTTCGGCCGGGTCGGTCATCTCGATCATCACGACGGCGTCCGCCCCGCGCGGGATCATTCCGCCGGTTGCAATAGGCGTCGCGCCACCCGGCTGGACTTCATGCATCGGCGGCACGCCTGGCGTCAGCAGCTCTTCAGAGAGCGTCAACCGGCGAGGCGCGTCGGGGCGCGCGCCTTCGACGTCCTCCGCGCGCACGGCGAAGCCATCGACATTCGATCGATCAAAACCCGGCGCGTCGACGTTGGCGGCGACGTCGCGGGCCAAGACCCGGCCGCGACATTCGGCAAGGGCGACGGTCTCCTCGCCAAGCGGACCAAGCTTCAGGTGCTTGCGAAAGCGCGCCTCAGCCTCGTCGCGACTGACAACGTCGAGGAATTGTTCCTGCCGGACACCTTTACGTTCTTCGCGGCTCATGTCGCCCCTCCGCAATTGAGCTCGACGACTTCAACCTCTGCGCCTTCCGCGAAACCTTCTAGGCCGGTCGGAACAAGCGTAAAGCCGTCGGCCCGAGCCAACCCCACAAGCCCGTCGGACGGCGCAGTCGCGACTAGCGTCGCTGAGTCGCCGTCAATCGTCACTGGCGCGAATTCGGCCACACCGACCGGTGAAGCGATCTTGCCGACCAGCCTGCAGCGTCGCACGGAACGCGCAAAAGGCGCCGGGCGGCCAGCCAGCCGCCGCACAAGCCGCCCAATAAACACTTCGTAAGTCGCCAACGCCGCGTATGGATCGCCGGGGACCAAAATGACTGGACGGGGGCCGAGCCAGCCGAACCCAATTGACCCGCCGGGCGCAAATGCAACGCCATGATGATCCAACTTCCCGCCTTCAGCCAGCAATCGCGGGATGCTGTTGTCGTCATCACCCCATCCGCTGCGCCCGACGATCACAAGCGCATCGCCGTCACCGTCGAGCGCGCCGCCATCGTTGCAGTGGGCGATCCCCCCGTCGCGCGCGACGAGCGCCGAGATCGCGGTCGCCAAAGCGTCGACGCCGGGAGGCTTGGCGCCGGCGAGCCAAAGCTCCACCACGGGCCGCTTCGCCAGTTTCACGACCTTCGCGCCTGCCGATGCGGCGAGCGCGATCTGCGTCGGCCCTAACCACCGCCCGGCAGGCAGCGTAATCTCACCCCGGCGGGCCGTCTCGCCGCGACGCGCCACGCCCGCGCCGCGCGGCGCCGGCTCGCCGACCTCAACCATTCCTGCGCTCGCTTCGACAGCGTCGATCGGCAGCACCGCGTCAGCGCCGGGGGGCAGCGGCGCGCCCGCGCAACACGCAACGGCGAAGGGCGCGGACACGGCCTCGCCAGAAGGCGCGAGCGGCAGCGACAGAGAACCGTAGGCGCTGGCGCCGAGCGTCGCGTCGGCTTGCAAAGCGTAACCATCAATGAAGGCGAGGTCGAACGGAGGGCGATCGACTTCGAACGTAACTGGTTCCGCGAGGACGCGCCCCAGCGCTGCCGGAAGCGCCACGTCTTCAACCGTTCCGCGCACCGGCGCGGCGTCGATCCAGGCCAGTGCAGCGTCTAGCGTGATCCGTTCGATGAAGTTTCGACGCGCCATGGCGGCGTTTGTGCCTTCTCTCTGGCCGCAAGTCTTTGCGCCGCGACAACTCGCGTCCTGCGGCGCCTTTGGCGAACCTCAATCGTCGGCAAGAGGCGCGCGAGCGCGCCAATGATCGGCTTACCACCGCAGCGGCGACCGCAGAAAGAACGCATCCTGGACGCGGCTCGACGTCCAGATGCAGCTCGGCTACGCCGGCGTCGCCTTCATCGCGGTTTCAGACTATGGGATTCTTGGCGGCCGTGCGCGGCGAAGGCGCACTGCGGGTCGGGGGGAAGGGTGGGAGGACGGCGCGCCATGGACGACGTTTCGGTGAGACCAGGCGAGATCGTCGGCAGCGCGCCGAACCGCGCCGACGCCACGCTCGTCTTCATCGGACGCATCCGCACGCCTTTCTCTTCGCTGCGCGGCTGCCCGCGTCATGGGCGCGCCGACGGGCCCGTGTGCTGCATCGAGATCGACGAGCCGTGGCGGGAGGCCATGCGAGGGCTCGAAGCGCATTCCGAGCTGCAGGTCCTCTATTGGATGGACAGGGCGCGGCGCGATCTCCTCGTGCAGACGCCACATGCGGGCATCGGCCCGACTGGGACATTCGCCCTGCGCTCGCCGATGCGGCCAAACCCCATCGCGTCGTCGATCGTCACGGTCGCCGCGATCGAGGCCGGCGTTATCCTGGCGCGCGGCCTTGATTGCGTCGACGGCACGCCGCTGCTCGACATCAAGCCGTGCTGGCGCAGACACGCGGTCCGCACTCACTGAACTGCCCCTTCGTGGGGCCGGCGGGCGAGAACGTGTTGGTCGTCCTCGACCTTTGACCCACTCACACTGTTAGTGGTCAAGAGTTTACGACGCCGATCGGCGTCGGGACCGTGCGCTGAATGACACGCATGGGCGCGTAGCGGTCATTGCGAGGCAGGCAGTCGCGGGCCGGCAGGGCGTGCGCGGCGCTGACGGGGAGTTTGCGGCTGGAACTCTTCGGCTGGGGTCTGCGTGGGTCACCGACGGCGGCTTCGTCCCCGCGGCACCGGCGTCAAGGTGGCGCTTTCGATCCGCTCCTGACGTTCATCTCATGTAGCGCGAGGCTGTGGAGGTCGACGTCTGGCTCAACGCGCCGAGCGCAGAGGTGCTTACGCTTGAGCGGTAAGTGGACCAGACGACCCGCAACGACGCCCGAATCGTTGTAAAGAATCCAAGCGCGTGCACGCCCGTCCACTCGCGTTTATTTGACGAATATTGGACGAGAGCGCCGGGAAATTGTAATCGGGGCAGATTTCCGGGCATGCTTGGGTCAGCTCAAGCGTTGGCATGCCTGACGAGGGTTGCGAGGCGTGGAATTTTGGGTCCTGGGATTCCCAGCCGGTCGCCGATGAAGTCGTAGAACGACAATTTCAGTTTCATGCAGGTTTTGGCCAGACCGAGCATGA